>PYER01000059.1 GCA_003017855.1 filamentous cyanobacterium CCT1
CTCCATGCTGGTGCCAATCATCTCCAGATGCTCAATCAAGGGCCGCGCACCCTCAAAAAACGCCTCATAGAACCGCTGATCTGGCGACTGCACCAGTACGATCGCATCGGGATACTGGTCTTTCACTTCCAGATACTGCCGCATGTCACTCGGCATCTGCGATCGCTCATCTCCCGGTTCCTGCTCCACTTCGGGTGTTTCCTGAGCCTGGATTTGAGACTTCGTAGCCTCCGCAAACCCCTGCTGGACAATGTTCTTAGAGAAAATTTGGGCAAAGGCGCGATCGGGTAGCCGCGACTCCCCGCCCCGCAAACTCTGCACCGCCGTCTCCTTGAACTCAATGTGCCCCTCGCCCCGCACCCGAAACACCATCTCCGAATCGATGAACATATCGCCGTTCTGAGTCAGGTAATGGGTCAGATACAGCTCATCCCCCTGCCGCTCTACCACCAGCGGAATGAAGGGTTCATTCTCGATTCGCAGGTGAAATTCCTGGGAGGTCATCACGTCTTGATCAATCCCGGCATTTCTCAAAAACCGCAGAATCCGCTTCTCCAGTTGGCCCATCGGGGGCTGATTGGGGACAACTGGGGTCACTGGAGCTTCAGCCACAGGTCTTTCTACGGCTGATTCTGTACTGGGTTGATTTTCGATCGCAGGTGCCACTGCCTGAGAAACAACCGAGGGCTTCACCTCCTGGATCTCCACCTTTTCCAGCGTCGGCAGCGCCACCCCCATCAACTGCCGCGCCACCTCCTTAAACTCAAACGCCGCCAGGGTGTAGTTCCGCTGGTGCATCACTACCCCCAGCACCCGCTCCAACCGCTCTGGGGGAATGACCACCTCCATGCGATCGGCCACCGAATAAAAATCTGATCCTGCCGCCGTAATCAAGTCTTCATCCAGGTAGTACCGCCCCCCAGACTCCTTCGACTTGGGCGCTTGCAGAATGAACCCGTCCCCCGCCTGCTGGGGCTTCAACAACAGCAACTCATCAAGGGTCTTCACCGCCCCCTGCCGGTTGGTCAGATCGGTCAAGAACCGAAACACCTGCTGCGGCTCCTTAAAGGCCACCTGCTCCTTGGTCAGCTCCGACTCAATATCGAAACCCTTGGGCATGATCAGCCCCTGGCACACCTCACCCCGGTAGTCGGTGTAGTTCACCAGCTTGCCGTTGGAGTATTTCTCAAACGCCTTGATCAGGTTGCCGGTAAAGATCTGCCGGTTAATTCGCCCCGCTTCCTGTTGTATGTCGAACAGCGAGTACACGCTGTTGCCAAACCAGTCCTCCGTTTGCACCGTGGCATCGAGTGATCCGCTCCGCCCTGTATTGAACTTGGACAATGGCACCGTAATCTGTCGAGCCGAATCCGCGACCAAGATCCGAAGCTTCCAACGATTCGGTGCGGCTGGGCTCCCCGAGCGCTTCTTGGCATCGGCCCCCGCCACCACCCCGTAGAGAATGGTCTTGCTGGCAGGCGTCACCAACCGCAGCGGTGTGCCCGGCACGAAAGTTTCTAGCACGCTAGAGACATGCGTGAGCTGCTGCTCAATGCGGTCGTTCAGCTTTTCAATGGCTTTACTGTCTTGCTTTTGGGCGATCGCTGCCTGCCGGTAGCGATTGGTCTCCGCTTCCAACTGGGTAATTGTCGCCGCCACCCGCTGCCTGGCCTGCGCGGCTACAGCATCCGGGTCATGGGCATCCACCGCAGACACTTCTGCCAACCCCACCGACTCCCGCACTGCATTGATCGCCTGAAGCTGGGTCAGCGGCTTGCTCTCACTCTTCGCCTCCACCAACTCTAGGTACACTGGCCCCGTGAACTCGCTCGCGGTCTCGCTGTCATCCGCCATCACCTCCATCCGCGCCAGCGGTCGAGCGTCCAAATCCAGCTGATCCGCCTCCAGAATGTTCTCCCCCATCGCCCGTGCCTGATCCACCAGGTCGCGGTACTCCGACTCAATCAGGCTGTAGACCGCCTCTTGTTCAGCAATGGGCAGTAGTGGAATCCTCCCCGTTACCCTCTTGATTAGGGCGATATCGGAGGCATCGTTTTCGGCTTTGGCGGCAGGAAAATCTAGCTTGGCATTTAGTTCCGGGTCGTCCGCCAGCAGCTCCGTCACTACCTGCTCGCCGTAGGGGTTCATGAAATCTACTACGGTGTTGAGCGAGATATCGGTTTCCCGTGCTGCCGTGGTGTTGGCATTGAGACTCGCCATCTTGCGACACAGGATCGCCCCCGGTCGCTTTTCAGCCGGGAGATCCCCCATCAGCAGCGTGTAATTGGGTAACGCCACCTGCCCGGTGCGATGCACCCGGCCCAGCATCTGCATGAACACGTTAATGTCTCGTTCGGCCTGGGCCACAATCATGTGTCGAGGCCGCTGGTCGGCAAACTTCTCCGAGGCGTGGAGCGAAATACCAGTCGAGCCCGAGCAGTTGAGCAGAATGACATCGGCATCTCCGGCATTAAACCGGGCCACGGCATCGATCCTGCCCTTAGCGGTGGTTTCCTCCCCCAGTCGCACTTTGTAGGCCATAGTGCCATCGGCCCCATACTCGATGCCCGCCGTCCGCCCGGTGACTTCGGTAACCCGGTAGCCAGAGCGCTCCAACTGCTGCTCGATGTAGTCAATCGGGCTGATGGGAATGCCGCTGAAGTCACTTTCGCGAATGCAATCCAACGCTTCCTCGTAGGCCAGAACGGCATCGCCGCCTAGCTGCTCATCGCTGAGGCGTAGCCGGGTGGAGTGGCCCCGGTAGTCTGTCACCACCACGTCCCTGGATCGCTCCAGATACCGTTCCAGCAGATCCCCAAAGGAAAGGCTCATGGCGTCCCCAGGGTTCAAATTTTGGGACTCTGCATAGGCCTCGATGAAGCTGCCCATAGTGTTGGCCACCGTAATCACGGGTTTTTCGCCCCTCTGGAGAGCTGAGATCGCCTCATCTACTGTCGCATCCGCCTTTTGGGCCAGCAGCCCCTGCTCAATGCAGTTGTGCATCAGCGACGTGAAGTTGGTACTCCGGGCTCCCACCTCGCCAATCGCTCCATCCTGCCTCAGGGCCTTCGCTTCCGCCTTGGCCTCATTACTGATCGCCTTCACTGCCTTCTGTTTAGCCCGGTCAAAATCCTTGATCGCCCGCATCGCCGCCGAGAAGTCATCGGCTACTTCCCGATCCACCGGCACGGTCTTGGCCTGAAACGAAATCCCCTCATAGGAGCGCTCCCGCCTGAGCATTTGCCCCGAGGCGACAAACTTGCTGGCGACAATCTGCTGGAGTGGCACTCCTCCACGGGTCAAGATATTCTCTAGCGCCGTCATACTGCTGACGCCCAACCGCAGGTCGGTGCGCCGGGCATACAAGTCCATCACATCGGCCCGCTTGGCGTAGGTCGCTGACGAGTAAAACACCCCTGATGACAGGTCGATCAACTCCCGCACAAAGTCAGCCCGATCCGGTGGTCCCGCCTCTTTCCATCCCCCTTTGCTCCCCCCCGCCTGGTGGGCTTCATCCAGAATCAAGATCGCATTAGGAGCCATACGTCTGAGGAACGTGCGCCGCAGCGGTTCCTTCTTTCCTACGGTCTGGAGTTGGCTATAGGTGGTGAACACCGCGCTGTAGCGGCCCAGGTTGCCTCGCTGGATCATGGATTGCATTTCTGCCTGCTGCTTCGCCGCTCCAGCCGTTTTCAGCGCCGCGCCATTGGCTAAGGGAATTTCGGTGCCGCTATCGGTGATGAAGGGCGAAAACCGCCGCATCCCTATATCCCCCACATCCCGCATCATGTCAGCGTAGAGCGGTTTGTCCTTGGTGATGAACAAGGCAATCTTCCCCTGCTGCTGGGCGTAGCGCATGATGCTGGCACAGATGCGCCCCTTGCCAATGCCCGTCTGATCGCCCGTGATAAACCCGGCCCCCCGCTCGATATTGCTGATCGCTAGGGCTGAAGCATCGACCTGCTCAGCACTGAAGTAGCCGTGGAGTTCGGCCACGGAGCCATAGCCCAGTCGGGTAGCCAGGTACTCGTCAATATCGCCCTGCTGCTGCTCAAAGCGCTCCAGCGCCTGCTGCGCTGCACTAGCCATATTGAAGGGAATCAGGGTCTGAGTCGAAAAGCCCTTGCTCTTGGGCACATAGGCTACCTGCCGGGGCTGGACATCATAGGTGTCTGCCGACGGAGCCACAGCCTCGCCGGTTGAAACAGGAGTATTCATAATGAGTTCTGGGTGAAGGGCTACAGACTCAGTTCGTTCAGCCACGCCTCTAGCGTGGTCTCGTCGTGCAGGTTCAGCCAGTCCAGATAGTCCGGATAGCTGGGGGTTACGGGCGTTACCGGAAAGATCCCCCCGTAATAGCCGAGGCGTTCCTGAAACCGCCAGTTGCTCCGAATCAAGGTCTCCGCCCACTGCTGCCGCCAATACTCCAGGGCGAAGTCCGGCTCGTTGTCCGGCTCCAGTATTGGAATCTCCTGAGCCCAGTCCAATTCGCTGAGGGTAGTGGCCAGCCGTTGTTGCGTCTCGATCTGGGAGGTTTCTGAGACGGAGGCCTGAATCATTCTGTCCAACCGAGTTTGCATCAGCTGTAGGTAAGTCGATTTGCTCAGCTGCTCTAGCGCTGGTGGCACCTTGACGATGAATAGCGTTCCCAGGCCCTCCAGCGTCCAGAGGTTGGGAAAGCTGGGATACTGGCGGGTCATGAACGGGTACGTCCGGGGAGATACGGGCGTGGCGGATAGGTTCATTAGGAATCAACTCCT
Source organism: filamentous cyanobacterium CCT1 (assembly GCA_003017855.1). Taxonomy (GTDB): domain Bacteria; phylum Cyanobacteriota; class Cyanobacteriia; order Phormidesmidales; family Phormidesmidaceae; genus Nodosilinea. The sequence goes on from PYER01000059.1 coordinate 4,761, forward strand.
TAAGTTCAGCAAACGACTTGTAGATAACCGGCACATCAGCAGCCGGTAACGGGCGTTCAGACTGCCCTCGGCCTTTGATCACAATCAAATCAATGGGAAACCCAGCACCCTGCTTGCGGTACAGATCACCCCAGATGGAAATGTGTTGGGTAACGGCGTACTGCTGGTACAGGGCATAAAAGAAGCCTCGACTTTCCAGGGTGTTGTAGCGCTCAGACCGCAGCTCTTCGTCTACGCCCAGCTTGCCACCTAGTATCAAAACGGCGCGACCATCGTCCTTCATCGCTCCTAGAGCTTGGAACGAGATCGCCTGATCAATCTGGGTTGTCCCCCGCAGATTGCCCGGCAACCTGAACCGTTTACGCTGCCCCTGCGCGGCTCGCACCGCGCCAAAGGGAGGATTGGCGATCACCACGTCATGTAGGCGTTCCGGCTGGTACTCCGCCGCATCCCACTCCGTGACGCGGTACCCCTGAGCCCGCAGGTCAGCGGCGCGATCTGGATTGAGTTCATTGACGGTGACCTGGGTAGGGTCAGTTCCCACCAGCAATGCGCCATGTCCGGCAGAGGGTTCGTAGACGGTGGTGTCTGGGATAATGCCCGCCAGGGTAGAGGCCAAAAACGCGATGGGAATCGGCGTGCTGTAGGCCTGCTGCAACACGCTGGTGGAGGAACGAACATTGAGGGCTGGCTGACGGTTGTGCAACTCGACCAGCCGCTCGTAGGCGTCGCGAGGAGTGGCCGAGGCCTGAAGAATCCCCTGGGCTGCTCGCACCACCGCCCCCTCCACCGCTTCATCCACCTGCTTTACCAGTGCTGTGCCGGGGTTGACCGGTGTGCCCAACACCAACGCCGCCTGTTGCCGGGCGGCGGTAATCGTCGTAAACCCTTCACCCCCCAGAAAGTGGGCAGTGAAGTGGTTCACCAATTGCTGTTGGGCATCCTTTGCCATTCCTACTCACCCATGGCCATGCCGACGGCGCGGCTGCGTTGTCGGCTGTTCAGGGGCGTCACTGTCGCCGGTTGGTGCCGCTGCAAATCCTGGCTGAGTTCCCGGTCGATAAAGCGGAAGTAAGCTACATCCTTAGATGTCAAAGCAGACCTGATTTTGCCGTTGTCGATGCTGAGAATCTGACCCCGCTCCCCCGCTTGAATTTTCAGGCTATTGGGCGTCTCCTCAATACGGTACTGGCTGCCCCCTTGAAACACTCGCTTGCCCTGCACGTTGGGGCGGCTGCCCGTGACATCGAGCAGCTTGCGGGCAGTTTTCGCCAGAGCCAGGGCCGTGAGATCGCGGGTAATGCCCATATCCCCGGCTGGTGCAAGGTTGCCCAGCTGCCGTACCCGCATGGGAGGCTCTGGGGACAGACCATCAATACCCTGGATCTGGATTTGCTGGCGGGCTTTCATGAAGTCGGCCTCTTGGGAGGCCACCATATCGTTTTTGAGGATGTCTAGCCCCCAGCGAGTTTTGCGAGCCGTCATCAACTCGATGCCTTCGCGGTCTGAGACGGTGACCATGCGGCCCTTAGAGCTGATCACGTAGTTCTCCGCCACATAGAAGCCTCGACCAGGGCTGTAGGCAGTGCCGTACTTTTGGAGCAAATCCACCGCTGTGGAGGCGACCTGCCGACTGCGGATATTTGCCGCCAGGGCCACCACTCGTTCAGTCAACTGCTGAGACGAGCGCTGCATTACCCGAGTGGTTTGCTGCATCCATTTCTGGGTGGCTTTTTCCACCACCTGCTGGTTCTGGCGCTCCATCACGTTGAGGATGGAGACTACCCTGGGTGAGGCCATAGCCAGGGGCTGAGCCGCCACTTGGGTGGGTGCAGGCTGGCTAGCGGGTGGTAAATTTTGTGGTTCTACCGAGGACGGGGCAGGCTCGACCTTCTGGAGTAGGGACACCTTGGGTTCCGCTACCGCTTTGATCTGAGACACGGGCATGGAAACAGGAGACACAGCAGCTCCGACTCCAGGTGGAGCTGCTGCTATTGGATCTTCATGGGAGGATTCTGCCTGAGGCACTTCCGCCTGACCAACTGGCTCTGGCTCTAGCCGGTTGGTTTCAACCGCCCCCCTGCTCATCCGATAAACCAGCTCATCTCCAGCCTTGATATTGATTGTCCCTTTGGCTCCGGTAGTTGCTTCAGCCCCCGCCTGCGGAGGCGCATCTACTGCGGCCTGGAGCAGCTTTAGCGTATTGGCGTTGAGCTTGTTGACAGGGTCTTTATCGGCATAGCCCTCGCGGTAGACAATCTCGCGGCCCATCTTGATCTCGATGGGCTCGAAGACGGCTTGGGGTAGATCCACAGCATCATCGAGTTGAGCATCCGATGCATTACTCTCAGAGTCTTGTTCCTTTTGCCGAGCCGCCTGGAGCCGCTCGCGCAACATCTGAATAAAGGCTTGTACAGCCTCGGCGGTCGATTGAGCCGTGGCCGCTGCCATTTCGCTAGAGGCCAGGGTAGTGTGAGCATAATCCTGCTCGATTTGTTTCGCTTCTCCGGGGTTTACTACGGCTTGCATGGTTCCTCCTTTAAGGGGTCTAGTCCTTCTAACTCCATCAGGGGCATGATTGTGATGCGGTTAATCACCTCCAGCCCTTGAACCGAAAAGTAGGCGGTGTCGCCATCGATCACCCACTCCACCAGCGTCGGCGTGTAGTCGATATCCACATCGGCGCACTGGGCTTGAATCCGACCATCCCGCCAGTGCAAAACCGTCACATCGTCGTACAGCACTTCAATCTCGCGGGGCACGTAGTCAGCGCCTAACGGTGGCTGTTCCAGGACGGGAAGGAGGTCAGCGGCAATATCGGGATGGGCCAGTAGAGCGTTGACGGTGGCCTCGGGCAGCTTTGCCCGTAGGGTCTGCGCCAGCACTAGATCGGGGGATTGAATCGCTATTGTCATCAGGGGTCTCCTAGAGCAAACTGCTGTACTTGTCGATCAATCCAGCGGGGTCGGGGTAGGCCGAGTTGACCGGGGCCTGGGGCTCAGGCAGCATGGCTTCCACCATCTGTCGTCGCTTTTCTAAGTCGGCGGCAGTAGGCATCTGTTGGGGGCTGCGGCGCACCAGTCGAGCGTGAATTTTGGCCCACAGGGCTTCGCTGCCCTCGCTGGCTTTCACATCGGCTTTGGGAATTTTGATCGCCTGCTGGATGGGAATCGCGGCTTCTCCTCGGGAAGTAAAGCCGGGGTTGATCAAGATGCATTTGCCCGGCGGCAGGCGGAGAAACTGGCTGGGTTCAAACAGCTTGCGGGTGCGCTCCTGGTCAGAAATGGTGGTGCTGGACTTACCGCCGCCACGATTCCGCGACTTTTGCTTGTGCTGGATTTCTTCATCCCCCAGAAAGTCTGAGAACATGCGGGCCGCTTCGTATTCTTGGGGATTAAAAACCGCCTTGGTGGCGCAGGCCCCCAGGATGGCGCGGGCCAGTTCGCGACCGTAGGTTTTCTCTAGCTGCACCAGGTTTTGAAAGCCAAGAATGACGGCCAGCCCGTCTTCCCGGTTTTCGTTGAGCCACTGCACTAGAGTGGGCAGGTAGAGGGTGGGCAACTCGTCAATGGCGACAATCAGCGGATCTTGCCGACGCTGGGCCACATTGCGAGTGACTAGCATGTGCAGCACCGTGGCTACCAATGGCCCCACCACGTCCCGCCGCTCCCGATCCATCCCCAGAATCAGCAACTGCTTGCCGGTTAAGTCGAGAGGTATGGAGGTTTGACCACAGAAGGCCCCCAGCACCCCTTCTTTCATAAAGCGGGTAAAGGTCTCGCTGGCGCTGCCCACGATGCCGCTGGCGGTTTTCTCAGCATCTTTCACTCCAATCAACTGGTTGAAAGACACTCGAATCCAGCTATTCATGCCGTGAGCCGCCGCTACCCGGTTGCCCAGGTTGGTCAGACCCAGCACCGCCTGGGCGGTCATGATGTCGGGGTGCTGGGTGGACTTGGCCAGCATTAACAGGGCTTCCGTCAGCTGATCGCCTGCGGCAGCGAAGAAGCCATCCTCAGTGCTCTGGGTCATCAACCGAAAGTTTTTGTTCAGCACCGTGGCGATTTGCCGCGCCATCTCGGCATCGGACTCGCTGCGCAGAAAGTCGATGGGGTTGCACACCTCGGACTCGGGGAAGCCAGGGGCCAGTACGCGCACGTCGTAACCCAGCTTGGCGGCATAGGCGGCATGGCGAGCACTTTGGGTCGGGTACTTGAAGTCGTATAGGGCCACCGGTAGCTCCTGGTCTAGAGCAGAACGAATCAGCGGATCGATGACGCTAAAGGTTTTGCCTGAGCCTGGCCCACCACAAACGGCGATGCCCCGCTGAAGGTCGGGCAGATAAAGGGATTTAACGTCATTCTTGCGGGTGGGCTTACCGATGTAGAGGGAAACCGCGTTGCGTTTGCGCTCCTGAATCTGCTGCACCGCACGCTTGCGAGCAGCGGATTTTTCTGGGCTGCCACCAAAGCGGCTGGTGGCGAGCTTACCTTTTTTGCCTTGACTCATCAGGGAGAAGGCGGCAATCAGTACCACACAGCCAAGCAGGGTGAGCCCCTGGCGGGACTGGAGTGAGGTCACCAGCTGAGAGATGGATTGAGTAGAGGTGGAGTCCATCTGTCCCAGCGTCGAGGATTGTTCGGTGGTGTAACGCATCAGCGCAGCACCTCATAGCTATTGGGCGGCAGCTCAATGCCCAGTTGCTCTAGCGCCCAGAGGTATTCCTCAGGAAACTGACTGCGGGTACCGTCGGGGGCTGCCGTCAGATATTCGGTTAGCTGCTGTTGATAAGCGTCGCGCCCTCCTTGTTCTTGCAGCACTTGGGTGTAACGCTGGAGGGCTAACTCGCGGGCCAAGTTCAGGGGGATGTAGTGACTGAGCACCGGGTCATCCTCCGGCAGCAGAGAGCGGCAGGCGGCTTGAGCCTCCAGGTAAATCAGCACTTCTTGGTAGGTCTCGCCTTCACCGGCCCCGATTAGGAGGTAGCTGCCAGTGGTTGTCTCCACCAAGCCCCAGAGTTTTGTGGCTTGGGTCCGGGGGGGCAGGCAGTCGTAGACCGCCTCTGGAATGGGGTCTGACGCCCGAGCTAGATTGAGGCCCACAACCGAGATTAGACCGACGAGCAGGAGACAGAGTCCCGCTAAACCAGCAAATACAGTACGGTTAAGTCTCATCGCTACACTCCTTAACTGAGATAGTTCATGGGGTTCTGGGGCTGGCCGTTCTGGCGCACCTCAAAATGCAAATGCGGCCCCGTTGACCAACCGCTACTGTTGGCGCGACCGACTGGATCTCCCTGGGCGATGATGTCGCCCGCCTGCACAAAAAAGCCTTGTAGATGGGCGTAGTAGCTCTCTAAGCCATTGCCGTGGTTAACGATGACGAGTCTGCCGTAGCCGCTAGTGAGAGAGCCGCTGATGCCCGCGAAGGTGACCTGCCCGCCGTCAGCCGCTCGAATGAGGGTGCCGGTAGGGGTACCAAAATCGGTACCACTGTGAAGACGGCGATCGCCGTGAATTGGGTGAGTGCGATAGCCAAAACTGCTGGTGATGCCATAGCCCGGTGCCGGGTGAATGAATCGTCCAGTGGCAGTTCCGGGAGATCCTGAAGCTCTGGTCGCTGGGGCAGCGGCTGGGGTGGGTTTGGGTTCGCCGGTCTGTGGGTCAATTCCTTTCGCCGTAGCGGCGTCGGCTGAATCGGTAGTGGAAAGACCTTCCTTGATTTGCCCCAAGAAGACCATGCCTTCTTCCTGCACCGGCAGCCAGGGAATGGGGCCGATGAAGTAGGGAGTGCAGCCCAAGTCCACAAACAGGTTGCGGACACACATGCGGAAATACAGCCCGGTTTCAGCCGTGCCGGAGGCCTCATCGGTGTCGAGCACCGCCACCTTGAACGCATTGCCGAAGGGATGGCGACCAGTAGGCTCAACCCCGCCATTGGCAGCGGCTAGTGCCCCCCGCCCGCCGCGCACCTGTTGGTACTTGCCCGAGACCCACTGGGTGCCTTCCACCAGGGTGGGTTGGCCGATTTCGAGGTGGGCGCAGTCAGCGTCACAGGGCATGTTGAACCCCTCCACATAACTGCCGCTGATGGTGTTGGTGCGATTGCCCTCTGCTGGGCCAAACACCACATCCACCTGGCCCACCACCACGCCCTGTTCCACAATGGGGTTGGGAAAGCTGGTGAAGGGGACATCGGCGAGGCCGGGCACCTGGTCGATAACGGACTGTTGCCAATCGCGAAAGCTTTCTAGTGGGGCCTCCATCAACCCCGGAATATCGGCCAGTCCGTACTGCTCCAGGTTGAGGTCTCCCAAACTGAGCGATGCCAAGGCTTCATCTTGGAGCACCTCGGCGATCGCAGTTTGTGGATCAACTTCTCCCTTGAGGAGGTCGGCGATCGGGGCCACCGACTCTACCGGGCGGTTGGCTAAATCCGGCACAGCCTGCACCAAGTCCCCCAGGGTTTGCCAGGCCACCAGGGCAAAATCCGCCAGCCGCAGGGCAGGCCAATCCAGCCCTACCAGAGCCGCAATCTCGTACAGCGAGAACTGCTGGAGCTGAAAGCTTTCCTGGAAATCCCCTAACTGCATGTACTGGTCTGCGGTTTGACCGGCCTGCCAGACCCGCGACGGGTCGTAGCCCAGCAGACGGATTAGATCAGCTGGAGCCTCAAACGAGCCAGACTCCAGCACCGCAGGCAGGGTGCGCAGGGTGATCTGCACCCAGTCGGGCTTGGTGCCTAAGATTTGATCCTGAATCACCGGCACAGGTGTTCCCGGTTGGAGGCTGGAATGGGCCGGTTGCACCCGCCAGCTATGGAGCGCGACCGCCAAAATGAGAACAAGAATCCCGATCACAGGCCGCCATGGCCGCCTGCGCCTGAAAAAATATGAGGTCATGGCTTTAACCTGAGTAGAGAAACTAAAGAGCGGTAGAGTTCAAAGGCGGATCGTCGCGGGCATTGGCCCCCCATTCCGCCAGTTGGGTGATCAGTTCAGGGGAAACCCCAGCCTGCTCGGCGGCAGCAGGTACTGCCAGGCCACCCTGGGCCAACCTCAGAAAGGTTTGTAGCCGGTTCCACAAATCCTGGTTTCGAGCGATCAGTCCTCTGGATTCAGCCACCTGAAGCCCTCGGCGCACATCCCCTGGCCCCAGCAGTGGGTGAATGGGAGAAGCAGGGTTCACGACAACGGTGTGATAGTCGGGCTCGCCGGTACCGAAGGCAATGCGGAATTCGTAGAGGCGGCGATCTCCTCCAGTCGTCTCAGTGATTACCGTCAGCAGGGTGCCGCTGGCCCTAGGCAGATTCTCGAAGGACAGTCCCTGAACCCGTCTTAGATGAACGACAGAGGGCCGACCCGAGACACAGCTTGAGTCCGCAGCGGTGGGGCAGAGCGGTTGATCAAAATCAAGGGCTACTCGGGACGGATCATCGATCCACACCCGCACGATGCTTTCGTTCGTTGGGATAAAGCTCAGGTTGGTGCCATAGCTAGGCCACAGGTGAATGACGGGGGCCTGACTGCCGGTTAGCCCTTGAGCATGGCTGGCGGCAATGGCATAGGCTGATTGGGCTTGGGCGGGTTGACGGGGAATCACCACTAGAGAAAGCGCCCCAACCAGAATCCAGGGAGTCCAAGATGTTTTCATAGCGCCACCGTTTGATTCACGTACACGTCAACTTCAGTGCCGGTTGGCAAATACCAGACGACGGGGCGATTCAAGATTTCGTCCAGGGCCGCCTGATTTCGTGCTTCCATCTGCCCCGATAGCTGCTCAAAGGCACCTTCAAGAATCCCGGCTAGAAGGTTGGGCTCCCCGGTGTCCTGGGTGATCGCGCTGCTTCCAACAGAGGTAATGACCGAGGCTGTTTTGGGTCGATTCACCAATCCTGCCGCCCGAGATAACCCGGCCATGGCCGCCATCGTGGCATCCATGCGAGCGATATCCATCCCTGGGTCGTCGTACTTTTGAGCGATCAGGGGGGTGCCCGCTACCCCTCGCAGTTGAACTGACCCAGCTGACAGCGGGATCTCTTGTCCTGCCTGAATGAACGAAACTACCGCCAGCTGCACCAGGCCGCTGTCCGCCACCGATGTCACCTGTACCACCAGCGGTATTTCTGCTGGTAAGCCGATCTCTCCAATGGCGCTCAGCAGAGGTTCGGTCAGCTGCACCACGAACTGGGGGCTGTCTGTCTCTGCCGCCCCTGCTGACCAGATCAAAGGTGTTTGCAACACAGCGGAGGCTTGGGTGCCGGTCAGCAACAGGGGCGATGTCGATAGTGATGTCACCGGCTGACCTTGGAGAATGGCCGCTTCTTCGGCATGGTTGATGTTAGAACGTGATGTTGGTGTATTGGCCTGAACTACAGGGGCCGGATCAGGAACCACAGCATTTGTGGGCACCGGAGCAGGTCGTTGGTCGCCTAACCGCGGACTCTGTCCGTAGCTTCCCAAATGGGACAGCGCTAGCCACCGTTCCGTTGGATCGACGACGGGTTGAGCCATCGGTTGGGAAACGACGGGACGGGCTGAAACCGCAGGGGAGACGGGGGCTGGCCGAGGTGGTAACGGTGCCGGGGTGGGTCGCGCCGCAACAGACTGGGATGGTCGTGCCGGGGGTGGAGGAGCCGGAGAAAATTCAGGGGTTTCTCTAACCGTTGGCGCTTCCGGCTGAGCCGTAGGCTCTTCATTAGCCAGAGCTTCCAGTTCGGCCTGCTGACGCCCCATCGCTAAATCGGTCAGCAGCTGGCCCCGGTCATCGGTAGCACTCACCTCCTCTCCCTCAACCATGGGCTCTGGGAAATCGGCTTGCACCTCTTCAGCCGGTGGAGAGTCGTTCTTCATCACCCCGCTGGTGAAGACGGCTAAAACCCCGATCACTAGACCCGTTCCAGCGGCGACAACGCCCAGCTTGGTGAAGGGGTTAGCCGCCAGGGATAGCTTGGGCTTGCGATCACTTAAGGCCTGCCCATCAATATCCTCAGCATCCAGCAGGGGTTCCGCCTTCGATGTGGTGTGTGAAGGGGCAACATCTTGTCCAGGATCAGATGCCGGTTCTGATAAGTGAAGCCCGACCAGGTCGGCCATCTCTTGGTCATCCCACAGATTGTTGGGTGTCGTCATTTCAAGTCCTCCCGTTCAAGTTCACGGATGGCATAGATTTGCAAGCCGGTTTGGCGAATGCTGTAGATGGCCTGCTCTAAGGGGGTGTCGCCATCGGGCACAGCTGGGGCAGTGACGGCCTCGACAAACACCTCCCGGTTAAAGGGGATCGCCTGGCCCAGGGCATTGGCGTCGTTAAAGACATAGAGATGAGCCACCACCGCCACCTTCCAGCGGCCCTCCCCAACCACCTCGGGACTGCCGACGTGGTTGATCACCATCACCACCTGACTGGTGCCGGTGAAGACGCCCGGTGGCGTCAGTTCGGCCACCCGCTTCAGAAAGTCCTGGCGGAAGTCTTCGGAAAAGGCAAAGCTGGCCTGCCAACTGGCGGTGGCAATATTGCGTTTGCCCCGTTCCACCTCAATCGGTAGGCCAGGGTCGGATCTGGGCTGACTGGCCTCTTCCGCCGTGGTCGCAGGCAGGCTGCCGCTCCAGTTGAACATCAGCACCAGGGTGTCGTTGACGAAGCGCCGGATTGTTTCTGGGGTGCGCTCCCGAGAACCCATGGTGCCGACTCGAATCGCCTGCCCGTCCTGCATTTGCACCAGCGTGGGGGCATCCTGACGGCTGATTCGACTCAAGGCACCGGCCTGAAGAAACAAGACCACCAGCATCACCAGTTGCAACCCCACGCTGCCCAAGACAAACAAGGGCAGGTAGTTTGTATTGCGTTTCTCAATCAACTGCACCATGGGATATGTCCTTGTGAGTGAGGTCAGCGACGCACGCGGTAGGCCCGCCGCCGGGCCGAGTAGCCAGGGGCACGAGCGATGCCACCCATGGCACCCGTCCCGGCGATCACCCCAGCGGTACTGGTCAGGGCTCCAAAGACCGTCATGCCACCGCCCGAGGCCAGGGCCAGAGAGAGAATGGGAGCCAGCAAGCCCAGGAAGAAGGGGGCAATCAGGGGATGGGAATCCCCGGCATTCAGCACCGCCAGGGAGACCAGGCCCGAGAGGATGTTGAAGCTGAGTTTGGCGATCGCCAAGGAAAAGAACCCCGTCAGCCAGGCGAATAGCGGTTTGGCCCCCACCGGCAGTAACGATCCACCCACGGCGAGTGGCCCCAGGGTGGCGGTCAACAACAGCGAGGCTTCAATCAGCCACTGGAAGGCAATATGCAGCGCCATCAACAGACCTCGGGTCACGGTCTGAAAGCCCGAACCCATCAGCGCCCCTCCGAACCTAAGTCCCGAATCGAGGGGATTATCCCCGGCCTGGGCCGCCTCCAAAGCACGGGACAGGGCGTTAGGATTGCCGGTTCCGGCACGATAGTCTTCGATAAACTCGCGGGCTTCAATCGCCGCCAATTCAATGCAATTCGCCCGCTCCTCAGGGTTTTGCAGCTCATAGCACTGGTTGCGGCGCTGGATAATGGTCTGCTCCACCGAGCCTTCTAAGACCGCCGCCTGATAGGCCTCTTGCAGCCGAATATCCGCAGCCGTGTAAGACAAGACGTCCTGGTTGACCTGGTTGATGTAGTTGCGGATGTCCAGGGTGATGGCCGCCAGGCGATCGCCGTTGTTAGAGAGCAGCACAATCACCAGCAGCGGCCAGATGAAATCAGCGTAGGCGCGGCTGCTTTCCCCTTCCACCATCTGCCGCGTCCACTGGGTCATGAACAAGAGCAAAGTCGCGACAGCGAATAAAACCCCAACCCGAGCCAGGGCAAAGTAAAGGCCTCCTTGAAGCACGCTCTCCCAGAGCTGATTCCAGCTTTCGGCCACGGCTTCCGACGCGACAGCGCCGCCCTCAATGATGTCGGCGGTATCGCGGGGTAACTGAGCAATGGGTGAGACGGGCCAATCCAGCAGCATGGGTGTTCACATCCAAGTTGACGTCATGACGAACAGACGTCTAGAACAAACGGGCCTGGGCGCTAATTTGCAGGGTGTCGAGGGCATTGCCCAATTCTTGGAGGCGACGGGCACGGGCCTCTTGATCTAGGTTCTGCGACATGTTGGTCAGGTTGAGGTTAGTCAACTGAGCATCCTGGCGAGATTGCAGCAGTTCTGACTGCACCGCCCCGAGAATTTCTGACTGACGTGCATTTTGCTGCGCCATCTGTTTGATCGCCGCCTGGGTAGACACAGCGGTCTGGGCCGAGTCGGCGTGCTGCTGCACCTGGCCGATGGTGTCTTCAATCCAGGTGATTTTGTCGCGGGTGGCGGCTTGCCCGGTTTGGCCCAGCACCGCATCGACTTGGGCGCGGGTGAGTTGTCGGTCAACCTCGTTGGCAGTTTCAAGTCCTGCGTAGATGCGGTCGGATTGGGCTAAATCGCCCGCCAGGATGGTTGTTAGCTCTTCTGCAATGGCTGAACGTACCCGATTGGGGTCAACCAGGCCCAGATCGCCCAAGGCGTTTTGGATCACGGCCTCTAGATCGCCGGGCAGTGGGGTGAGCAGGCCAGAGAGGGTTTGCTCGATGTAGGTTTTGCTGGTCTCAAAGGCCTGTCGGAAAATGCTGAATATGTCGGTGAAGGTGGTATCGACTTGCGAGGCAGCGGCAGGTCTTACAGGTGCCACCAGCAGGGTAGTGGCCAAGATGGGAACGAAGGCAACGCGAAGGCGTGGGTTCATGAGTGACCTCCAGTGGGTAGGGAGTTGAAAGAAGACAAGGGAACTTCAGGGTGAGGATTGCGCTCGGCAAACCAGCGCTCGGTGATCACCGAAAGGGGTTCACCCGACTGAATCGAGAGCACTAGCAGCCGGGCAAATTCCGCCAGACCGGTGAAGGTATCGGGGGCATGGCGCAGCACCAAGTCTCGGGTCGTCTGCTCGTCGGGGTTATTGGCCACCGCAGCAAGCTGGGCGAAGGCGGGATAGTAGCGGCAGTAGGTGTAGAGGCCGTTGTTGTCTAGCAGCCACTGGCTGTAGATACCTTCCCGTTTAGGAAAGAAGCTCTCGCTGGCATTGCGGCTGATGACGGTCTTGGGATATTTGAGAATGCGCTCAAAGCTATCCACCGCCATGGGCTGAATGCGACCAATCAGGCGAGTGGTTAGGTTTTGGAAGATCTTGGCGCTGGCGGGCGATTTATGGACGGTATCGGGATCTTGAGCGGAGATAATTACCCGAATCCCGGCTTTGGCTCCGTTGGCGCAGAGTCGGCCAATCAGGGCTCCGATTTCGTCAAACTCAAACAGGATGGGGGCCTCATCGATGAAGAAGATAGACGCTGGGGCTTCTAGGGCACGCCGCAGAGCAGCGGCATAGGCGGAAAGGGCCAGCACAGCGGCATCTTCTTCGTTGGATAGATTCCGCAGAGCAAAGACCAGCAGTTGGGCATCGGTGGGGAAGCTGGAGGGAGCCGAGATCGCCCGCCCCACCCGGCTGGAGAGCCAAAACCTAAGCCGTAGATCGATCATGTCCAAAGCCTTCGCGATATTGCCGCCCACCTGGTTCAGATCCAGTTGTTCAGGCGTGCAGAAGTCGAGGAAGTCAGCTAGGGTGGGCATCTGTGCCCAGGCTGCTGAGCCTAAGCGCCCCTCCATCGCCTCCAGGTAGCGTCGCTGAATGGGGGCATCGGCAAAGAAGGCATTGAGGGCCAGTACCAGAATCGAGCGAATGGTCTGGGTCATCACCGAGCTATTGGCCCCTGAGCCCACAATCATGGTCAGCAAGGCCGACTCCAGGAACGACTGAAAGTCGTCGAGGCGTTCTTTGCGCTCGTCACCCGGCAGGTGACGCAGGTCGGGCAGCTCGAACAGGTTGTTGGATTCGCGGGAGATGTCGAAGTAGGCCCCACCTACCAGCTGCGTGTAGTCGGTGAAGGTCGAAGAGCCATCGGGTTTGGGGAAATCGAGCGCCACCACGGGGAATCGGTGGGCCAACGCCTGGGTGAGGATGCCGGAAACCAGAACTGATTTTCCAGCTCGGGTGGTGGCAAACAGGCCCAGGTTCTGGTGCTGGTTGAACAGATCCAGGTGGATGGGTTGCCCGCCTTCCTCAGCGATTAGCTCAAAGCCACTCCTATCGCAGGGCTGGGTCACCACCAGCGGCATCAGCCCCGGTGCTTCGCCGGTCAGGTAAAGCTGCCGCCGCCCGAAGGGTGTCGCCATCAGCGCTTCCCAGACAATGGGTAACGTCTGAAGCCACACTTTCCAGGCGTAGTCTTGCTCGCGCTCGACCCAGGCCGGGCGGCGAAAGCAGCTTTGGATATAGCGGCAAGCTTCGTCCAGCTGCTCCAGATCCGGTCGATGCACCAGAAACACAACGGCAGTGTGGATCGGCAGAGCCCCCTCAAACAGCTCTTCCTGGGCCTCAATCGAGCGCTTCATCTTCAGCTCAGCGGCCACATCCACCGAATGGCTGTCTTCAGCTAACGTCGCCGTCAGGTTTGACTGCTTCAGCATCCGCTGGACGGTGGTTTTTACCAGGGTTTCGTTGGCCCGAGTCAGCTGGCAGAAGATTTCGGTATCAGCGACCGTCTCGCGGGAGAGGATCTCCCACAGGTAGCGAAGCTGGGCCGACTCACTAGCCCAGCCTCCCGGTTTTTCGAGGAACGTTAGCGGGGCCGTATACTGTCCTTTGACCTTGACCCAGGTTTTCCCGGCAGTGGGTACCCCCGCCCGCGTCAGCAGCGTGGTGCTATGGATGTCCGAGTTGACTTGCTCGTGCAGGCCATCAGAATCGAGGATGATCAGTTGGGGAATGTCGATGGGGTCACTGGCATTGAAGCGGTTCCACAGCAGGCTCCACAGATCCCCTTCACCCAGGGGTTTGACCGAAAGCCCCATCTTGGTCGAAAGCACTTGCTCCCAGAGCAGAAAGCCGTCGGTAAAGGCCTTGGTGATCACCGTTTGCAGGCGCTGGTTTTTGGTCTGGCGCAGTTCACCCGTGAACGACTTCCACAGGGTTTCGCCTCTGCTAATCACCTTCTCAATGATGTCTTGGGCTCCTTCAGCGCCCGTTTGGACGGTGTAGGTGACATACAGCCGCAGAAACTTGGGTTTGCGCAAGCCCTGCTGAGTGAGTTGCTGGACTCGGGCGCGTTCAGCGGTGAGCAAGAACTTGAGAGCTGGGTTAGGGGCAATCTGGGTGAGTTGGGCTAGAGCATGTTGTCGCTTGCAATCCGCCGAAAACGACCCCAGGTGAATCGTCAACCGCTCACCGTTGGGTAAATCCTTCAGCCCCGATTCCAGCTGGTCAAAGACGATCTCCACCTGTTCATCGGTCAACGTGTTGTGGATGCCCCGGCAGTCGAAGCCAAACACAAAGCAGAGGTGCTCGCGGTTCTTGCCCTTGGTCAAGACGTAGGCTCCAACCTGTCGCCCCCGCAGCTCAATTCGCACCATGGCGGCGAGATTGAGCGCATCTTCAAAGGGCGTCAACGTGCTGACGAACTGGCTGCCGAGCTTGAGTTGGTGTTTGCCGATGGTCTGTTTCATCGTGAGTAAACCTTAGATATCGGGCATAGCCGCGACTCCAGGTGGGAGTCGGCACAAATTTTGCGGTGAACTTCCAGCTCTGCCCCCCGGTGAGAATCCACCAGGTAGACATGCCCCAGGCGGCGATGAATCCAATCGAAATCCAGCTGAGGCTGAACCCGCGACCCATCAGGTAGGACACCCCCGTGATGCAGAACCAGGGAATGATCTGGTCTGCCGGAATGGGGCCTAACCGGGGTTGCGCCCCCAGGATGGTGTTAACGGGACGAAATTTAGATGCCATAAGCAGCCCAGCAATGCTGAAAGAACGGTGTAGAGCTGCACCCTCGATCTGAATGGCCACATAGCGACAACTAGCCGGTAATCAGTGTCGTCAGCACATCGCCAGCGGTGACGGCAATGATGATAATTAGCGGTGTGCGTGCAATAGTTTGCCAGTCCTCGTCATTGCGGGCACTATTGATCACCCGCACGAGAGAGATGCCGACGTAGAGCAAAAACAGGCCCCGCAGCACGTTAAACACTAGGGGGATGGCATCGCCCGCAGCGGTGCCGAAGTTGGTGGTCATCCAGGTTTCAGCCCCACCAAAGAACTGGGCCTGGGCGGGATAGGCCAGCAGGGTAATCAGCCAGAGCAGCCCTAGACCCAGGAGCCGCACAGCCTTTCGATTGAAACCCTGCGCTTTAGAAACCCGCCTGGATAAGGTACGAGAGGGTCTTATGTCCTGCCTCCAGCTCAGGCCAGTGATACCTGCCACGGCCAGCACTGTCAGCAAGGCAGGGCCATGGATGAGGACATCTAGAGCAAGGCCCAGGAACGCTACGGCGAGTAGCGGCAGGTCTGGAAGAGGATTCATCCGGCACACCAGACGTTCCATCAAAGGAAAAATGTAGAGAGTTTTCATGGCTCAAATGAATTGAGTCTGACTGATGATTAAAGTCTCCTGAAATCAGTCAGATGACATGACTCGCGTGCTCACCAATGAGTGAAGTAGTTCACTCAAATTGCGTAAAGTTTTGATCAATATAGCAATATTTCTCAGTGGTGGGGAAATGAGAAACTAAATCGTGGATTCAGGCTTAGATAGCTCGAATCCATGCCTAAAGCCTATACAAGACAGCCAATATCGTGCCTGATCCTGTAATCTTGCGTGATGTTAATCAAGCTATTGACCGGTCTATGTAGATCTTCAAAGTAGGAATACTTTTTATACTGAGGTTATACATAGCCCCTATCATTTGAAAGTTTTACCGCCAACTATCAACGCGATTAGCGACACGCAATAACTCTATGGTTGCAGTCGAAATTGATCTATAAAAAATTGCCAAAAGCGACGTAAGTTTATCTTCTTCGGTTCCCTTGCACCGCAGATATTTTCAGCCCAATAGTCAGGCTTCAACTAACAAAATGACACAACAACTGATTTACAGACACAAAAGCAAACGTATTGACGTCAATACGTCTTGATGTTTCTAGGCTCACAATCTCAAAGGCGGCAGGGGTTTGGATAAGGCGAGCCTTGTAGAGGTGATCAGGAGCTGGGCATTACACAGGGAGTGAAACACAGCTATGAAGACGGTGAGTTGTTTGTCGCTCTCTGGGGGGCAGGGGAAAACGTCGGTCTCGCTGCTGCTGGGGCGGCTCCTGGCGCACCGGGGCCAGAAGGTGCTGATGGTGGATGCCGATCCGCAGGCAAATTTGACCTTTTATTTGGGCCATGACGTTCAAGCGAGTGAGCCCACCCTGCTAGAGGTGCTGAAGGGCCAGGTGGAAACAGCAGATGGCATCTATCCGCTGGCGACAGCGAATCTGTTTTTGATTCCAGCCGATGAGGGGCTGCACAAAGCCCAAGAATACTTGGCCACCATCGGGATGGGAGCCTTGGCTTTGCACCATGCCCTGGAGGCCGTGGAGGAGTTGTTTGACGTTTGCATTATCGACTCGCCGCCCCAGCGCACCCAGATTTGTTTGTCGGTGATGGGGGCCTCGGACTGGGTGCTGATTCCCGCAGAAGCATCGACTAAGGGCGTGAATTCACTACTGCGCAGCCTAGAACTGCTGGAGGAAATGGGGCGAATACGGGCGTTTACAGGGCAGGTGTTAGGGGTCTTGCCCTTTCGAGATAAGTGGTTTGGTCGGTCTCAGGCAACCGATAGTCGGGAGGCTATAACCGCCATGCAGCAGGTGGCAGGCTCAATCCCAGTGCTGCCGTCAATTGTGGAGAGTGAGCGCTACAAGCAGGCGATTCGGCAGGGACAGCGGCTCTCAAAGATTGGCTATGGGGAGCTGGAATATCCGCTTTACAGGGTGATTGAGGCGTTAGAGCAGGGGCAAGGGAATGGCTGAGGATGCGCTGGAACGGTTGATGCAGCGGCAGCGCCCGAGTGTGCCGCCCCGTGCCGATGGGTTGGGGGCAGAGTTACCTGTGAAGTCTCCTCAACAGGTGGCGGTGGGGGACAATGGGTCGGGATATAGTGACTTTAGCAAGTCTACGGGTGTTGACGTCAGTATGTCTGTTAGTCAAGATGATGAGGCGGAGTTACCGCAGCTAGTGCGGACGACGACGCGGTTAGAGGAAGAGATTGATAAGGCCCTGCGCCACCTCTGTATGGATGAGAAGATCACCAAGGAGGTGTGGTTTGAGGCGGCGTACCTTTACCTGGCGGAGCACCCCAAGGCGATGCAGGCGGTGAATGGTATGGCGAAGGAGCGCTACCAGCGGCGGAAGCGGGCAGCAGATTTGAGGAAGCTAGAGACGATGCAGAAGCGGTTGAGGGGTTAGACGATTATGTCGGAGTTTGCTAAGTAAACGAATTGGAGCTAACCAAGCATGATGATTTTAGAGTTCGGGATTTTGATTACCCCTGAGCAGGGGGAGGTATTTAGCCTGCTCAGGCGCGACAGTCAGAGACCAACTCCTTAAAGCCATCGGTAGTTTAATGAATTCGTAGAATAGGAAAAGTAGAGCATGCCCATCCTTGAGTAGATTTGCTAGTGTTGGGTGTAATCTGACAGGCTTTGCCTATTCTTCGTGTTGCTAGAGGCATTGAAGTTGCCAAAGTGCCATTGCGTATAGGATTTCCCAGTTTGCTTTAACCGATATTCCCTGTCTAGGAGGCAAGATTCGAAGCAACTGGAAAGTTAAACAGCGGCATTAAGATCTTGGGTAAAGATAGGCATTTACCCACTACTACTATGGAACAGCATTTTTTGTTCGAGGAATAACTATGACTACAAAGCTAACATCTGACGAAATCCAGCAAACGCAAACTCTTATTAGTGATTCTGGCAACCCCGAGACTGACAGCATATATAGTGCGCTTGAAACTTTGAAAAAGCATGACGGAGATCTTGTGGCAAGTTTTCAGGAATTGTGGGAAGAAGAAGTTGGAAATTTAGGTTCATACAATTTTGAAAACAAGAAACTTTGGTCAGCAACGCTCAAAGTCTTACGAAACGAGATTTGTGGCGACGAAGGTTTCCGCTCAAAGATTCTAGATTACAACAAGAATCCGGGAAGTTCCTCAATACTAACAGGCTCAATTGTATACTTAGTCGGATTGACAACTTTGCCGATAAACCCTGCGATAGCAACCATAATTGTCCTCTACATCCTTAAAGTGGGAATGAATATATTTTGCGAATATACTGAAGAAGCCACTAAAAACGAGTAACATCAATCCCTTGAAAATCACCCCCTAATATTTACACTGGCTTTTCATAAGCAGTTGCCTTACCTTCCTAGCTTTGGCTAGCGAACCATCTTCTGGGTTTTGGCCTGTGATTAAGGAGTCAAGATCACTGTTGTTAGTTCGCGAAGATTTTGTACTTAATTTATTTAGGATTTGTGATTACAACATGGTAAAAAATCGACTTTTAGTAAATCACAGTAAAAATACTATCCAGCTTTTTTGGCAGAGAGATCAGTCAGTTCCTCGATCAGCTCCAGCTGTTGATTTCCACCATCCCTTCAGTGAAGAAGATTTAGCAGAATTACGTTGGTACTTAGAAGATTATCTCGGATTCCCATATGGACTAGAACCAGAGAAAGCAAAACAAACGGAGAAGAAAATTAAAGAATGGGGAAAAGAATTATTTAAAGTTGTTTTTCCTCGTTCTAGTAAGGCTTGGGACTTCTTTCAAGAAGCCACACGAGAAGGATTAGATAAGTGTGAATTATGCATTTCTTCTGATGATCCATCGGTGTTAAATCTTCCTTGGGAATTGATTTACGATACTGATCATCAGTTCCTATCTCCTGCTTTAGCAGGGATGTATCGTAGCTTAAACTCTTATGCTGTGCGAGCTGAAATAACAGATTTACCTGAAAATGAATTGAACATTTTGCTGGTCATAGCTCGTCCGTATGGGGAAAAAGATATTTCGCTAAAAACTATTGCACAACCTATCTTAGAGTCGCTACAACCGATCCAGAATAAGGTTAATCTCAAAGTACTTCGCCCCCCTAATTTTGAGCAGTTTGAACGTGAATTGAATGAGAATAAAGGCTTTTATCATATTGTTCACTTTGATGGACATGGAAGTTTCGACCCAAACAGTCAAGGTCTACAACATTCTTTAGGAGGTGATGGGCAAGGGGTGTTGATTTTTGAAAACTTGAATGGAACACCACAGATCATAACAGCAAGCCAAATTGCTCAAAGTCTTGTAAATTGTCGAGTTCCAATTTTTATGCTGAATGCTTGTAAATCTGCACAAGAAGGAGAAGAAAGTTTTTCGTCGGTAGCTACTCGATTAATTGGCCTAGGTGCGAAAGGCGTAGTTGCAATGGCTTACTCTGTATATGCTGAAGCCGCAAAGTATTTTATTGGCCGTGTCTACGAGCAATTAGTGATGGGTAGCAACTTGTCAGAGGCTGTAGCGTCCGGCAGAAGGGAATTAATAAATAAGAGGCAACGTCCTAGCCCAAAAGGCTACCTACCTTTACAAGATTGGATGATACCAGTTCTATATCAGCAAGAAAATTATTCGCCATTAGCTCAAGATACCAACGATAAATTAGACTTAGAAATATTTCTTGAAGAACCTCCGCCGGAAAGTTTAATTGGGGAATCGAAGGAAGGATCCTTCGGCTTTGTTGGACGCGATTACGACATTTTACAATTAGAACGTTCGCTACGACAAAATCCTATTGTCCTACTACAAGGGTTAGCTGGGGTTGGGAAAACTCAACTAGCTATTGGATTTTCCAAATGGCTTATTCAAACACGAGGACGCTCTCTCTGTTTCTTTAATTCGTTTGAATACGGCACGAATTTTGTAAGTGTAATTTATCAAGTTGGGCGAGCTATTTGGGGTGATCAGTTTTCCCAATATGAATGGGAAAAGCAAAAAGTAGCAGTGCTTAATTATTTAAAGTCTCAACCTTGCCTTTTGATCTTTGATAATTTTGAGTCATTGAAAGATTCTTCTTCGTCTGGAAAATTTTTGCTGACAGAATCAGAGTGTGAGGATTTCAAGAATCTCTTGCATGATTTGCAAGGTGGAAAAACCTGGATATTGATCACGAGCCGTAAGGAAGAAACTTGGCTAGAATGCAATTACACCCTTCAAAAGTTATCTGGCTTGCATCCCAAGGATGCAGAAAATCTTGCTAGCAAGATTTTCAAAAATGCTGGAATTGATAGAGCTAAATTATCTCCGAAATATTTAGAGCTACTTGAAACTCTAAGCGGCAATCCTTTAGCATTGCGAGTTATTTTGCCATACTTAAAGAGATTTACTCCTGAAGAAATATTAGAATCAATAAAGTTTGGACTCGAATCCTTTCAGGAAAGTTCTGAGACAGGAAAGAAAAATTCTCTTACGGTATCTTTAGATTACTCTTTCAGTAAGCTATCAGAAAAAACACAGCTCCACTTACCTTTTCTTGCGTTATTTACAGCAAGATTCAATATCAGCTTTCTTTGCAACTTCTCGCATGGGTTTGATGGAGGGGATCACCTCAAATCAAGTGAGGATTACAGAGAATTTTTCGGAGAGAAGATTACAAAAACTGATTGGTTAGCCATCCTTTCTGAAGCCAATCAATCTGGTATTCTTTCAGAACTACAACACGGACTTTATGAGTTACACCCAGTTTTGCCTTGGTATCTCCACCAAAAATTGTTGCAAAATCATACACCTGATGAAATTGGAAAAATAGAAAACAAGATTCTTATTTTTTATATGTTCCATGGAATAGCATTTACTCCAGAATATAATGGAAGTTCTACTGAAGAGGCATATAGCGCTCTACTATTTGAAGAGCCAAACATGTTGAGATATATGAGTTTTGCCGAACAAAATAAAGATTGGGATTCATTATGGACTGTATTTACTGGTCTAGGAAGTTTGTACAATCGCTTAGGCTTATGGGATAAGTTCCTGTTATTAGGGCAGCAACTTTTGAAGAAGCTTGGTAATGAATTTTCAAGTATTCTATCAAGCGATGAAAAGGCTATTAATCTATACATATTTATAAAGGGTGCCGAAGCTAGTAATGCTGTTAGGCTTGGGAATTTTGAAAAAGCAAGGAGAATTAACCAGGAAATTCTGGATGGACTTTCACATCCTAACTACTCAATACTATTTAAGGAGAAGATTTCTACGGCTAAATTTAATTTAGGCATTATTGAAACCAATGAAAGAGATTTCGATGAAGCTATAAAGCATTGTCAAGAAGCTATTGAGCTATATGAAGAGGTGGAATCTCCTGACAACACAAATTTTCTAAGTAGTGTATATGCTCAATTGGGAATTATTTCTCGGCTAAAATATGATTTTAATGATGCTCTTATTTACTTTGATGAAGCAATGAAAATTGCTCAGGAAAGAAAGGATTCATACAAAGAGACTGAAATACATTATGAGTTGGCTGAAATTTATCGAATGCAAGGGAACTTCCATTTAGCAAGTGAATACGCTTTAAAGGTGATTGAGTTTTATGAGTTACTTCGTGAGCCTTATAAAATGGCAGCGGCTTACGACTTACTGGGGATGCTCTCTCGAAGTCAAAAAGATTATCAAAAATCCATTTTTTATTATAGAAAGGCTCTTCAAATTTATGAGAATGAGGGAGATGAGTATAATGCTTCTGATGAGTATCAGGGATTAGGGCAAGTATTAAAAGAGTTGGGCCAATTAGAAGAATCGATTGCATACTTTGAAAAAGCTCTTGAGATAAGAAGGAATTTTGAGGAATGGCGAAAAGTTGCCGCAACTCTCGTAGAACTCGGAGGAGCCTTAGAGATTCAACAAAATTTAGCAAGAGCCCTAAGTTGTTATATAAGTGCTTTTGCAATAGATTTTGAGTATGGTCGTGAGTTCATTACTATTGATCTTGAAAATTTGGCTCGGCTCTTGAAAAGCCTAGATGAGAAAAGTTTTAAGGAGATTTGGCAAAAAACAACTGGACAAGAATGTCCCCAGGAGGTTTATGGCATTTTAGTAGCTCAATAAAAATGCATGAAATACGTCAAATTCAGACTCAAGCCCCGTCCATTCAAATTGTGTTGGACACGGTGCGAATCAAAGGTAGTGCAGAAATCGGCAATATTGAGCAAGTAAGCAGTCACGGACCCGCAGAGCAGGTGGTTGGTCGTAACCTAGGCGTTGAGGGAGACCTTAAAATGGAAGACATAACTCAAAAAAGTTAAGGCTGGTGTCATCCCGGTGCAAATCGTCCTTCCCCCTGAACTAGAGCAACTCATCCAACGCCAACTCGCCGCTGGCAAATACCAATCTGCCCTAGAGGTCATCACAGCAGGTATATACCTGCTCGACCAGCAAGACGGCATCTATCAAGGGCGACTCGCCGAACTCCAGCAAGATGCCCAGATCGGCTGGGAAGCAGCCCAGCGCGGAGAACTTGTAGAAGGCCCCACCGCCATGGCCCAGATTAGAGAAAACCTGCGGTCTCGCCACGCCTCCGCCGAATAATGGCCCCTCAGTTTTACCTAACCCAGCCTGCCATTCAAGACATCGAGGCCATTGCAGACTACATCGCTAGACAGACTGGGCTCCAGCAGGCCGAGCGCTTCCTCTCAAAGCTCGATGCCAAATTCGCCAGAATTACCCAATTCCCTAATCTGGGGCGGCCACGCGACGAAATCCTCCCAGAACTGCGCAGCCTCTCAATGGAGAGCTACCTCATTCTCTACACCGCAACAGAATCTAGAGTAGACATCTTGCGAGTTGTCAGTGGCTACCGCGATCTAACGAGCTTGTTCACAGACGACGACGAGTGATCGATTTTCGGTAGATACGGTAGACGCCCGGTAGACAGAGTGTCTACCGGGCAAAAGCCTTTATCCACAATCTCTTCAGCCATTTCGGTAGACAGTAGACACTTTCCTAGCAATTCCCCATTGGCAAACCCTGTCTACTGTCTCTTATACACATCT
>PYER01000005.1 GCA_003017855.1 filamentous cyanobacterium CCT1
GGTGGGGGTGGGGCGCTAAACTCAGCCTCGTCCATACGCAGGCTTTCGGCTTCGGCCTTGAGCTGCTGAAAATAGTCGCTTTGGGTAATCGCCGCCACTTCCTGCGTACGCTTGGCATGGTCGATTTCAATCTTGAGCTCGTCGACCTGGCGCTTGAGGGCTTCTTCGGCCAGCTTACGCTTGGTCACGTCTTCGACAATGCCTTCGTAGTAGAGCAGCTCGCCGTTGGCGCTGCGCACCGCCCGTACGCTTTCTGACAGCCACATGATGTCGCCATCTTTGCGGTAGGCCTGGTACTCGTAGCCGGTAATTTCACCGTCGGTATCCACCTGCTGCATGAGCTGCTGGCGACGTTCGGCATCGACATAGATCTGGCTGCTGATTTCGGTGACAGCAGCCATCATAGCCTCAGGCGAGTCGTAGCCGTGGATGCGCGCCATAGCAGGGTTGACGCTGAGAAAGTGGCCCGAGGGCGTCGATTGAAAAATGCCCTCCAAGGCGTTCTCAAAAATGCTGCGGTACTTTTCTTCAGTCAGCCGCAGCGTGTCTTCGGCCTGCTTGCGGGCGGTGATATCGGCCATGGCGCTGAGCACCGTCGCTTCGCCGTTAAAGGTCAGGGGTTGAAATGAGGCCGTTACCCAAAAGGGGCTGCCGTCGGCCCGTTTGCCCTGCAGTTCGTAGTGCTGAATTGACTTGCCCTCGGTCAGCGGGCCAAGCAGGGTCTGGTGCTCGGCCCGATCAAAGTAAAAGTCTTCAATGGAGCGATTCAGCAGGTCTTGGTCGGTGTGGCCAAAGGTTTTGCTGGCCGTGGCGTTGGCGTAGAGAATCAGGCCATCGGACAGCCGCCAGATCAGCACGGGTACCGGGGTGGCCTCCGCAATGAGCTGCTGGGCCAGGTACATCACCCGCTGGTCGCGGAGCCGCTTTTTCTCTAAGTAAGCGGTAATTTTGGCCCGCAGCAGTACCGGCTTAAAGGGCTTGGAGAGGTAGTCTTCGGCCCCCATTTCAATGCAGCGCACCACGTTATCGATCTCATCGAGGGACGAAATCATGATTACCGGAATCGCGTGCAGCGTGGGATGCTGCTTGAGGTGACCAAGCACCTCGTACCCGTTCATCTCGGGCATGATCAAGTCGAGCAAGATCAGGTCGTAGGGGCTGCTTTGCAGCATCTCTAATGCCTGACGGCCATTGGCGGCAACCGCTACGGTGTAGCCCTGGTGCTCAAGCTGACGCGACAGCAAGTCGCGGTTGGTCTCGTTGTCATCGACGATGAGAATGTTGCCCCCCTGGAGGCTTAGCTCGTCGACGGGGCTGTGGTTGAGCGCTCGAATGGTGGTTTCGGCTTCTCGAAAGAGGCTGTATGCCGTGGTGCCATCGAGCCGTAGATCGGCGGTTTCCGTTCCGCTGGCGTCAATGAGCTGCAGCTGCTGCCGCGACAGGTTGACGATGTCGTTGACCATACCCAGCAGCCGTTGAGCGGCTTTGTGAATGCGATCGAGGTCGGGCACGATCTCGGGGGAGGCTTCTTCGAGCAGCATTTCGCAGTAGCCAATCACGGTGCTGAGAGGAGTCAGCATCTCAAGCCGAATGGTGGCCCCAAAGGAGTTGATGTCGCGAGGGGACTGGCTCACCTCCAGCTGAGTGGGGTCGAGAATGACATTGGCCAGCGCCAGGAGCTGGGTGCCGCAGGTGTAGATTTTCTGCAGGTCGTCCCCCAGTGACGCGTCGGGCTGCCCCTTGATCTGGTCGAGCAGCATTTCGCTGTAGCCAATGATGGCGTTCATGGGGGTGCACAGCTCGTGGCGCAGATGGCCGAGCAACGCCCGCTGCACTCTGCTGTCCTGCGGCAGGCTGTTGGCGTCCTGGGGTTGGGGGGGCTGGGCGCTGGCCAGCAGGCGCTCAATTTTTTCGAGCAGCTGAGGTAGGTCAACGGGTTTGGTGTCGTACTCGTCGCAGCCCGCCTCGAAGGCCCGGTCGCGATCGCTCTGCATCGCGTGGGCAGTGAGGGCAATGATGGGAATGTGCTGGGTATGCGGGTTGGCCTTGATTTGTCGAGTCGCTTCGTAGCCGTCGATCACCGGCAGGTCAATGTCCATCAGCACCAGGTTGGGGCGTTCTGAGAGAGCTTTAGAAACACCATCGGCACCGTCGATCGCGATCGCCACCTCGTAGCCTTTGCGCAGCAGACGACGAGACAGCATATCTCGATTGACCTCGTTATCTTCGACTAGCAGCAGTTTGGGCATGGGGGCAGCAACAATTACAAGAGTGCATGGGCATGGCCAAGGGGCTGTTGGGCAAGGGCACTAGGGTGTGGCACGACCGTGCCGTGAAACCGCTGCCGAGGCCAGATCGCTAATTTCGTTGAGCAAGGCCTGGCGATCAAAGGAACCCTTCTGGTAAATGCGCTCAATCTGGCCATCGAGGCGACGGCGATCGTCGGGGGTGAGGTCTTTGGCGGTGAGTACCAGCACCGGAATGTCGCGCCACTGGGGCTGGCGGCGCAGCTCGTCGAGAAACTCAAAGCCATCCATCTCGGGCATCATCAGATCGAGCAAAATAATCCCTGGTGTCTGGGTTTGCATCAGATCTAGGGCAGTGCGACCGTTTTCGGCTTCTAACACCTGCCAGCCCGCTTTGATGAGCTGGCGACGCATCATTTCCCGGTTTTCGGTGTTGTCTTCGATCACCATGACTGAGGTCAGGTCGGTCTCGGTGCTGTACTTGTGCAGCAGCTCGGTGAGGCGATCGTAGTCGATGGGCTTGAGCAAGTAGTCAGAGGCCCCCAGGGCATAGCCCAGATTTTTGTCGTCAACCATCGTCACCATGACGACGGGAATAGTAGCCAGCTCGGGGTCGGCCTTAAGCTCGGTCAGCACTGTCCAGCCGTCGATGCTGGGCATCATAACATCGAGCACAATCACATCGGGGCGGTGGCTTCGAGCCAGCTGCAACCCGTCTAGGCCGCTGCCCGCCCCCAAGACGTTGAAGCCTTCGCGGGTTAAAAAGCGCTGCATCAGGTCTTGCACCGATGGGTCGTCGTCGATCACCAGAATGGTGCTGGCGGTTGGAATATGCTCGGTGGGTGCGATCGCGCTGGTCTCGGTGATCGCACCCTGAACCGGTTCCGCCTTCCCATCCAGCCTGAAATCGGGCACCCGCTCGGGTAGCTGAAGGCTAAACGTAGTGCCCTGGCCAGCGGCGCTGGTCACGCTGATCTCCCCGCCCATCATCTCGCAGAACTTTTTGGTAATCACCAGCCCCAGACCCGTGCCCCCGTACCTGCGAGTCGTAGACGAATCGGCCTGGGTGAACGACTGAAACAGCTTGGCCTGCTGCTCTGGGGTCATGCCAATGCCGGTGTCAGCAACCCGAAAGGCGATCGCCGCCTCTGCCTCGGTAGCTGCTCCAGCGTCTATCGGCTCTACGGTAAGGGTAATCGTACCGTTTTCGGTAAACTTGCTGGCGTTGCTGAGCAGGTTAAACAGGCACTGGCGCAGCTTAGTGATGTCGGCATGCATGGTGTCGATGCCGTCGGCGCAGTACACCACCAGGGTGTTGCGGTTTTTGTCGATCAGCGGGCGAATGGTGTCGGCAATTTCAGCCACCATTGGAGCTATTTCAAAGGTTTCTAAATACAGCTCCATCTTGCCCGACTCTACTTTAGAGAGGTCAAGAATGTTGTTAATTAGCCCCAGCAGGTGGCGGCCGGCCCCGTGAATTTTTTGCACGTCGGCAATCAGCACACCCTGGCCTAGGTCGCTCAGCTCTTCCTTCAGCATTTCGCTGTAGCCAATAATGGCGTTGAGGGGGGTGCGCAGCTCGTGGCTCATGTTAGCCAAAAACTGGCTCTTGGTCTGGTTAGCCGCCTCGGCCTCGGCGCGCGCACGCTCGGCTGCTTCGGTGGTTTCAGCCAGCTGCGCGGTGCGTTCTTCCACCGCCTGGCTCAGGTTTTGCTCACGGGCGGCGACCTCGTGGGCCATCACCTGAAAGGCCCGCGCCAGCTGCCCCGGTTCGTCGGCCCGACGGGCGACTGCGGTCATGGGCGCAGCATCGAACTCGCTGACCTGTTCGGCGGTCATGGTGCCTGAGCTAACCCGCTGCGCGATCGCCGTCAGCTGGTTAATGGGCTGAATAACCGTGCGCTTGAGCAGGGCATTGAGCAATAATCCCAGGGCCGCAAAGATGGTGGCAAAGATACCTATGACCAGAAATAGGTATTGCCGGCCCTGCCTAAATACGGCGTCTGCGGGTACATAGATAGTTTGGGCGGCAACGATCTCATTCATCTGCCAGCCAAAACCACCTTGACTGCCAAAACTGGCCAACTGGCTCTTTGGCGCAGCCTCCGGAGTGCTGTGACATTCAAGGCAGCTTGCTTTTGTAATGGCCAGCGGTCGGGCAATGTAGAACAGGTTTTCGCCGTCGCGAGCGCGATACCCTGACAGCTTAGCCAGCTCGGGCTGGGCTCTAAACTGCTCAACCAGGCCCGTTTCAAAATCGTCAGCCTGGTCGCGAGGGTTGGTGGGGTTGAGGGTGGCTTCTTTGTAGAAAAAGCTTTGATAGTCGGGGTGACTGCGAAACTCTTCAAAGACTTCTGTGGCCGCGTAGGCCGGCACCGTTTCGCTAATAAATTCTGGACTGGTAGCCAGCTGAGCGGCTAGCAGGGGGCGAATGTTGTCGCTGGTATAGGTTCTGACCGAGTTCATGGTCTGGGTTAGCATTTCGGCTTTGGCTGTCACCTCTCCCTCGGCCTTGCGCTGCATAGCAGCCGATAGGGTAAGGCCGCTAATCACCACACCCGCCAAAAACACCAGGGTGAGCAGTAGGGTAAATTTGGTGCCTAACCTCAATTTCCTGATCATGGGAAGCTGTGCTAAAGAAGGAATAGTGGAACGAAGCAAGCCTGTCGCCCAACCCGCATCCCAGTTTTCAGTCCAGCCCTTCACCAGAACGGCGTAAAAAAACACCGTACGCAGCCTGCATAAAACACAGGACAAAAAGCCTATTCTTAAGTATTACTTAAGGCGCTTTCCTGGCAATGCTTAGATGTGGACTAACCGAACTGCAATTCTTTCAACAAAGAAAGATTTAACTGCGTCTTTAGATCTACAGTGGAAACCCCATTGGTCTAGATATTAGTCTTGAAAACCTTGAAAAAGAGTATCTTGAGTCACAGAATTTTGTTTTTGATAGTAGTATCAAAGATATTTTATATGAAATTACATATTAACCATAGAAAATTGCCTATCGAAAAGTCTGCTTTGCATCAAGCTATTTTCGTGTGAGCCAAAATGCAATGGGCACAGCTTTTTGACCAATGTTTCGAGCGGTAGTCTGCCATCGGCCAAGGGATATTTGTGCCAGTGATATACCGAGGTTCACCGCTCAGAATGGTGCTGCGCCTGATACAGGCTGGGTCATCCTTTACCCACCTGGTGCACCGGGCGAATGCTGCGGTAGCGATCTTGACGAATCCACTCCAGCACAGACTGTATTTCGAGTGACTTTTCGCCCAGGGTGTTGAGCAGGTGCGAGCCTAGCTCCAGGGCGGCCTCAAACTCAGGCTGCACCACTTCTCTAGCCCCTAGCTGAGTGAGAATGTCGATTTCCTCGTTGTTGTGCGATCGCGCAATGATATCCAAATCTGGGGCCTTGGCCAGGGCTCGCTGCAGGAGCAGGCGAGTGGTGGTGGGGTCGGGCAGGGTAATGGCCAGGGCTTTGGCGGTCTCCAGGCAGGTTTTTTCGAGCACCAGTTCGCTGTCGGCATCGCCGTAGACGTAGGGAATTTGCACCAGGGGGGCATGGCGGTTGCGCAGGCGCTGAATGGCCGTTTCGCTGTTCTCAATCACCAGGACCGGGTAGCCGCGGCTGAGTAAGACGTTCACCAGCACTTCGCCCACGCGGCCATAGCCTGCCACAATCACGTGATCGCGTATGTCGACGGGTACCGACAGCAGTCTGGGTTCCTCATTGCGGTTGAGGTAGTCTTTGAGCACGGGCAGCGCGTGCAGCCAGTCAGCCACCCTGGGGGCCAGGTTAATCCACAGGGGAGTGAGCATAAGCGAAATGGCGATCGTACCCAGCAGCAGTGAGTAGCGCTGCTCGGTAATCAGCCCCAGCTCTAGCCCCATCAGGGCCAGCACAAAGGAAAATTCACCGATTTGGTTGAGCCCAAAGCTAGCTTTTACCGCTGTTTTGAGCGAATAGCCAAACCCCAGCACAATGGGCAAAATAATCAGCGCCTTGCCCACCATAATCAGCGCCACCAGCTCCAGAATGCGGCCCAGGTCATCAATGACCAAATTGGGGTCGATCAGCATGCCGATGGAGGCAAAAAATAGGCAGGCAAAGGTGTCGCGCAGGGGCAAAATTTTGCCCAGAGCCTGGTCTGCATAGTCGATTTCAGAGATCATCAACCCGGCGACAAAGGCCCCCATCGCGATGGAGAGGCCCAAAATAGAGGTGACCCAGGCAATGCCCAGGCAAAGGGCGACCACGGTGAGCAAAAACAGCTCGCTGCTCTCGGTGGCGGCAATGTGCTGAATCAGCTGGGGCACCACCCAACGACCCAGGGCGATCGCCCCCGCCAAAAATAGGCCAAACTTGAGCGCCGCGATCGCCAGGGCTGGCCCCAGGGCATCGGGCTGGTTGAGCACCGGCAGCACCGCCAGTATAAGGCCCAGGGCAATATCCTGAGCAATCAGCAGACCTAGCATCACCTGACCGTGTACTGTGGCGGTTTCACCGCGATCGGTTAGGGGCTTGAGCACCACCGCCGTTGACGACAGCGACAGCACCAGCCCCAGAAAAATGCCCTGTAGCGGCGAGTTGGCCGTTCCTGAAAGCAGCGACACCGAGCATACCAGCAGCGTAGTCAGCCCAATTTGCAGCAGACTGCCCCGGAGCGCGATCGCCCGCACCCGCTTCAGCTCAGACAGCGAAAA
Source organism: filamentous cyanobacterium CCT1 (assembly GCA_003017855.1). Classification (GTDB taxonomy): domain Bacteria; phylum Cyanobacteriota; class Cyanobacteriia; order Phormidesmidales; family Phormidesmidaceae; genus Nodosilinea. The sequence continues at coordinate 6,951 of PYER01000005.1, forward strand.
CTCAACCCCCAGGGCGAACAGCAAAAAGGCAATGCCCACCTCCGCCAGCGCCTGAATTTGCTCTACATCGGTCTGTAGCCCCAGCCCAAAGGGTCCAATGATCAGTCCGGTAATCAGATAGCCCAGCAGTGCCGGCTGTTTGAGGCGGTGGGCAATATAGCCACCAATGGCAGAGCACCCCAGGGCCAGGGTGAGATCGAGGACAAAGTTGGGTTCAGCGGTCATACAAGGGCACGATAGGGCAGGAAAAACAGGGTTTACAAAGCCCCCTGCACCAGTAGACACAGGGGGCTAAAAGCAGGCGGGAAAAGCTGTCGGGTCGCTCAGGGCCTTGCGTTACCCGACTTGACGAGCCAGCTGAAAGAATGAGCAAAAGGCTCAACTTCTATTGTCACTAATAAATGGTGAGTGCGCTATCAACTTCCGACTTCCCTGGCCGATGAGACAGGCAGAGTGCCTTGCTTTCCGACAAGCAACCCGGCTGCTGTTGAGTGCCCGCTGCTAGCCCACCACTTAGAACAGCGTTGTCTCGAACTTGGCTGGGTAGGCCGATCGCACACCTAGATCAATCACAAATCTGGCTCAAGCCCTGCTGCGCGAAGTTGTTCAGCCAATCTCTCGGCTCGCTCTCGTTCTTGATTAGCTCGCAGCTGCTCCTGGTCAGCCCGCTGCCGTTCTTGCTCTAGCTGCTGCCCCAGTTCACTGTAGGTCAAAAATCGCTGGCCATCGGGGCGGTAAATTTCTAGCTCTGCATCGGTCATTTGAAAGCGAATCTGCAACCGAGGGCTAACCCACCCGTTCGTCTCTTCAATGACTTGCATGTCTGTTTCCCCACGCTGGAGGCCGGTTAGCTCCAGCTTGTCGGGGTCATAGATGTAGTATTCTTCGATGCCGTAGCGATCGTAAAAGTTGAGCTTGCGCAGCATTTCACCAAAGCGGTTGCCCGGCGACAAAATTTCAAACACTACCTGGGGCGCAATGCTGCCCTCCTGCCACTGGCGGTAAGACCCTCTATCTCCCTTGGGACGACCGAAGACAACCATGACATCAGGAGCCTGACGAAGCGTGTTGTCGCCCTCAACGGGGTACCAGAGCAAATCCCCAGCGACAAACACGTCGGCCTGGTCGACAAACAGCAGTTCCAAATTTTCTTTGATCACCACAATCCAGCGGAACTGCTTGGTATTGTCGGCCATGGGTTGCCCATCGCTGTCGGGGTAGTTGACTGTGACTGAGGCGTCGGGCTGAAGCTGCTGAACCATAGTGACAATGCCGTGCAGGCCTAGGCTTTTATTGTAGCTCTCGTCCTTGACGCCAATTTCAGACGCGGTTAGGATGCTGTTGTTGTGCAATTCTGCGCTATCACCATTTAATGTTGTCTTTGCAGCTATCCCTCGCCCCTCACTTCAGCCTGCTACTAGGGCTGGGGCTGCTGCTGCGCCTTGGGCGCAACTAATTCTTTAAAACAAAGGCGGAATGCCCTGAATAGTTCGACTCCTTTAGTTACAAGTTGCCCCTGGCTTTGACTATGGCTTAGGAGTTTGCTGCGTTATTTAAGCGCTGGTGCATCAAGCTCTGCCGCGATCGCACCCCCACCTTGTTTTGCCCTGTAGGGTGGGCACTGCCCACCATTCCAGTCAGGTGATGAGAAATCACCCAAGTATTGCTATCTAAAAAGTGAGAAATTCTCCCCATGTTGACCAACCCCGCTGAAAAGTATCGTCCCTTTGCGCCGATCGCACTGCCCGACCGCACCTGGCCCAGCCAGGTGATTACCAAGCCCCCAATCTGGCTCAGCACCGACCTGCGCGACGGCAACCAGGCGCTGATCGAACCGATGTCGGTGGAGCAAAAGCTGCGCATGTTCGAGCTGCTGGTCGAAATCGGCTTTAAAGAAATTGAAGTGGCCTTTCCCTCTGCTTCAGAAACCGACTTTAACTTTGTGCGCCGATTGATCGACGAGAATCGGGTGCCCGACGATGTGGAAATTCAGGTGCTGACCCAGGCGCGGGAAGACTTGATTCGCCGCACATTTGAGTCGTTGGCGGGGGCAAAGCGGGCGATCGTGCATGTCTACAACGCCACGGCCCCGGTGTTTCGGCGGGTGGTGTTTCGCCACGATCCAGCGGAGACGATCGCGCTGGCGGTCAATGCCGCAACGCTGATTCGCAATCTGGCGGCGGAGCGGCCCGAAACCCAGTGGCGTTTTCAGTATTCGCCAGAGGTGTTTTCGCAGACTGAGCTGGAGTTTGCCCGCGATATCTGCAATGCGGTGCTGGAGGTGTGGCAGCCGACGCCCGATCGCAAAGCGATCATCAACCTGCCCGCCACGGTGGAAAGCGCTACCCCCAACGTATTTGCCGACCAGGTGGAGTGGATGCACCGCCACCTGGCCTACCGCGACAGCGTGGACTTGAGCGTGCACAACCACAACGACCGGGGCTGCGCAATCGCCGCCGCCGAGCTGGGCCAGATGGCCGGGGCCGATCGCGTCGAGGGCTGCCTGTTTGGCAACGGCGAACGCACCGGCAATGTCGATATCGTCACCCTGGCGCTGAATCTCTACACCCAGGGCATTCACCCCGGCCTCGATTTTTCGCGCATTAATGAGGTGGCTCGCGTGGTCGAAGACTGCACCCAGCTACCCATTCATCCCCGCCATCCCTATGTGGGCGACCTGGTGTTTACGGCGTTTTCGGGCTCTCACCAGGATGCGATTCGCAAGGGCTTTGGCGCCCGCAACCCCGACAACCTGTGGGATATGCCCTACCTGCCCCTCGACCCGGCTGATCTGGGTCGATCCTACGAGTCGGTGGTGCGCGTCAACAGCCAGTCGGGCAAGGGCGGCATTGCCTTTTTGCTGGAGCGCGACTACAACCTCAGCCTGCCCCGCCGTTTGCAGATTGAGTTTAGCCAGGTGGTGCAGCGAACGATGGATGCCACGGGCAAGGAGATGACCGCGCCGATGCTGTGGGACTTGTTTGAGCAGGAGTATCTGCGGGCGAATACCCCCTTTAAGTATGTGACCCATCACTGGCGCGATGACGAAAGCCCAGCCACCATTTCCACAACCTTGGAATGTCGCGATCGCGTGCTGACCCGTGCAGGCCACGGCAACGGCCCCATCGATGCGTTTGTGGATGCGCTCGATCTGCAGATTCGCGTGCACAGCTATGAGGAGCGGGCGATCGGCCACGGTAGCGATGCCGATGCGATCGCCCTGATCGAAATTGCCGCCGACTGGTTGGAGGGCACCATTCACGGCGTGGGCATTCACAGCAGCATTGTCACGGCTTCGCTGCTGGCGGTACTCAGCGCCGTCAATCGAGGGCTGGCCACGCTAACGCCGACGCAGCGGCAGATGGTACTGCATGGGCCGCAACCCGTTCTTTAAGCCAGCAGGGCGAATGCTGATGGCTAAAGCATCGGTACGGTAGGGCTAAAAACCCGGTTTCTTCATTGCCGCTCTAATGGCATACCGACGCGTTAGCTGAGAAACCGGGTTTCTATGGCTGCGATAGCTAACTGCTAGCTAGTGCTGAGCAGCTAGGGTTGGAAACTGCTCATGGTGGGCCTCGACGTAGGTCATGGCGACGGGCGTGAGCCAGGCTACGGCCTGTTCAATCAGCTGGCGATCGCCCTGGCTCCAATCTCGCGGTCGATCAAAAACGCAGGCCTGCAAAATGCCCCAGAGCTTTTGCTCCAGGCACAGGTGGGCGTGAATCAATGCCCGATGGCCAAAGGTTTGGCGCTCAAATTCTCGGTTTAATACTTCAGGACCAGCCGTTTCGACATCCTCAACAAAAATACTGGGCTGAGTATTAAGGGCCGCCGCAAACATGGGATCGGCCTTGGGTAAATCAGACGCTTCTAATTTCCAGGTCGGGTCGTAGACGATGGGAATTGACTCCTGCTTTCGCCAGCAGACGGGCACCCGCCCTACCTGAAAATCGGGCGATCGCAGGTATAAAAAGACGCGATCGCACTGTAGCTGCTGCCCTAAAACGGCTAGAATTTCTGTCATAACTGGCGTCGTATTCTGCCCCTGAGCCAGTACTTCAGAAAATTGGCATACTAATAATTCAATCCGATCAAGAGTCCTTCTGTTAGTGTCATGGGCTTGAAAATGAGCCATAGCTGTCCGTTGTGATTACTTCCACACCTTAAAGCCAAAGTCAGTCGTCTACCCCTGCCGGGCTTATGGTTTGGCTCTCACCCTTTAGGCACAAATGATCTCTTCCTAAAAGAAGAAAACAGCTTAGGTGAGAGGCAGGAATCTTGATAACCAGCGAAGATATACCCTTGGAACGATGAGGCTGTCCTGGGGGTTACTTAATGTGTCCACTAGGTAGAAGCAGCGGGCAATGCATCTGCTGGCCTGCTATTTCTGGCTGTTAGGTAATTCATTAGGTGATTATGATGAAAGCGTTTTTTGGATCTCTCAAGAAAGTGCTGCGCAGCATCCACTGGAAGCAGTTTGCAGTGGCCTGCTCCGCAGTAATTATTCTGTTGACTACCAGTGTTGACGCCAAACAAAGCGCTAGTCGGCAAGCCCGCTCTAACAGTGAGATCCCGCCTGCTGGAGACGTTGGTCGTCCTCGCACGATGAACCAGTGGCAGGCTGAAAACGAAGCCCTGGAAGGGCAGCCTGGTGAAAAACTGAAGCGGATTGCTGAAGAGTCTGCCGACGCGGTTAAAAATATGGCGGAAATCTATCCTCAAAACGCTAAGACCCTGACCCCTGGGGTCGACAACGGCAGGCTGCCGACCGACGATTAGTAGATTGCTTTGAGCAAGAGCGATATGGCTCCGCTAAAGCTGTTGATGCTTAGCGGAGCCTTTTGCTTTTGCCATACAGACTGACAAAGCGTCTTAGACGAAATCCGATTGGAAAATCCCGTTTCACAATCAACTCTGTAGGGGCTTAGCATGCTAAGCCCCTGCAAATTGGGGCCGTTCACTCAGAGTTTGGTATTACGGGATCGAATGAATTTGCGATCGCGGCAATAGACTCGTGATAAGCCGCGATCGAGTACGTTGAAATTAGGTAACTGCAATGGCACAAAATTTTAAGAAAGGGGACAAAGTCTCCTGGAATACATCTCAGGGCAAGACCGTCGGTAAGGTCGTGAAAAAGCTAACTTCTCACACTGAAATTAAGGATCATACCGTCGCTGCATCCGACGATGACCCCCAATACCTAGTAGAAAGCGATAAAACTGGCAGTCAAGCCGCCCACAAGCCGAGCGCTTTGACCAAAGAAGATTAGCCTAGATAATTTGATTGGTTAACCACTGGCGAAATTGTTTTACTAAGCTATTTTCGCCAATGGTTGACTGTAGGCCTAGAAACCGCTCGATGTCGTTAGCTGTCAGCGGTGGCAGCGCCAAACTGGTAAGACTGACAACGTAGCCTTCACCTTGCAACGCATAAATCGTTAGGTTTTCGCCATCGAATCGCCAAAGCTCTGGAATGCGCAGCACCGAGTAAATTGCTAATCGATTTAGTGAGCTGCTGGTGATATCAATTTCTACGGCTAGGTCTGGAGGTGGGTACTGGGCTAAATTAATTTGCCCCACGCCGCGCACCTGAGCTTCGTGCTGAATGTAGTAGTACTGGTCGGGTTCTAGCCCTTTGGCAATGTCTTCTCTATCGCACGTTCGCGACCCCAGGCTGCGAATTTCTAAACCCAGTTCTTCGGTTGCGGCTTCAATCAGTCGGCCCAGCAGCTTTTTGTAGGTTTCGTGCGGGTCGAGCGGCATTCTAATTTCTAAAGTGCCTAAATCATAGGTCAGGCGCAGGGCCGGCTCTTGTTCAAAATCGCTCACAAGTGAGCGGTAGGTCTGCCAGCTAATGTTCTGTAAGATAACGCGATCGGGGCTTTGAATCAGGGTGGCAGTCATGGAGACGCCTAAGTTAGAAGATAGTGGCTTGAGTGAATGGTGGGCGTTGCCCACCCTACGCGGTAGCTGCCTTTCATCATAACCACTTAGCTCTCGAACCCGTGATAGCGGGAAGTTGGCTAAGCATATTGCGACGTATAAAAAAACAGAGTTCTTAAGGAGTAGCCGTTAGTTTGGCGCTCTCGCAGAAGAACTCTGAGAGTTGAGGTGTAGGTAGTGTCTTAGCGACCGGTGGAGCCGGGCAGAATGGGCTGTTCGACAGCCTGGCGGTAAATTTCGGTCTCTTCGTTAAAGTCAATGGGCAGCACAGCGACCACGTTTTCGTGGGGGCGAGGGATGATTACCCAGGTTTCGAGAATGCCGCCGGGGGTGTTTTCGGCGGCTTCTACTCCAGCAGCCATAGCGGCCTTAACTTCGGAGACATCGCCGCGAATGTTGATGGCGAAGCGGGCGCTACCGGCCCGAATGTAGCCAATGAGCGTAACGCGTCCTGCTTTTACCATCGCATCTGCGGCGGCTAGCACCGGGGGAAACCCTCTGGTTTCGAGCGACCCGACGGCCTGTGGCATGGTTGTACTCCTGGGAAAGTTCTGTGGGTAAAAAATTCAACCTTCATTGTACGGGCCAGCGGTATCAACCTAGCCGTGTCGAATTATTAAAGACTGTGGGAGGGTTGTAATAGTAGAACTTATAGCTGGAATAACCTACACCCGGAAGGGCTCAGAGGCGGGAGTAAAGCCAATGGGCAAGATCGCATCGATGTTGTCGGTGGGGTTGGGGATAATGACGTGGGTAGTGACTTCGGCCAGGTTGGGGCAGGCGTTGGCGGCGACGAGGCCTGCTTCTATGGCTCGCTTGACTTCGGCGACCAGGCCGCGTACCACCACAAACTGCCGCCCGCTCTCGGAGCGATCTTGCACTGAAATGGTGACGTTGCCCGCTTTGACCATGGCATCGGCAGCGGCCAACACCGCCGGAAAGGTTTGGGTTTCAATGACGCCGACTGCGATCGCCATAAAGTACTCCTTGGATACTGTGTAGCTGTGAGCGAGACTACCAATTGATTGGAGCTGCTCTGCGTATAGGCTTGATCCCCCAAATTTTCGCTGTAGCAGATCCATTACGTACCTCCCTTTACAAGGGGGCAGGGGGGATCTCTTTAAAGCGGCAAAGGGAATCTCAGCTCTCAATCATACCTTGATGCCGCTGGGTTCTCCGGCGGTGGCAATAATGCGATCGCAGCCCGACTCTGGCTTGGCCCAGTCGCAGTGACAATCTTTGGGGTCGCCCCAGCATAGGCTGAGGTAGAGTTCGTCGCGGGTGGCGGCCAACTCGGCCCATTCGCTGGCGGCAATGCGTTCTTCTACCTGCGCTAGGGTGGTGGGCTGGGGCTGGTTTCCGGCCATCCACAGGCGCAGGCCAACGATAGACTCTCGCCAAAACGCCAGCATGGTGGGGCGAGCCGCCACCAGCGCCGCTTTGTCAGCGGGGATCGCAATTAGCTGAGGGTGCAACTCAGGGACGCGCAGGCTGCGGCCCGCGAACCGGCAATTGTGCCAAACCAGCCCCGAAACCCCGTGCTGGCGCTGATAGTCGTGAATTTGGGCGCGAAAGTCTTGAATCGCAAAAACTTTACTGAGCTTGTCGGCCCCGATCGCCTTAGAGATCACCGGATTGTTGAGGCGCTCAGCGGAGGATAGCACCACTCGCTCGCCCTTCCAGCTAGCGCGCAGTTCCTGATCGAGAAAGTCCAGGAGTTGTTCGGTGGTGTAACTCATGGGCCTATCTTATCAAGCTCAGCCGGGGAGTTTTGTGCCGAGCTATAGTTTCCCAAGCCGTTCTGTCAAAAGAGCATAGATGCCCTCAGCATCGGCGGTTTCGATCACGGTGGCGTTGGCGGGAGTGGTCGGAGATGGGTAGGCGTTGGCGACCGTACGACCCAGGCAAAGCGTCCCTTCGGTTTCAACCGCCAGCCGCATGGGCCTCCCCGTAAAGAGATCGGGGCGCAGCAGGTAGGCGATCACGCAGGGGTCGTGCAGGGGAGGCGCGGCTAAATTGTGGCGATCGCAGTCGATCTGGCCGTAGGGGCGCAGCAGTTCGGCGGCGGCTTTGCCCACTGGGGTGCCAAGGTTTTCCAGGGCCGCCAGGCGATCGGGCGTTGTCAATACCTGATGGGTCACATCCAGCCCCAGCATGGTCAGGGGTAACCCCGCGTCAATTACCACCTTTGCCGCGTGGGGGTCGACATAGAGGTTGAACTCAGCGGCGGGGGTAATATTGCCTGGTCCTAGCGCTCCACCCATCATCACCACTTGGTCGATGCCACGGGCGATCGCGGGGCACTGAATCAGCGCTACGGCCAGGTTAGTGAGCGGGCCGAGGGTGGCCAGGGTGATAGGGGTTTTAGCGGTGGTGAGCTGCTCAACTAAAAAAGCGACGGCGTGCTGAGTTTGCAGCGGCATGGTCGGTTCGGGTAGCCACCCCTCCCCCAGCCCGGTGCTGCCGTGGATGTCTTCGGCGGTAACGAGCGATCGCAGCAGGGGGCGAGGGCAGCCCGCAAATACGGGTACATCGGTGCGCTGGGCCAGGTGGCAAATGCGGCAAGCATTGGCTGCCGTCAGAGCCAGGGGCACATTGCCCGCCACGGTGGTAACGCCCAGCAGGTCAAACTCGGCGGGGCTGGCAAAGGCCAGGAGTAGGGCGATCGCATCGTCAACCCCAGGGTCGCAGTCAATAATCAACGGTTTTGGGGGCATCGTCATTCCTAAAGGTCTTAACAGTCACGCACTACGATGTTCGGTAATTGCGATTTGAGCTGGCACAGCCCGGCCAGCAGGAGCCAGGAGGGCTGCTCTAAAATGGTGTCTGTCTCCATCTGTGCCCCAAGTTAAGAGGTTGTCCCTTGTCTGCTGCGTTTCGTCTCAAAGCTTTTATAGTATCTGGGCTGAGCCTGCTGCTGGTCACCGGCTGTGCGGGCAGCTCGCTGCAGCAATCCCTAGAGGCCGATCCGCAGCTGCAAGATCGGCCTGTCTTTAGTGAAGACAGCCCCGAATCTACGCCAACCTCTGAAACCGCTGATGCAGCCGAAGAACCTGACCCCATAGCCTCTACCCCTAGCACTAACGGCACTGGGGAAATAGGCTCCACCCCCCGGGGCGGCACTACAGCCCGGCTGGAGGAAGTCCCCGACGATCTGCGTCCCTACGTGCAAGACTGGCTGGCCCTGGGAATAGTCGATGACCAAAACGGCGGCAACGCAGCCGCTAACGCTGAATTTGAGCCCAATCAGCCGATTACCCGCGGCGAATTTGCCCACTGGCTACTCGCTGCCAACAACGAGTTTTACGCCGATGTACCGGCCAAGCGCATTCGCTCCGCCACCGGCAGCGCCTCTCCGACCTTTCAGGATGTGCCTGCATCCCATCCCTACTTCGCCGCTATTCAGGGGTTAGCAGAAGCGGGCATTATTCCCAGCGCCAAAACCGGCAACGCTACCGCCGTCACCTTTCGGCCCGACGCGCCCCTTACCCGCGAAACCCTGGTGCTGTGGAAAGCGCCCCTGGACTCTCGCACCACGCTACCCACCGCCACTACAGAGGCCGTCACCACCGCCTGGGGCTTTCAAGATACCGCCAAAATTGAACCGCTGGCCCTGCGGGCGGTACTGGCCGATCACCAAACCGGCGACTTTGCTAACATTCGCCGCGCCTTTGGCTATACGACTCTGTTTCAGCCTCAAAAAGGCGTTACCCAGGCAGAAGCCGCCGCCGCCCTCTGGCGCTTTGGCAATCAAACTGAAGGTATTTCAGCGGAAGATCTGCGTAGACAGCCTGCCTCCCAATCAAGTTCCTCAGAATCTGGAAATTCTACAAACTCTCTTTGAATCCCTTTAGATTCTGGTTCCATTTTCCCAGGCTCCTTTCTCCGTAACTCACCAACTATCCCCCGATCTGCCGTCTCACTGTCCACCCAGTAGCGACATCCCCATTCCAATAAACGCCAGCACTCCCGCCACAATCATGATGACGGCGGGCATGGCTTTGCGGGTTTGCATCCAGCGGCGAATAAAAACTACGACCAAAGCCGCAGTTACCCCCATGGCCAGACCGGCTCCAGAGGGAACACCGGCCTGCCATAGCCAGGCGCCAAACAGCAGCAGGGCAGCACTGAACAGTCCGCTAATCAACGACACCTGGCTACGGGCCTGGGCATAGCCAATCAGGCCGCCGATCGCAGAGAGGGCGGCGTAGGCGATCGCATACAGGGCTCCAGTGGGCATAGCAGCTTGCAGAGTCAGAACATCATCAAGCTAGCGGGATTTTTGCGGCGGCACAACTCAACAGCGTGCCGGTCAAGTTACTTTACAGCGGCTGCGATCGCGGCGAACAGGTCTTTTACACAGCTAATTTTGTCATAGGCAACACATTTTTGGGTCAGTACCTGACAGCTTGCCAACCATTTGGGAACCAGCGCTGCTAGATTTTAGTCAGTTTTCATGGCATCCTCCGAAGGGTGGAGATGTGCTAAATTTCCCTGGTAAGATATTTATAAAGAGAATATAAAGATGAGAATCGTCTCATGATCCTGTCAGAACGACCATGCTAGGTTCCCTATAAGTCATAGAGCGCTTGCAACTCTCTGCAAGCATTGAAAAACAGCACTTCCTGACGTCATCTGTCATTTTCCAAGTCATGGTCGAAGGAGTTTCGTTTTTCTAAGAGTTACTTTTACAGAGTAGGTTTGGTGCGCTAGCAAACTTCTTGATTGATTTTCTTCAAGGCATATGTATGTATATGTGTTCTTAGGAATCGCGGGTTCATGATTTCCAGTTCAGGCAAGGCATCAGAGCTTCCCAGTATTTCCGTTATTATTCCTGTCTACAATGGCGGCGAGAGTTTCCGACGGTGCCTCGACAGCTTCAAGCAGTCCAGTCGGCAGCCCGAAGAGGTCATTGTGGTAGCTGACGGCGACACCGACGGCTCGTGGGAAGTGGCCAAAGAGTTTGGGGCCACGGTTTTTCGCTATGACGCGCCTGGCGGTCCAGCCCGAGCCCGTAACCAGGGGGCTAAGCTAGCCCACGGAGATATCTTATTTTTTATTGATGCCGATGTCACGGTGAACCGCGACACCATTTTCAGCGTCGAAAAAGCCTTTCAGCAAGATGTCAATTTAGCGGCGCTGATTGGCTCCTACGACGACCAGCCGGGGGCCGACAACTTTCTGTCGCAGTACAAAAATCTATTTCACCACTACACCCACCAGGTGTCCTCCGAGAAGGCTTCGACCTTTTGGGGAGCCTGCGGGGCCATTCGTGCCGATGTCTTTAAGGCCGTGGGCGGGTTTGATGAGCGCTACCGTAAGCCCTGCGTTGAAGATATTGAACTCGGCTATCGGCTCAAGCGAGATGGGTACACCATCCGCCTGTGCAAACACATTCAGGTCAAGCACCTGAAGTGCTGGCAGCCCGTGTCGCTGCTGCGCGCCGAGATTTTTTATCGCGCTCTGCCCTGGACAGAACTCATTTTGAGCCAAAAACAGCCGATGAATGACCTCAACCTCGATCGGACTAACCAACTCAGCGTTGTGCTGAGCTTTGTAGCGTTGGGCTGCCTGGTGCTGGGGGTGGTGAATCCCTTTCTGTGGATTGTGGCGATCGCTACCATGATCGCCCTGTTAGTCATTAACCAGCGGGTTTATCGCTTCTTCTTGCACAAGCGAGGGGTGCTATTTACGCTCAGAGTGATTCCCTGGCACTGGTTTTACTTTCTCTATGGCGGCGCAGCCTTTGCCTATGGCGTGGTGACCTACCGACTTCGACAATTTTCTACCTTTACAACTTAGTCGTTCGTCGCCATTCAGCTAGCGTTGGATTCGTGCAGCTATCCTAGATTTTGGAGTTAAATTAATGCAGACTTTACCCGTAGTTATTATTGGTGGCGGCCCAGCTGGCCTGACCGCAGGTTACGAGCTGATGAAGCACGGCAAAAAGTCGGTTGTATTAGAAAAAGCCGATAAAGTAGGCGGCATTTCTCGCACTGAAACCTACAAAGGCTACCGCTTCGACATTGGTGGCCACCGCTTCTTTACCAAGGTTGGCGAAGTCCAGGCGGTCTGGAAAGAGATTTTAGGCGACGACTTCATTCAGACGCCGCGGCTGTCGCGGATTTACTACGACAACAAGTTTTATGACTACCCGCTGTCGCTAGCCAAAACGCTAAAAAACCTTGGCCCTGTGACCAGCGCGCTGATTTTGTTTAGCTACCTCAAGGCCAAGGGCCATAAGTACCTAAATCCCGACTTCGAAGCTGAAACCTTTGAGGAATGGGTGATTGACTGCTTTGGCGAGCGGCTCTACCGCATTTTCTTCAAGACTTATACCGAGAAGGTTTGGGGTATTCCCTGCAGCCAGATTCGGGCCGACTGGGCGGCTCAAAGAATTCAAAACATGTCGCTCAAGCAGGCGGTAATCAACGCTGTTTTTGGTAGCCAAAACGCCAAGAGTCTGATTAAAAAGTTTGACTACCCTCGCCTTGGCCCCGGCATGATGTGGGAGCGCTGCCAGGAACTGCTCGACCGCCATGGCTCGCCGGTACACTTGAATACCGAGGTGGTAAGGGTTGAGCGCGAAGGCAGCCATATTACCAAAGTGGTGGCGAAAAAAGGCGACCTGACCTTTGATCTTGTGGGCGAACATTTTATCAACTCCATGCCCATTGCCCTGCTGGTCAATCGACTCGATCCATTGCCTCCGGATGAGGTGCTGGCAGCGGCTCGGGGATTGAAGTACCGCGACTTCTTAATTGTGTCGCTGATTGTCAACAATCCTGACCTCTTTCCTGATAACTGGCTGTACATTCACAGCCCAGAGTTTAAGGTGGGACGCATTCAAAACTTTAAGAACTGGAGCCCAGAAATGGTGCCCGACGCCAGCAAAACCTGCCTGGGCATGGAGTATTTTTGCAGCGAAGGAGATGACCTCTGGGAAATGCCCAACGAGAAGCTGATTGAGCTGGCCTCTGAGGAAATTACCCGCCTGGGCCTGGGCGTTAGACCACAGGATGTAGAAGATGGCTGCGTCATTCGCCAGTACAAAGCCTACCCGGTGTACGACGGCGAGTACCGCAAGCATTTGAAGGTGCTCGAGGACTACATTAAAACCTTTGACAACCTGCAAACGGTGGGCCGCAACGGCATGCACCGCTACAACAATCAGGACCACTCCATGCTGTCGGCTCTGCTAGCAGCCAAAAATATCGTGGGCGAAAACCACGATATTTGGAATATCAACGTTGAGCGCTCGTACCACGAGAACTTTACCGATCAGGAGTGGTCGAAGCTCAAGCAGGGTGGTGAACCTGTACCTACCGGGCGATCGCTGTCCCAAGCCGCTTAGGAAACCCCTGAGGAAGCGCTATGCACGGGTCTGAAGCTCCATTTATGTCAGTGGTGATTCCGGTCTTTAACGATGCGGAACGGCTGCGGCTGTGTTTGGCGGCCTTAGCCCAGCAAACCTATGCGCGATCGCGCTTCGAAGTCATCGTGGTCGACAACGGCTCTGATGATTTTCATCTCGTTAAAGATCTAGTGGCTGGTTACGACAATGCCACCCTCGCCGTAGAGCCCCTGCCTGGTTCCTACGCGGCGCGTAACCGGGGGCTGGGGCTGGCCAAGGGAGAGGCGATCGCCTTTACCGATGCCGACTGCATTCCGGCCGCAGACTGGCTGGAGCGTGGCGTGGCGCGGCTGCGCCAGGACCCCAACTGTGGTCAGGTGGTGGGGCGAATCAACTTGTTTTTTGTCGATCCCCAGCGGCCGACGGCAGTTGAGCTTTACGAGAGCCTGACGGCTTTTCCCCAGGAGCGGCTGCTGCGCGAGCAGCACGGTGGCGCCACGGCGAATGTGTTCACCTGGCGGTGGGTGATCGATCGGGTAGGGCCCTTTGACCTACAGCTGAAGTCAAACGGCGACCTGGAGTGGGGTCGACGGGTATTTGAAGCTGGATTTCAGCAGATCTACGCCGACGATGTACAGGTCGGGCACCCGGCGCGGCGATCGCTGGAGGAGTTGTATCGGCGCACGGTGCGACTGGCGGGTGGCCACTACGATGTGCAGCTCAAACAGGCTAAATCGCTAGGGCAGCGCCAGCGGGTATTTGTGCAGGCTCTGCTGCAAAACCTGGTGCCACCAGTGTTTTTTGTGGTCAATGCCTTTGGCGATGCGCGGCTTAAAAATCCAGTCCAAAAACTTAAGGTGTCATCGGTGATGGTGATGGTGCGCTACATCAGCTTCTGGGAAACCCTGCGGCTGAAATTTGGCGGAGTATCCAGTCGGAACTGAACTAAGGAAAGTTATGCGCATTGCATTTTTGGTCGCTGATTTTCCGTGTCTATCGGAAACCTTTGTGCTCAATCAAGTAACAGGACTGCTCGATCGCGGCCATGAGGTTGATATCTATACCAATCGTGTGGGCGATTGGGCCGTTTCGCACCCCGATGTAGGTCGCTATCGCCTCTGGGAGCGTACCTATCCCATGCCGGAGGTGCCCCAGAACTATCTCTGGCGGTTAGTGCAGGGTCTATGGGTGGGGCTAAAAGCGAGTTTTCGCGCTCCAGAATTGGTGGTGCGATCGCTCAACCCCTTTGCCCACGGCGAGCAGGCGCTCAATCTGTGGCTGCTCTATACGGCAGTAGCGCTGGTGGGTCGGCCCCAGTCCTACGATATTATTCACTGCCAGTTTGGTACTCAGGGGTATCGGGGGCTGGCCTTCAAACGGCTGCTGCGGCCAACCCCTCGGCTGCTCCTGATGTTTCGCGGCTTTGACATCAGCCGCTACGTGCAGGAAGGGGGCGATCGCGTTTATCGCCAGCTCTTTCAGCACGTCGATTACTGCCTGGCTAACTGCGATTTTTTTCAGCAGCGTGTCTTGGCCCTGGGCTGGCCAAGCGATCGCATTGCCGTTCACTTCTCAGGCCTAGACATCAACAAATTCACGTTTCGATCGCGACAGCTAGAGCCAAATCGGCCCGTTCGTATTGCGACCACAGGCCGTCTCGTGGAGAAAAAAGGGCTTGAGTTTGCCATTCGGGCCGTAGTTCAGCAGGCTTATCGCTATCCAAACCTGACTTATACCATCATCGGGGATGGCCCCCTGCGCGCTGCTCTGCAACAGCTAATTGTCGATTTGCGGGCTGACTCATACATTCACCTGGTGGGTTGGAAAAATGAGGCCGAAATCGTCGACATTCTTGACACATGCCACCTGTTTGTCGCCCCCAGCATTACCGCTGCCGATGGCAACCAGGATGCCCCCATCAATGTCTTGAAGGAGGCAATGGCCATGGGTCTGCCGGTGCTAAGCACCTACCACGGCGGCATTCCCGAGCTAGTGGAAGATGGCGTATCAGGGTTTTTGGTTCCTGAGCGCGACGCTGATGCTCTGGCTGAACGCCTGGGCTATCTACTTGACCATCCAGAGCGATGGCCCGAACTCGGTCTGGCCGGGCGGCAGTTTGTAGAGCGTCACTTTGATATGCAAATGCTCAACGACCGACTGGTGCAGGTGTACGATCGGCTGCTGGCTCCGGTCAATCGATCGGGGCCTCGCTCCAGCGAGCGTACCCCTCTATCTACCCCCTCGCTACCCTCATTTATGCGTCCTGCCTCGGTAGAGAAATAGGAGTAACCCATGACTGAACCTCTTGTCACCCTTGTTGTTGTACCCCGCGAGCGGTTTAGCTACGCTCAAACCTCGCTGGAGAGCATTTATGCCAATACGCGGATTCCTTTTAATTTGGTGTATGTAGACGGCAATTCGCCCCGTAAGCTACGCCGCTACCTCGAAGAACAGGCCCTAGACAAGGGCTTTAAGCTGATATGCACCAAGCACTACCTCTACCCCAACCAGGCCCGTAACTTGGGTCTGCAAGCCGTCGACACTAAGTACCTGGTGTTTGTCGACAACGATGTGGTGGTGTCGCCGGGCTGGCTAGAGGCGCTGGTCACCTGTGCTGAGGAGACTGACGCAGCAGTTGTCGGTCCGCTGATGTGCCAGCATGAGCCTATCCACGCTGAGGTGCACTTCGCCGGAGGTGAATCCCACGTGTGGGTCGACAAGCTGGGCCGTCGCCGTCTGCGAGAAAAAATGTTTCACCAGGGCAAAACGGTAGACGAAATTCGACCCAGCCTCGCTCGCATCCCAACTGAATTAGCCGAGTTTCACTGCGTGCTGGTGCGGCGATTGCTGTTTGATCAGATTGGCCCCCTTGACGAGGCCATGCTCAACACTAAAGAGCACCTCGACTTTTGCATGTCAGTGCGCGAAGCAGGCCACACCGTCTATTTTGAACCTGCCTCGCTAGTGACCTATGTACCCGGCCCGCCTCAGGAATGGGCTGATGTGCACTACTACATGCTGCGCTGGAGCAATCGCTGGACTATGGAGAGTCTCCACCGCCTGCGCGACAAGTGGAACTTGGCCGAGGATGGCTACTTCAAAACCAAATACAAAAAATTGGGCTGGCGACGCTACGGCACCCTCATCTATCCCTTTACCCAAAAACTTACCTTTGGAGCAGGCAGCCACCTGCTGGCGCGGGCGATTGCTAAAACTGAGCATGGTCTCAACCGCTACCTTACCCATCGGCACCGCGCTTCTGGAGCCGATACCAACAACTATTCCTAGGGTTTAAGGTCTCAGGGTTAAGGATTCTCCAAGCCTAGCCAAACGCTTCGATCGTGAATGGAGTTGCCGAGTTAATGCCGCCCGAATTTGTTTACACCCCCGACAGTCTGCTGCGTCGCCCCCGGTTTTTGCTGTGGACGATGTGGCGCGACTTGCTGGCCTCTCGCGAGCTGGCCTGGCGGCTGATGGTGCGCGACATTAGCGCCCAGTACCGGCAAGCTGCCCTAGGCATAGCCTGGGCCTTTATTCCACCAGTGGCAATGGCCGTAGGCTTTACCCTGGCCAAAGATGCCAACGTCTTCACCGTCGGTGAAACTGATATACCCTACCCAGCCTTTGTCATGTTTAATACGGCCCTGTGGCAGACCTTTGTGGATGCCGCCACCGGGCCGGTGCAGGCAGTGATCATAGCAAAGCCTATGCTGGCGCGGGTTAACTTTCCGCGCGAGGCCATCATCTTGGCCAAGCTGGGGGAAGTGGGCTTTAACTTTGGCATCAAGCTGATTTTGATTGTGGGGCTGTTTTTGTTCTTTCGGGTGCCAGTGAGCTGGACGGTGATTTTGGCTCCAGTGGCGCTCATACACCTGGTGCTGCTGGGCACGCTGGTCGGCATTTTGCTGGCCCCCATTGGCGTGCTCTATCAGGATGTGTCGAAGAGCCTAAACATGATTATGGGTTTCTGGTTATTTTTGACGCCGGTCATCTACCCCGTGCCTACCGAGGGAGCCTTTGGCATGCTGGTGTCCCTCAACCCGGTGGCACCGCTGCTGGTAACCACTCGTGAGCTGGCCACCACCGGAGTGCTGACTGAGGCGGTCAGCTTTTGGGTGGTAAGCGGGCTAACGCTGCTGGGCCTGCTGCTTACCTGGATTGGGTTTCGCATTGCCATGCCCTACGTGGTTGAGAGGGTAACGTCATGACAATACGGCTCAATACTGAATCCCTAACGGAATCGTTTATGGCAACTCCTGAACCCGATAGTCAGCCCGTGATTTCGGTGGAGGGGGTATCGAAGAAATTTTGCCGCGACCTGAGGCGATCGCTTTTCTACGGCGTGCGCGATATTGCTGCAGACCTGACCGGGGGCAGACCCCACAGCGATCGCCTCAGGCCCCAGGAGTTTTGGGCGTTGAAAGACATCAGCTTTCAGCTGCATCGGGGGCAGGCGGTGGGGCTGGTGGGCAGCAACGGGGCAGGCAAAAGCACCCTGCTGCGCATCATCAGCGGCCTGATCAAACCCGACACGGGGCGAGTGCGGGTACGCGGTCGGCTGGCCCCGCTGATTGCGCTGGGAGCAGGCTTCAATCCCATTCTGACCGGGCGAGAAAATATCTACGCCAACATGTCTATTTTGGGCCTCACCACCCAGCAGATTAAGCAGCGCTTTCATGAGGTTGTCGAGTTTGCCGAAATTGAAGATGCTATCGACGCCCCTGTGCAGACCTACAGCTCGGGGATGGCGGCGCGGCTAGGGTTTGCCTGTGCCATCTACACCGAGCCCAATATTCTGCTGATTGATGAGGTGCTGGCGGTAGGCGACGCCCGCTTTAAGGCCAAGTGCTACCGCCGCCTCTACGAACTGCGCCAGCGGGGAGTGGCCTTCATTTTGGTCAACCACAACTCCCAGGCCATTCTGAATATTTGCGATCAGGCCATCTACCTGACCAGGGGAGCGCTGGTGACCCAGGGTGAGGTGAATGCGGTTGTTGACCACTACGAGCGCGATTTATTTCTCAACAGCATCGAGCGCTCCGAAAACCGTATGGTCTTTCCTCCCAAAGCCGCTGCCGAGAGCAACGGTATCGACTTTCGCGACCTGTTCTTCCGCGACGGCGATGGGCAGCTCACTCAAACCCTGTCGACAGGTGAGCCTGTCAGTCTATGCGCCACCTGCGAGGCCCACGATAGCTATAGCGGGGTAGCTCTCGACCTTCGCATTGCCAAGGTAGGCGGCATTGAAAGCGCGGGCTATGTTTTGTCGCTGCGGGGGCAAAACGACGATACCTTCTTCCATCTGTCGCCGGGGCTGGCAGAAATTCGGCTCCAGCTGCCCTACCTAGGTCTGGTACCAGGGGTATACAGCGCTCAGATTCGCCTGCGCAAGGACGCGGTTTACACCTTTGATGTGGTTGAGTCATTTCGCTTTACCGTGACCTCTCGGCAAAACGTCAATAAGTGTCAGTTTTATCAGCCGCACAGCTGGGCGCTGGTGCCGGTGGTAACGCCCGTATCTGCCAGGCAGCCGCTTCCCTAGGGCTGGGCAGCTAGTTTGAGGCAATTTTAGGCAGGATTAGATAGAAGGGTTAGACCATGCAACCTCAGCTCAGCGTTATTATTCCGACCCACAACCGGCCTCATCTGCTGCCCCTGGCGGTGCGCAGTGCCCTGCAGCAAACCTACGCCGACCTGGAGGTAGTAATAGTCGATGACGCCTCTAACCCGCCCGTACAGTTGCCAGCCGATCCACGCGTGCGAGTGATTCGCGTGGATCCAGGACGGGGTGGGGCGGGTGCACGGAATGTAGGGACCGAGGCGGCGCGCGGCCGCTGGGTTACGTACCTCGACGACGACGACGTGCTGCTGCCTCACATGGCGGCGGTTTCCATGGCGGCCCTGGAGGCGGCCCCAAAGACTGCCTCTCCAGTGGGGATATTGTCAGGTATCAACAAAGTGAATGAGCATGGCGAGGTGCTGTTGACCCGTCTGCCCCCTACCCGCCGCCCTAAGGGGGGCCACTTCTTTTTAGAAGATCCCGAACCGGGGCGATCGCCCCACACCAAGCAGACCCTGGTGGTGGAGCGCGAGGTGGTGCTGGCCATTGGCGGCTGGGATGAAACCTTTCGATCGCGGGTGCATTCAGAGTTCTTTTTGCGGCTCAATCCGGCCTGCACGTTGATTGGTTTGCCCACGGTGACCTATCACCTGTTGACCCACACGGGCACGCGGGTGTCGGGCAACCCCAAGCTGCGCCAGGAGAGCTTTAACCGGCTGATTGAAAAGCATCGGGCCGCCTTTGAGGCCCATCCCAAAATGTTTGCGGAGTTTGTCTATAAGCACGCTAAAACCTCCTTTGAGATGGGCCAAACGGCTGCGGCATTGACCCACTGGCTCTGGGCGCTGCGGCTGCACCCTCGACATATTGGTGCGATCGCCGTCTACGCCGCGATTGACCAGATTAAGCAGAGTCTGCGGCGGGTAGCGATACCGACCAGGGCTTTACCGCCCGCCTAGGGCAGCGCCAATCGACGCCGGTGATTCACTAAAGGACATGCTTATGATTACCGATATTCTTGACCTGGGCGAACAGACCACCCTGCGCGGACAGGTGGTCGTGGTGGGTTCCGGCATTGCCGGGGCCGAGGTGGCCACCCATCTGGCCCGTAACGGGCGCGATGTGGTGCTGCTGGAGAGCGGTCGCGATCGCTTTGACCCCGCCATTCAGGCCCTCAATGACGTGGTGTTTTTGGCCAAGCGCCACCGCGAGCTCGACCCCGACTCCTACTATCACCGCTATCTGCCCCCCGAGCTGCGGGGCGTGAGCCGAGTGCGGCAGTTTGGCGGCACTAGCAATGTGTGGACGGGCAAGTGGAAGTATCTGCAACCCTCCGACTTTGAGCCTCGCCCTTGGGTGCCTAACAGCGGCTGGCCGATCGCCTTTGACGAGCTGCTTGAGCACTATCGCTCCGCCGCTGCAGACTACGGCTTTGGTGACCTGGAGGCCGAGGCCCAGCGGGCTGAAATCGTGGCGCTGCGATCGACCCTGGCGACCCACGGCCTAAAAATGAGCAGCTTTTACTGGGAGAAAACCCCCACCCGCACCGCCAAGCGCTTTGGTGACGAAATGCGCCGGTCCACCAACCTGCGAGTCATTTTAGGGGCTACCGTGACCGAGCTGCGCCTGGATGAGGCCCACCGCCAAGTGACCACGGTGCGCTGCCGATCGCTGGAAGGACGCGAACTAAACGTGGAGGCCGACGCGATCGTGCTGGCCACCGGAGCGCTGGAGGCGGCTCGCATTTTATTAGCCAGCGATCGACAGCTGCCCGGCGGCCTGGGCAACGGCCATGACCTGGTGGGGCGGTTCTACACTGACCACCCCAAGCACCACACGGGCACGCTGCGCCCCGGCCCGCTCGCCCGTCGGTACGCGAGCGAGCTGCAGTACGCCCCCAAGCCCCGGTTTTGCATCTGCTTTGCCCTCGACGACGCTACCCAGCAGGCCCATCAGCTGCTAGAGCACGTGCTCTACCTAAAGCCCATCTACGAAACCCGTTGGGATAGCCTGGGGCGGCTGGTGCGCGGGCGACCGGCTTGTCGAGATGGCAACGGCGCGATCGCCAGCTACCGAGTCAAGTTTGTCACCGAGCAGGTGCCCCATACCAACAGTCGCATTACTCTAGCCACCGAGCTAGACCACCTGGGCCAGCGCAAAACAGCGCTCGACTGGCGCTTTACCGAGCAGGATTACCGCTCAACCGAGAAAATTTTGGATCTGCTGACCCAGCGCTTTGCTGAGGCGGGCCTGGGCCACTTTGACTTTGGCGACGAGTTGCCTACCCTAGACAATATGACCGATGCTGCCCACCAGATGGGCACAACCCGGATGGCCCACCGTCCTGAGGAAGGAGTCGTAGACACCGACTGCCGCGTGTTTGGTACCGATAACCTTTACGTGGCTAGTTCGGCGGTGTTTCCTACCGGGCCATCGTACTCGCCTACTTTTACTATTTTGGCCCTAGCTCGTCGGCTGGGGCAGCACCTGCTGCAAACTACCCCTCCGACCTCGGGCAGTCTTCAGTTAAAGTCGGTAACCGACGATGCCACAACACCCTTAGCCAGCACCCCTAGTTAGCCAGAGCCCAGCACCGTTTGCCCGTCTCTACCGCGATCTACTCACCCCGATCATGAACTCCTCGAATCCTCTGTTCTCCGTTGTAATTCCTACCTATAACCGACCCGATCGCCTGGCGAGCTGCCTGCAAAGCCTGACTCAGCTGAGCTATCCCCGCGATCGCTTCGAGGTAATTGTGGTTGACGACGGCAGCAGCCCGCCCATTGCTCCAACGGCAGAGCCCTTTAAATCGAGCCTCAACCTCACGCTGCTGCGTCAGGAGAACAGCGGTCCCGCCTGCGCTCGCAACACGGGAGCAGCCCAGGCCCAGGGGCAGTACCTGGTGTTTACCGACGACGACTGTCAGCCCTACCCCGACTGGCTCACGGCGCTGGAGACGGCGCTACAGCAGCAGCCCACAGCGCTGGTGGGCGGCTACACCGTAAATGCCCTGCCTGAAAACCTGTTTTCAACCGCCAGCCAGCTCCTGATCGACTACCTGTACGACTACTACAACAGTCGTCAGGCGCCCAGCTTTTTTGCCTCCAACAACTTTGCGATGGCCGCTGAGCAGTTCCGCTTGAGCGGCGGGTTCGACACCTCCTTTCCGCTAGCGGCGGGGGAAGACCGGGAGTTTTGCGATCGCTGGCTGCAGCTGGGGCTACCCCTGGCCTATGCGCCTGCAGCTAGAGTCAGGCACACCCATCACCTGTCGCTGCGGCGATTCTGGCGACAGCACTTTAACTATGGTCGGGGAGCCTACTGCTTTCACCAGGTTAGATCTCGCCGGGCCGAAGAGCAGGTGAAGGTAGAGCCACTGCAGTTTTACTGGCAGCTGCTCACCTACCCTCTCTCGCGACGACCTCAGCATCAGACTGCCCAGTATCGGGTTCCCAAAATTCAGGCCATGATGTTGTCGGGGCTGCTATTTTTATCTCAAGTGGCTAACGTGGCCGGATTTTTTTGGGAGCGCAGTCAGCAGAAGACTACGGCTACCCCAACTCCGGCGGCTCCCTGCTAGCCTGCAGCTAAGGTTTTCAACGAGCCTTAGCCCTGATTTAACGCCTGCTGCTGTTTCGCTTGAGTTTAGGGATCTTTTTCCATTATGAAACTGCAATCCTTCAGCCATTCCCAGCAAAAGATTTTGTTTCTTTGCGGCATCACCGCGATCTATCTGGCGATCGTGGCCTGGCTCGATTTTTTGCAGGGTCCGCCCTATTGGGATGAAGTCAATTTTTGGAAGTCGAGCCTGACCTTTAGCGATAGCCTGCTGCCGTCGCTCTCTGATCTGCGGGAGTATCACAGCTTAAACACTCCTCTGCCCTTCATGATTTTTGGTTTTTTAGAGTACCTGTTCAACCAGGGCATGGTGACGGGGCGATTGCTCAATTTAATTTTGTCTCTGGGCATTGTGGCCATCATTGGCTGGCCCAGCAGGCAAAAGGGCGGTCGGGCCATCTTATGTTTGATTGGGCTATTTTTGTGCCCGTATTTTTTGTTTCTAAGCGGTCGGCTTTACACCGAAATGGTCGCCTGTACCTGGGTGCTGCTGGGGTTGGTGGCCTACGTGCGCGATCGCCATTGGGTGAGCTGCCTGGCCTTTGTGCTGGCGATTTCGTCACGACAGTACATGCTGGCGTTTCCGATGGCGATCGCCACCTACGAGTTTTTAGCGATCGCCAACCAGTATCGCCAGGGGCAGCCCGTGAGTCCGCGACAGCACCAGCGATGGCTAGCCCCGGCCCTGGCCTCTCTGTCCTTCCTGGGCTGGATTGCGCTGTTTGACGGGCTCGCTCCCTCCAGTGCGATCGTCTCCCACGCCCCTGAAGTTCAACAGAGCACTCTGGCCCTGACCCCTGGCGGCATAGTCAACTTTCTAGCCTTTGTTGGCGCCTATATTGTCATTCCAGAGTGGCTGCTGTTTCGCCCCGCCCATCCTCTAGAATCTCTGCGTAAAAATCAGAAAAAATGGCTGCTGATTGCGATCGGTCTGCTCGTTTTTTGCCTCATCTTTCCGCCCCTGGACACCCCCTACGGCAACATGGGCAAAGTTGCAGAACTATTGCCTTTCTACGCCTTGAACCTGGTTATGTACTATGGTTTGGCCCTGCTCACCTGCCTGCGCTTTTCTAAGCCAGACCTGCTGTTTTGGATCGTGGCCTTCAATGCCCTGATCATGATGAAAGCGATCCCCTGGGATCGCTACGTGCTGCCGCTAGTGGTTGCCTTCTGGTATCTCAAATCTATCCATTATCCCGAACAATCCACCGCTGATGCGCCTCAGGCCAATGCCGAAACCCAGCTGACCTAGACATTTACTGTTGTTAAGTAGATCGGCTGTATCTTGTGTGGGATGCGTCAGGCCCTGCCGTAACCCATCCTCCGGCGGTCTTATGCTTAATTTGTCCTACCTGCTTCCCTGGCCCCAGTGGGGACCCAGTTCAGCAGTTGCGCAATCTGGCGGCCCAACGTCACTGGATCAAAGGGTTTGGCAATTACCCCCGCTACGCCCATTTGCTCAAAGCGGGCATAGTCCCGTGCCATAACCTGAGATGTCAGCAGCACGATGGGAATGTGGCAGGTGCTGGGATGAAATCGAAAGGCCGGCACCAGAGCGATTCCCGTTAGCTGCGTCACAGAAATTTCCAGCAGGATGACATCCCACCGGGGGCTGGTGTCAAAATCAACGGTGCTGGGGTCACAGCAGGTTGTTACCTGCCAGCCCTCGAACTCCCTCAGGGCATCCTGGACCAGAACACAAATATCGGGTTCATTATCAATTAGCAGCAGCTGTCGAGGTGTACCCTGGGCAGCAGAAACGTGGCGGCTGGCTAAGTCAGCATTTGCTGACAGCGGTGATGGGACTTTGATAGCGGAGTTAACCATTATGGATTTTCAGGATTTAACGTCGAAGGATGAGCCTAAGTTACTAGCGGCTTAAAAATAGCGTTATTTGCCTGTAAACAACTGATTAATCAATATGAGACAGCCTTAACATAATTTAAGAAGCAATTTGGTGTCTACTCAAGATCGCAAGATATTTCAGCAAGATAAAACTGACATCCTTGAGGTTTGGTGTTTAGCCTGTTTGTAGCTGGTTTTAAGTCTGAGTCGGTCTTGTAATTGGGTCTTGCTTTGAGTAATTTTGATCGCGAGTGTCGTGACAAATAGTGCTGAAGCTTACCTTTGGGGTCGGTGTCATTTCGTTCTCGCTATGGCGCAAGGTAAGCGCAAATCGCAAACTAGGTCTGTGTAACGAATGACCCAAGCTATGAACTCCAGCGATCGCCGCAAGCGGGGCGTCGTGCTGAGCTCCCAGGGCTGGCAGCGACTGCGAGCCGCTGAGCAGCAGCTGTCGGCCCAGCAAAATAACGCTAACCCCTATACCCTCGACCAGCTGTGTGCGGTTACTGGGCTGAGCGCTAACACCCTGGTTAAGGCCCGACGGCGGCAAAAGCCGGTTGACCTCACCACCCTAGATACCTACTTTGCAGCCTTTAACCTGGTGCTAACCGCCGACGACTACCTGCTCCCTGAAGATACCCAGCGGTTCGAGCCCTCCCTTCCGACCCAGCGCGGCCCCCTCAACGGTCCCCTGCCCCTCGACTCGCCGTTTTACATCCACCGGCCTGGGCTCGAGTCCAGCGGCACTCAGGAGATCTTGACGGCGGGGGCCATGGTTCGCCTCAAAGCCCCTCGCCAGTTTGGCAAAACCTCGCTGATCAATCTCATGCTGGGCCATGCCCAGGACTATGGTTTGCGGCTGGCGGTGGTCAGCCTGCAGGCGATTGATCGCCGCTGCCTGGGAGATCTCGACCAAACCCTGCGCTGGTTTTGCGCGGTGGTGGCCCGGGCGCTGGGTCTTCCGAACCAGCTCGATCAGCGGTGGGACGGTCTATTTGGCAGCATCTACAGCTGCACCGACTACTTTGAAACCTACCTGCTGCCGGCCTCAGATCAGCCCCTGCTGCTCGTGATCGATGACCTGGATGAGCTGTTCATCTACGACGATGTGGCCACGGACTTTTTGGGCATGCTGCGGGCCTGGTACGAGCAGGGCCGCTACGGCACGGAGCAAAACCTCTGGCCACAGCTGCGGCTGGTGATTGCTCACTCGACCGAAGCCTGGATGCCCCTGAATATTCACCAGTCACCCTTTAACGTCGGATTTTCGATTGAGCTGCCCCCCTTCAGCCTCGACCAGGTGCAGGAACTGGCCCTGCGTTACGGCCTGGCTCCAGACGAGGGCGAGCTGCTGCAGCTGCTCGATCTGGTCGGAGGGCACCCCTACCTGACCCAGCTCAGCCTGTTTTACCTGGCCCAGCAGCAGTCTCTGACCGCGATCGCGGAGCAGGCGATCGCCTATGACGGCATCTACAGCAGCCACCTGCGCCACCAGCTGGAAGTGCTCGAAGCTGAAACTGAGCTCAGCGAAGCGATGGTTCAGGTGGCCACCAGTCCTGACGGAGTGAGGCTGCCGCCCCAGGTCTCTTTTCGCCTGCAGGGGCTGGGGCTGGTACGCTTTAAGCAGCAGCTCTCGGTGGTCAGCTGCGAGCTGTATCGCCAGTATTTCGCCGCCCTGCTGGAGAATTAGTGCTCACCCAGCCGCTCAAGTCGCCCTATCAGGTAGGGGGTAGCCTGCCGCCTACCGCACTTACCTACGTGCAGCGGCGCGCCGACGCCATGCTCCAGCAGCAGCTGCTGGAGGGCCAGTTTTGCTACGTATTCAACGCACGCCAGATGGGCAAGTCGAGTCTGCGGGTGCACACTATGGCAGCCCTGAGCCAACTGGGGGTACACAGTGCAGCGATAGACCTCACTGCGATCGGCAGCCAGCAAATTACGGTTGACCAGTGGTATGCCGCGATCGCCGCCTCCCTGGTCAGGGGGCTGGCCCTGCCAATTGCCCTGGGCCAGTGGTGGCGCGACCAGGCCCACCTGCCCCCTGTCGCCCGCCTGGGCGAACTTATCGATCAGGTGGTGCTGCCCAGCCTGGCGGCACCCCTGGTTGTTTTTATTGACGAAATCGACAGCATTTTGGGGCTGGCCTTCTCGACCGACGACTTTTTTGCCCTCATCCGCACCTGCTACAACCGCCGCGCCGACAACCCAGCCTATCGGCGGCTGACCTTTGCTCTGTTTGGGGTCGCTACCCCTGGGGCGCTGGTCGTTGACAAGGCCTGCACCCCCTTCAATATCGGTCAGGCCATCGCGCTAGAGGGCTTTACGCTGGCAGAAGCCCAACCCCTGGTGACCGCTCTCAAACCCTGGTTCAGCGATCCCCAGCCGGTTCTGGAGAGAGTGCTGTACTGGACCGGAGGGCAACCCTTCCTAACCCAGAAACTCTGCCACCTGATCGTCAGCACTGCTACTAGCTCGCTCGACCAAGCTGCCGCCGCCTGGGTTGACGATCTGGTACAGCATTACATCATCGAGGATTGGGAACTTCACGACGAGCCTGAGCACCTCAAAACTATCCGCGATCGCCTCTGGCACCAGCCCCACCGCCTGGGACAGCGGCTGGGGCTCTACCAGCAGGTGCTCGACCAGGGGGCGGTAGCGAGTGACAGTTCGCTCGACCTATCTGAACTACTGCTGCTAGGCCTGATCGAGCGTCGGGGCGGCTACCTCCAGGTCAAGAACCCCATTTACCGGGCGGTGTTTAGCCCTGCCTGGGTGCGGCAGCAGCTCAACGACCTGCGGCCCTATGCCGCTTCCCTCAATGCCTGGGTGGCCTCGGGCTACACCGACGAGTCGCGGCTGCTGCGGGGTCAGGCCCTGCAAGAAACCCTAACCTGGGCTGAGCACCAGCGCCTCGGTCCCCTCGACTATCGGTTTTTAGCCGCCAGTCAGGCCCTCGATCAGCGCGAGGCCCTGGCTCGGGTAGAAGCCGATCGCGTGGTCGAGGTTGAGGCCCGACTGGCGGCAGAACACCAGCGTCGCCTGGAGCAGCAGCGGCACTTAGACCGCCAGCGTCTGCTGCTGGGGGCGGTGACAATTGCCCTGGTGGCGGCTACCAGCTTAGGGTTGGTGGCCCGTCGCCAGTACCGTCAGGCGACCCAAAACGAAGCCGCCGCCATCGTGCGCAGTGCCGAGGCGCTGCACTCATCCCAGCAGTCGTTTGAAGCGCTGCTGGAGGCAATTCGAGGCCAGCAGCGGCTGCGGCAGCTGCCAGGGAATAACCCTTCCCTGCAGACTCAGGCTGACGCGATTTTGGAGCGCATTGTGCTGAGCATTCATCAGAAAAATCGCCTGACGGGGCATCGGGCGGCGGTGCTGGCTACTAGCTTCAACCCCAATCCAGATTACGCCGGACAACTCGCCACTGCTGGCGTCGACGCCAACATTCACTTGTGGCAGTCCGACGGTCGGCTGATTGCAACGCTAACGGGTCACCAGGCCACGATCCGCGCCCTGGAGTACAGCCCTGATGGGCGCTATCTGGCCACCGCTGGTGACGATGGCACCATTCGCCTGTGGACAGCAACCGGTGAGCCAGAGCGTACGATCGCGACCTCTATGGCCTCTATTTGGGGCCTGGCCTTTAGCCCCGATAGCCAGATGCTGCTGGCCGGGGGCAACGGCGCTCAGGCGGAGCTATTTAACCTGCAAGGCGACTCTGTTGGCCGCTTTCAACACCCTGGAGAGGTTACTGGCCTGCGGGCCGTAGCCTACAGCCCGACCGGCAATGCGATCGCCCTGGGTGGCAATAACGCGACCATATCGCTCTGGCAGCCCGACGGCAAATACCTACATACCCTGAGCGATCACAGCGCCCCGGTACATGCCCTGGCGTTTAGTCCTGGGGGCGATCGCCTCGCCAGCGGCAGCATCGACAAGACCGTTCGGCTGTGGAACCATAACGGTACCCTGCTCAAAACTCTGGTGCACCACCAGGCTCCCGTCAAGGGGATCGCCTTCAGCCCTGACGGGCAGGAGTTTGTCACCGCCAGCTGGGACAAAACTCTCGCCCGATGGAGCGCCAGCGGTACGCTCTTGACCACCCTGGAGGGACATAGCGCCGCCGTCTGGGGCGTGGCCTACAGTTCCGATGGCGCGACCATTGCCTCCGCCGGGGCCGACAACCAGGTGCTGCTGTGGCAGGCCCAAAATCCCTTTCACCAGAAGCTGAAGGGCTTGAACAATTTGGCTTTAGGGGCGGTCTTTAGCCCCAATGGGCAAACCCTCGCCACCGCTGGCAGCGATCAATACATCACGCTGCTCTCGACCGAGCTGGCTACCACAGACCGGCTAGAGGCTCACCGGGCGGGCGTTTCCAACCTGGCCCCCCACCCTACTCAGCCCTGGTTAACCTCCACTAGCGAGGACAAGACTATCAATATCTGGGATTTTGAGGGCGGCCTCCTACAGACGATCGCAGGCCACGGCGCCGCCCTGCTGGGGGTAGCCTGGCACCCGGATGGTCAGTCGCTGGTGGCCGCTAGCGTAACTGGCCAAATCTATCAGCGGCGGGTCAATGGCGCCCTGATAGCGAGCTGGGCGGGGGCTCCAGCGCCCATTTGGGACATTGACTACCATCCCCAGGGCGAGCAGTTTGCCACCGCCAGCAACGACGGCAAACTCAGGCTCTGGAGCCCCACGGGCGAGTTACTGCACAGCCTCGATCACGGGGCGGCGGTGTGGCGGGTCGCCTACAGCCCTGACAGCCGCTGGATTGCCACCGGCAGCGGCGACAATACCGCTCGGCTGTGGCGACCCGACGGTACCCTGGTGGCCACGTTAACGGGTCATCGGGCGGCGGTGTGGGGGGTCGCCTTTAGCCCCGACAGTGGCCTGCTGGCCACCGCCAGCATCGACGAGACGGTCAAACTTTGGAGCCTCGACTGTCCTTCTGGTCAGCTGTGCCCGCCTAGAGCGATATCTCAGCCGATCCCGGCTCTGCTCAATACCCTAAACCAGCACAATTCTGGAGTGCGCAGCGTTGTCTTCAATCGCGAGGGCACCGTGCTGGCCTCAGTGGGAGACGATGAAACCGTAGTGCTCTGGAACACAGAGTCAATCTTGAGCCTTGATCCCCTGGCCTATGGCTGCGCCTGGGTGAGCGATTATCTGCGCACTAACAGCGGGGTTGCAGAGCGCGATCGCCGCCTCTGCCAGGGGCTTAAATCCAAGCCCTAAACGTTGTGAGGATGCCAGTAGACCAAGCTACCAGCATCCTCACGCTGACTATTCTGACGCTAGCGATCGACTCTAGAGCACACCCAGATTGGCCAGGCCCAAAATGGCTCCAGCCCCGAGCAGATGACCAAAGCTGGTGGTGCCCAGCAGCGCAGGTAGCCCCATGCCGCCAAAAAATTCAGGGGAGGGCAGCGACGGCTTCGCATCGGGAATTTGAATGGTGAACCGACCAATGGCGATCGCCAAAATATTGCAGACAATCATCACAGCGGCCACCTTAGGGCTCCAGGCCGCCGTGTGGGGAACCGTGGCTAAAAGAGGTAGAAATGCCAATGTACCAGCCTCCATAAAATGCAGTGGGTCGGCAAGTCACTTGCCTAGGCCTACTTTTCCATGGCGCCAGGAAATTCTGTCGGCTGCCGTTGCAAGACTTTACAATTAGTAGAGCAAGGCCTGAGCTGGCCGTTAACTCATAAGGTAAAGCTACCTGATATGGAACGAGGACTTCTCTGGCTGCCCCTGCTGGCGGTGTTTATCGGCTTGGCCTGGGCCGGCTGGCACGAGTACCAAAAGGTGCAGGCCTACGAAGCCTGGGCAGCCGAGTTCGATCGCAGCAAGTACGACATTAAGGCCATGCTGGGTCAGCGGGGCGATGATCTGACCTGGGGCCGCCCGACCCGCCAGGGGCCTATCGACCTCACCACGCTGTCGCTCCAGGCCATCACCGACCTGCGGCTGGAGATCAACGGCCAGCCCGTGGTCGACGGGGCTCAGCCCGCCAAAGGGAGCGTTGAGCTGGCTTTGGCGACAGCCAGCGGTGAAACCTACCGAATTCCCTTTACCGACAGCGATTTGGCACTGCGCTGGGAAAAAGCGTTGCATCAATCGCTGCAGGCGCTAAAATCGGCATCAGCCTAAAGGCGGTCGGGGTTCGAGGGCAAAATACGCGAGTATAGGCCCCTTACTTATCCCCTGATCCCGCGTTTTGTGGCAGCTCCGATCGCCGGGCTCTGCTAAGCCCTTCCCCATGCCATGACCCGCGTTTCTCCCCTTTCCCGCGACGAACTCAAGAGCCGCCGCCAGAGCCTCAGGCGACGGCGGCGCATTTCTATCAGCCAGGCGCTGTGGCGGTTTTGGGCCCTCTCGGGGCTGACGGCCGCCATTTTTTGGGGTGCTACCCGTCCGGTGTGGCTGATCCACAACCCGGCTCAGATCAATGTCAGCGGCAACCATCTGCTCAGCGATGAGGCGGTACAAAACCTGGTGCCGCTTCAGTATCCCCAGGCCCTGATGAAGGTTGAGCCAGAGCTATTGGCCCGCCAGCTGCGCGATCGCGGCCCCATTGTCAGGGCCGAAGTCACTCGGCAGCTGCTGCCGCCCCGCCTCAACGTCCGAGTCGAAGAGCGGGTGCCGGTGGCGGTGGTGCTGCCCGTCGGCAACGGCGATCGCAGCGCCGACAATCAGTACCTCCAGGCCGGGCTTCTCGATGCCCACGGGGCCTGGATGCCCCTCTCCAGCTTTGGCCTTGGCAGCGCCTCACCGCAGTTGCCCACCCTTCAGTTGCGCGGGATTCAGCCCCAGTACCAGCGCTACTGGCCCCAAATCTACGAAACTATTGTGAGCAGCCCGGTCGCCGTTACCGAGATCGACTGGCACGACCCTAACAACCTGGTGCTAGAAACCGCCCTTGGTACGGTCTATCTCGGCCCCTACAGCCCAGAGCTAGAGCAGCAGCTGGCCACCCTCGATCGCATGCGCAACCTGCCCAACCAGCTCACCGATACCGAAGTCGCCCGCATCGATCTGAGCAACCCCGACGCGCCCTCCATAGCCGTAGTTGATACCAAGGCCCCATCGACAGAACCCACCCCCTGACCCTCAGCTGCTGAGGGTGTTGGCCTGATGAAAATCGGCCCTCAGCCCTACGCTGCATCGATCAAAATTGTTTTGGCTCAAAATTGACTCAACATATTTTTGCAGGGGCGTTTATTTTTGGGGTTTCAGTGGTTAAATCAGTAGTTTAAGACTTGCCAAGGCGATTTGGTTTTTTCCAGCGAAGTACTCTATAGTTGTCTAGAATCAGCCGGGGCTTAGATTTCAGGACTTAGGTGCTATCTTCGGTTATCTAGTACGGGTAATTAATATATATTGTCTACGGCCTTAACTTCTATGCTCCCCGACGACCCCCACGGCAATGGTGCTGGCCACAGCGGCGCTGACTACGAGGCTTATTTGTCTCACCAGGCAGAATCTGTCCCCTCCGATCCGCGCTCGTCGGCTGATGCTGTGACCGCTTTCGCTAGCCCGTCTAACCCGTTTAGCCACGGCGAGCGTAACTCCAGTCAACCCCACAATGCCAGAGCTATGCCCGGAGAAACGTACACCAACAACACGGCTTTGCCCAGTAGCGTCGCCCGCATTAAGGTGATTGGGGTCGGCGGCGGCGGCTGCAACGCCGTCAACCGCATGATTAGCAGTGGCCTGGCCGGCATTGAGTTTTGGTCGGTTAATACCGACGCCCAGGCCCTCGATACCAACACCATGACCAACAGCCTGCACATTGGTCAGAAGCTGACCCGCGGGCTAGGCGCAGGGGGCAACCCGGCCATTGGCCAAAAAGCCGCCGAGGAGTCGCGCGAAGAAATTGCCGCCGCCCTGGAAGAGTCCGATCTGGTGTTTATTACGGCCGGCATGGGTGGCGGTACCGGCACGGGTGCCGCCCCCATCGTGGCTGAAGTGGCTAAGGAAGTGGGAGCGTTGACCGTTGGTGTCGTCACCCGCCCCTTTACCTTTGAGGGGCGTCGCCGCATGAATCAGGCCGATGAGGGCATCGCTGCACTGCAGGGCCGGGTCGATACGCTCATTATCATCCCCAACGATAAGCTGCTGTCGGTGATCTCCGAGCAAACTCCGGTGCAGGAGGCGTTTCGCACCGCTGACGACATTCTGCGCCAAGGGGTGCAGGGCATCTCTGACATTATTACGATCCCCGGTTTGGTCAACGTCGACTTTGCCGATGTGCGGGCCATTATGGCCGATGCGGGCACGGCCCTGATGGGGATTGGCATGGGGTCGGGCAAGTCACGGGCGCGAGAAGCGGCGATCGCGGCGATCTCCTCCCCGCTGCTAGAGTCCTCCATCGACGGGGCTTCCGGGGCCGTGTTCAACGTGACCGGTGGCTCCGATCTCACCCTTCACGAAGTTAATGCAGCCGCCGAGATCATTTACGAAGGGGTTGACCCCAACGCCAACATCATCTTTGGTGCCGTGATCGACGAGCGCATGCAGGGCGAGGTGTGCATCACCGTGATTGCTACCGGCTTTAACAATCGGGCTGGCGCACAGCCCGAGCTCGACGTGGCTCGGGTTACCCCCTTCAAGCGCACGCTGTCGGCCCCGCCGATTACCCCTCCGGCCAGCAGCGGCTCCAGCGGTCTGGGGGCAGGGCTAGATATCCCTGAGTTTTTACAGCGGCGACGCCCTAACAACAACCGCTAGTGATGTCTACGCCGCCTCCCTGGCCTGCGGCCCTCACCATCGCTGGCTCTGACAGCGGCGGTGGGGCTGGCATTCAGGCTGACTTGCGCACCTTCGCCTTTCACCTGGTCCACGGCACCAGCGCCCTCACCTGCATCACCGCCCAGAACACATTGGGGGTAACGCGGGTCGATGCGCTGCCGCCCGAGGCCGTCATCGCTCAAATTGAGGCCGTTACTGCCGACATTGCGGTACAGGCCATCAAAACCGGCATGCTGCTCAACCAGGGCATTATTCAGGTAGTGGCCCAAGCTCTAGACGCGCTGCCTCAAACCATTCCTGTGGTTGTCGATCCGGTCATGGTGTCGCGCACCGGGGCCCAGCTGATTGACGATGACGCGATCGCCACTCTCACCCGTCATCTCATTCCCCAAGCCCACGTGCTCACGCCTAATCGCTATGAGGCTCAGCTACTCAGCGGCTTAGAGATTTCAACGCTGGCGGACATGGAAGCCGCCGCCCGTCACATTCACCAGCTTGGTCCCCAGGCGGTGCTGGTCAAGGGAGGAGGCATGGCCGCTCAGCTTCGCAGCACCGATGTTTGGTTTGACGGGCATGAGGTGGTGGTTCTAGCCACAGACGTGGTCGATACTACCCATACCCACGGTACGGGCTGTACACTGTCGGCGGCGATCGCCGCTAACCTGGCTTTGGGCAAAGCTCCCCTGACCGCCGTTAAAGAAGCCAAAGACTATGTTACCAGCGCCCTCAACCACGCGCTGGCGATCGGCCAAGGTCAGGGCCCCGTCGGTCACTTCTTCCCGCTGCTGACCGACCACCCGTAGGGTGCATAACGCTAAGGCGAGGCTCCGCCAACGCGTAGCAATGCACCTCAACGAATCTGCCCATAAACCATCCCACCATCACGCAGTCGGCGGCTGTGGCCAGACCGAGTCCCAGTCAGGGCAGTGGCGTTCTTCGTCTGGGCCAAAGGGGTGCATGGCGCACACCAGGGTGTTGCCGCCGTAGGTCTGACCGCAGAAGTTGCGGCAGCCCACGCAGGCCGGATAGTTTTGCAGCAGCGGCTCTACGGTGCTGTTGATCGGGCTTGAGACTTCCTCAAACCACTGGTCGATGCCCGATAGGCCGGTCACCAGCGGCCCCAAAATGTCGTCAAGCTGATCGACAACATCATTGACCTGCGTATTGAGCGTCGATCGCCAGGGCGCTACCACGTGGTTTAGCTCATCCACGATGCGATCGATCTCCGGGTCGATCGCCTCCTGCACCTGCTCTGCCCACTGATCGGTCGTCTGTATCAGGGCATCTGAGGCGTGGACCAGCTGCTCAGTAAAGTCATCCAGCCAGCGCTCGGTGTCTTCACTCAGCTGTTGGGTAAAATCCTGTACGGCAGTGCCAAAGGCATTAAAAAATTGCTTCGACCAGTCATCCATAGGGCTAGTTACTCGACTTACGCTTGAGGTTTTCCAGTTCTTGGCGCAGAGCCGCCACCTGGCTGCGTAGCGCCTCGGTTTGGGGGTCGACAGCGCCAGGCGTGTCATCATCTAAAATTTCGATGGGTCGCGGCTGCGGCAGATTGTCTGTAGCGTTAGGGCTGCTAGCTGCCGTATTCTGGGCCCGGTTGACCATATCATTCACGAGGCGCTGAGCCTCTTCGGCGGTAATTTCACCGCGGGCTACCAGCTCATTCACCAGGGTTTGCGATTGCTCTCGCAAGTCTTTGAAGGTATCGCCCGCCTTTTCTCCAGCGTAGGAGGCTACCCCAACCCCCAAATAAAACGCTTTTTTAACGACGTCTCCGAAACCAGCCATAGCCAGCGGTCTCCTTTTCGCGCTGCAACTGACCTAGCGTATCGGCAGCAGAGCCAGGTTCCCAGGAGCAATGCCGCCCCTATCATGGGTGAAACCCGTCGCCATCTCCCGACTAACCTGGGGAGAAGACGCCAAGCGGCCAAAACGCAAAAGACCCGGAGTCCACGCCTGTCACAAGCATCCCGTAATGCTGCTACCTTCCGGTCCTGACATGATTTGGGCGTTGCGACCGCATGGGTCCGAGTCCTCTTTACTATAACACTCCCCTTCATGACCAACCAACGGCTTCAGCAACAAATCGCCTTTGTCGTCGAAATTGATCGCCTCAAGCAGGTCTGGCGCCAAACCCAGCTCATGGATGCCTCGCGCCGCGAAAATAGCGCTGAGCACTCCTGGCACCTGGCCATGATGGTAATGGTGCTGGCTGAATACGCCCCGCCCGAGGTAGATCTGCAGCGCGCCATGCACCAGGTGTTGATCCACGACTTGGTGGAAATTGACGCTGGCGATACCTTTTGTTACGACATCGCTGGCCACGACGACAAAGCCGATCGCGAGCAGCGGGCCGCCGATCGCATTTTTGGACTGCTGCCCACCGCTGAGGGCGATGTACAGGGCGAGTCATGCGGCTACCTGCGTCAGCTCTGGGATGAGTTTGAGGCTCAGGCTACCCCCACCGCCCGCTTTGCCACCGCCCTCGATCGCTTTCAGCCCTTGCTGCACAACTGGCAGACCGGCGGCGGCACCTGGAAGCAGCACGGCATTTGCCGCACTCAGGTGATGCAGCGAATGGCCCCAGTGGAAACGGGTGCCCCAGAGCTGTGGCCCTTTGTGCTACAGGTGATTGAAGACTGCGTAACTGCCGGTTATTTGCAGCCCTGAAACAGGGGTGGATTCAACCCACGAGTGCAGGTTTAGGGTGTGTGCGCCCAGGTGCTATCCCTCCCCCTGGGTCCGTAGCTCCTGGGCACGCAGGTAAAGCTGCACCCACTGAGCCTGAATTTGCCTATTCTTGAGGCCCAGGCGGCGGGCCAAAGCCTCAGTGGGTTGCCCTTCCTTATAGGTGGTTAAAATCGCCTGCTCTTCGGGAGAAAGGCCCTGCCAGTAGTGATCCCACTGGGTGGGGGTGAGGCCAAAGTTGTGCTCTTGCAGCGAGGTCTTGAGCCAGCCCAGCACCATCGCCGGCTGCTCGCGCAGGGCAAAGATGCGCACGGCATGGTAGCTGACTTTTTCGCGCAGGCGATAGACCTGCTGCACCGGCATACCCAGGCTTTGGGCAATCTGGTCTTGGCTCAGCCCTTTCAGGTGTAGCTCTAGCCAGCGGGCGGCGGTGTTGTCGAGGTTGCGGCTGAGGTAGTTGACAAACGAGGTCTTCACCTGGTGCCGCATACTCTGCTGCTCTAGCTCGTTTTGTTCTTCCTGGTACTGGTTCCAGGCTTCTACATCGAGCAGGCTGAGCGAGTCTTCGCTGTCACCGGGGGCAATTTCATCAGAGACCAGGCGAATCAGTTCGCCGATTGGCACCTGGGTCATGCCGCCCTTCTGGCTGCGCCGCAGGTAGTTGACAAAGCGATAGATGATCAGGGGCTGGTTACGGATAGGGCGCAGGCAATATTCTTCGATGCTGGCCAGCATCAGCAGGTTGCGCAGCCGTGAGTTTTGGGTGCAGGTAGCGATCCACTTGAGCTGCTGGGCCAGGTGGCGATCGCTGCGCATCATCTCCTGTATCACCTCTTGAATCACATCGACCACCGATCGACGGCGATCGCGGCTCAGCGAGATCCAGGTCTTAATCTTGTTGCGAATTAGAAATAGACTGCTCAGCCGCTTGATCAACCGCTGATAGCCCTGATCGGGGCTAACCCCCCAGTAGCGCTGCTGCAAAATGCGATAGCGGTACTCAATCGCCTGCCGTGCGATCGCCAGGTCAGCCTCCGCCAGGTCGGCCAACCGTTCTGGGGACTCCCCCAGCAGCCAGTTGACAATGCTCTGACAGACAGACTGAGGCTGATCAGGGAAATCTTCTCGTAAGCGGGATAACCAATCCTCCGCCATGGTGTCTGCCCTGGCCATGCCATCAATCCTTTTCGCGTGTTCTGGGTCGGCTGTAGGCTTATCTTAATATCAGTTCCCTTCAGACTCACGAAATAGGGCAGTTTTTAGCTCAGTTATTCTGCCGAGGGCATCACCCATCAAAAGCTTCACGCAAATTTTATGATCGCTGCTCTTCTAGAAAGTTTCTGCGAAGGGCGATTTATTGCGGCCCAATTTATTCTAGTTGGGCTGATAGTGATCACATACCTCCGTGTGTACTTATACCTGGAGTGACTGTGATAATCATTACACTAAGTTCATCGCGGCTCCAGTACTATTCAGAGTGGGTTAGTTCCATTCGGTACTTGTGTTAAAAAAAGCACGAAGTTGCTTAATTTGTTGGGGTATTCACGGTCAGGTCGGTATAAAATTTTTAAACATACTTAGAGCACACGAATTCGTCAACAGGGTCTACCATGCTATCCCTCCGTCCAGACAGTTCCGGAAATGTCGCCCCAGACATTTCCGTAGCCATTATTCATCCTTCTGCTAAATGCCTTATTAAGCGATCTATCGATATTTTGGGTGCCCTGGCGGGCCTGGTTATCTTAAGTTTGATTGTAGTGCCGGTGGCGTTAGCCATTAAATTAGATAGCCCTGGCCCCATTTTTTATGCTCAGAAGCGCTATGGTCTCCAGGGGCGGCCCTTCACCATTTGGAAGTTTCGATCAATGGTGCAAAATGCCGATCTCCTCAAGCAGACTGTTTCTAATCAAGCCCAGGGCCTCATTTTCAAAAACGAAAATGATCCTCGCATTACTCGGGTTGGCCGTCTGCTGCGCAAGACCAGCCTCGACGAGTTTCCACAGTTCTGGAACGTTCTTAAGGGCGACATGAGCCTGGTGGGCACTCGTCCACCTACCGAAGACGAGGTTTCGCGCTACAGTCCCCACCACTGGCGACGGCTTGAGGTCAAGCCGGGCATGACCGGGCAGTGGCAGATTAGCGGGCGATCGGCGATCAAAGATTTTGAAGAAATCGTGCACCTCGACCTGCAGTACCAGGATGTCTGGTCACCCCTGTACGATTTGCAGGTGATTGTAAAAACCATTACGGTCTTGTTCGATCGCAGGGGGGCTTACTAAAGCCCTAGCTCTGGCAACCTCAACGCTTCACCGCTGAGTAAGCCTCTTGGGTAGTCCTTATGGACTAACATGAGGTGACCATGCCCTACAAACTGCCAAGGCTATCCGTATCCGCTGCAATTACCAGATTGTCGCGGTGAACCACGGTATCGGCCCCGCTATAGCCCAAAATCTCAGCAATGTGCTCCGATCGCTGTCCCAGAATGCGCTGTAGCTCTGAGGCGTTGTAGTTAACAATGCCTCGGGCGATATCGGCCCCGCTGGCGCTGCAGATTACCACCGCATCCTGGGCCTCAAAGTCGCCCTCAATATGGGTGATACCTGCGGCGAGCAGCGATTTGCCTCCGTTGAGAATGGCCTTGGTAGCCCCCTGGTCGAGATAAAGTCGTCCGGCAGGAGCAAGGCCAGCGGCAATCCAGCGCTTGCGGGCTGGGCTGGGCTGAGGCCGGGGCGCAAATTGAGTGCCTACGGCTTCTCCAGCCAGGGCTTTGACAACGTTTTGGGGCTGACGGCCGTCGGTAATGACTGTGCGTACCCCAGCGGTGGTGGCAATTTGGGCCGCCTCTAGCTTGGTCAGCATGCCGCCAGTGCCCCAGGCCGACCCCTGGCCACCGGCGACCGCCTTGAGAGCCTGAATGTCGGCCAGGCGATCGATCGCAATAATCGGCTCGGCTCCGGGGTTAGAGCGCGGGTCAGCGGAATAGAGGCGATCGACATCGGTGAGCAGAAATAGCCACTGAGCACCAATCAAACTGGCGACCAGGGCCGATAGGGTATCGTTATCGCCAAACTTGAGTTCCTCTACCGCCACGGTGTCGTTTTCATTGACGATAGGAATCACTCCCAGCTGCAAAAGCTGGCGAAAGGTGCGGTAGCTGTTGACGTAGCGCGATCGCTGAGCCAAATCACTCCGGGTCAGCAGCACCTGGGCAATGGGCTGGTTGAGCGCCGAAAACAGGTCGTCATAAATTCGCATGAGGCGGCCCTGGCCCACGGCAGCTACCGCCTGCTTCATGGCCAGGGTTTTGGGGCGATCGCTCAGGTGCAGCCGCCTGCAGCCAATGCCCACGGCCCCCGATGACACCAGCACCACCTGGTGCCCCTGCTGACGGAGCGTACAGAGGGTTTCCACCAGCGCCGCCAGGGTAGAGAGGGCAAACTGGCCCGCCCCGCCGCCGGTCAGGCTAGAGGTACCAATTTTTACCACTAAAGTTTGAACTGGGCTCACGGTCAACCCTCAACCCTCAAAAAGATAGCCCTGGCAGTATAGCAATCCGCCTGCGGCAGGTCGTACCGCCAATTGCCCTAACTCCTGACCGAGTTGGAGAAGCGAGGATCGGGTGAGCGATCGCGCCCAAAAAAACTTTGGGTGCCAACCCCAAGGTCGACACCCAAAAATAGCTTATTAAACTAAAGGCCTTTATGAACTGGCCTCTCTTTATGTATTCCTACTATCGCAGCGTTTTTCAGGTATCAAATTAACTCTAATGTTTTCTTTATATTTTCCTGCGCAAAGTTTCTCGCCTATATGTTGTGGTTTGTAAAGATGTTCGACGTACGTATGCAATACCACCAAGCGTCTAAAGCGTCACCCCCAGATATTGGGAGATGATGACCTCAAGGGAGCGCAGGGGGGAGGTGCGCACAACCTGATTGAGGTCAGGCATTGGGCTGACCAAGATTGTGAACAACCCCACTCGGTTGCCAGCTAGAACATCGGTAAACAGGCGATCGCCCACCATGGCTACCTGATTGGCGGGCAGGTTCATAGCCGCCAGGGCCAGCTTCAGCTTTCGGCCCGAGGGTTTGCCAGCGCTGGTCAGGTAGGGCACCTCTAGCAGATCTGCAATGCGGCTAATGCGAGGGGCGTTAATGTTGTTGCTCACCAGCCACACCGAGGCTTCGGCCTTGATGTGGTTCATCCAGCGGGCCAGGTCGGGGTTGGTTTCAGCCTGACGTAGGGGCACCAGGGTATCATCCACGTCTAAAATCAGTCCCTTAAGGCCGTGGCGGGCCAGTAAATCTGGAGAAATGCTGAGAACGTTTCCCTTCAGAACTAAGTCGGGTTGTAGCAGGCGAGAAAAGGACATGGCAAAATCGTAAGCCCCAAAGGCCAGCATAATCTAGATCGGAGGCCTTTGGACGCAAGGCGCAGGAGGAGCGATCGCAGCCTTCCCACGCCGCCCATGCTTAAGCTAACCCAAACGACTAGCTAACCATCCGGCGGCGGCTAGTTGTCAATAGCGGCTCGAATCGCATCGCGGGCGGCCTCGTGCTCAGCCAGGGTGCGGCTAAAGACATGGGTGCCGTCGTAGCGGGCCACAAAGTATAGGTAGTCGGTGCTGGCTGGGGTCAGGGTAGCCTCAAGGCTGGCTTGGCCAGGGCTGGCGATCGGGGTGGGTGGCAGACCGGGATTAATATAGGTGTTATAGGGTGAGGGCGTACCCACCTGGGTCCAGGTGAGGGGCTGCTCCTTGGTTTGGGTAATGCCCAGGCCGTACTCGACGGTGGGGTCGGCCCCCAGGGGCATGTTTTGCTGCAGGCGGTTGGTAAACACCCCAGCAATAATGTCTCGCTCATCGGGAACCACAGATTCTTTCTCAACAATGCTGGCGAGTGTAGCCCACTCCAGCAGCGATAGGTCGGTATTCGCCTGCTGGTAGAGCGGTAGTGCCACCGTCTCAAAGCGCTGCAGCATAGCGTCTACGACGGCTTCCGGGGTGACGCCTTCCTTTGGTAGCTGGTAGGTATCCGGAAACAAAAATCCCTCCAGATGAGGAACTGTGTCGGGCAGCCAGGGATATTGATCCCTGGGAATTTGCTCCGTAGCGGCCAGAAAGGCATCGGCCGAAAAGAGCCCAGCTTCCTGAAAATAGGCGGCCATTTGCCTGCGGTTCCAGCCCTCGGGGATGGTAAACGAGGTTTGTACCACCTGACCACTGCGAATGGTTTCAGCAATAGTGGTCATAGAGTCGATGGGGCTCAGGGCGTAGGTGCCTGCCTGAAACCCCGCTTCGGGGTTTTGCCAGGCCAGCCAGCGCGACCACAGCTTCCAGGCCAACGCCGAACGAATCAGGCCGGCCGCCTCCAGGTCCTGGCCAATCTGCTGCCCCGGAGTGCCCGGCGGAATCTGAATCTGCACGAGTTGAGCCGCAGTTTCAGCGGTGTTGTCACTCACGGGCCGATTGGCCCAACTCCACCAGGCCCAGCCCTGCCAGGCTGCTGCCCCTGTAGCAAGGGGCAGCAGCAGGCCCAAAAAACTCCACCGAACCCAGCGTGAACCCTTAGTCATAAGCTGCAATCTGGATAATCGTCACCGGGGCCGTCTGTATCATCGTCCATATCTAGACGCCCTTGGAATATTCCAGCTCAAAGATGTTTCCTTTAGCTCACAAACTCGACCCGTTGGGCCTATTGTCATAAACTTCTGGATTCAGTATCCTGCTGGAACACTCTTACTCTAATAGATCAAACAATTTTTCTTCCAGGCTGCCGCGAATCAGCTGGAACTCTTCGGGGGTCACGACCTCTAGCGTCCCACTGCTGTTGCGGTTGGCAAAAATAAGCAACGGATCGAGTGGGGTACACAGGGTGTATTCTTCGTCTTCGTAAAAGCAGGTAGCTAAAATTTGAAACTCTTCGGTGAGCGGATTGCCTGTTTCATCGAGTTCATCGAGCTCCAGAGTGAGGCAGTTGTCCTCCTCAGCGTCGGGTAGCTCCCCAGCGGCGGTCAGCGTAATGGCGGTGCGCTGTAGCATCAGGTTTTGCTCTGCCAGCACAGCCTTGGCCGTTAAGAAAATTTGGTCGATATCCTCATCCTCGATATCCATCAAGATATCGTCGTCGTCATCGCCCTGCTGCCAGACAAAAATCTCAATTGGGGCATCGATGGGCAGCAGCAGCAGGTATTCGCGGCCATTGAGCTGAAAGCTTTGCTCCACCTGGCAGGGCAAAAACCGCCCGGCATCGTCGGTAAGAACGACGGCTGACTCATCGATGGGTTGGGTATTATCCGCCATGAAGCCACTCTTTTTCTGAATAACCAGGTGC
Organism: filamentous cyanobacterium CCT1; assembly: GCA_003017855.1. Taxonomy (GTDB): domain Bacteria; phylum Cyanobacteriota; class Cyanobacteriia; order Phormidesmidales; family Phormidesmidaceae; genus Nodosilinea. The sequence goes on from PYER01000005.1 coordinate 49,044, forward strand.
GGACAACAGGGCCGCAGCCCAGCATGAACACTGAACGGTTTTATCAGAATATCCCATCCTGTTACGTCTATTGGCGACGAGCTCAGGACGAGCGGCGTTCGTCTAGCCAGCGCTGCAAAATAATGGCGGCGGCTTTGCGATCGATCAGGGCTTTTTCGTGGGCGACAGAATGACCCGCAGCCCGCATCAGCTGCTCAGCTTCCACCGAACTCAGTCGTTCGTCTACATAGATGACGGGCAAACCCAGCGCCTGCTCTAGCCCGCCAGCTACCTTACGCACCTGGCGGGCCTGGAAGCCTTCTTCGCCATCCATGGTCAGCGGTAGACCCACGACCAGCACCTCGACCCGTCGAGCCGAGACAATCTGCTGAAGATCGGCGACTAGCTCGGCAAACGATCGCCGCTGTAGGGTCGTTAGCCCGGTGGCGATCAGGCCGGTACCGTCGCAGCCCGCCACACCAATGCGCCTGCGACCAATATCCAACCCCAGAGCGGAAACAGGCGTCATAGCGCTGTGGTCATAGAACCGGCAAGGCCTAGCGATCGCCCTCGGGGCCAGGGATATCGTTGCTGCCCTCGGGCTTCTGCGGCCCCAGCACCGGCCAGCGCTCTGCCGACCAGGTCATGCGGCCGGGAATGGGCTTACCAGCGGGCTGTAGCCCGGTCAACACGTCGGATAGCTGCAGTCCTTCTAGGGATAGGTGGCGAGCCTCGCGCACCTTATGCCAGACCGATCGCGACATCAGCAGCGCATGGGACTCAGGAATCGCCTGAATTTGGGTAAAACAGGCCTCGCGCTCGGGCTGGTAGTCGAGGGAGGTCAGCCGCAGAGACTGAGCCGGAAAGGGCTGCAGGATTTTGGCCATCTGCGTCATCAGCTCTGGATAGAGCCAGGTGTAGGCCGGATGCACCGTCAGCCCAGCCGTATGGGGCTGCTTGCCGTCGCGGGAAATCGCGAGCTTAAACTGGCCAATGGCGGCCTTGCGCTGCTGCTCAAAGACGTAGGCGCTAACCGTTTCCACCTGGTTGACCAGGCGATCTGTGGTGGCGCTGACGGTACTCAGCAACCCTGTCTTGAAATCTTGAATCTGGTGATCAAACACCTGCCGGACCAGGGGCGGCATAGATGCCGTATCGAGCTGGTAGAGCAGCTGGGCGTCGGCGTTGCTGATGGGCAGCAGGTTGGGCAGATCGGGCTCGCGCTGAGCCAGGGCGGCAATTTGCTCGGGCGGCAGCGCCCAGTAGGTGATCTGGGCCAGGGGCTGAAACCCATTAAAGCGATAGAGAGCCAGGGCCGATTTGTAGCTGACATCGACTTCTATCATCCAGGTTCTGGCTTCCCATACCGCCTCAAACCCGTGGCGCAGCAGCCGCGAACCGACATCCATGTAGCCCGAGGTATCTGGAGCGGCGGTGTCGGCCAGAGCGCGGCGGTTAATCACGACCTGTTCAACCCGCCAGGTGCTGCGAGTTTGGTTAAAGGGGGAGACTTGAATCAGTCCGACCAGGCTTTTTTGGCGCTCAGCGACAAAGGTGGTTTGGCTCTGCTGCTGCACCGGACGAGGCAGCCAGCTCATCACCTTAAGCGGGCCGTACCACCGCCGCTGAAAGTCAAGCCATGACACCATGGCCTCGGCGGCATCGCGATCGCCGCCAGCCTCCAGATCGTCTGGCTGCCACTGCTTGAGGTCGTCTAAATCGCGGTACTGCAGTGGCCTCACCGTCAGGGTTGGGCCAGGGGTCATCATCGGTGCCATAGGATCTCAAAGATCTGACCTGTATGCCGTCATCCTAGCCGATTTTCCCAATTTCCACACCGTATCTCCGTCCGGCCGAGCCGCCTCCGCCCGCCTGAAGAACCGATAACTTTTTCTCGTTTGCAAAGCTTGAGCCAGGGCCGACGCCCTAAAATTCACCGTTTACAAAACTTATGATTTAAGCGACGATTGCAACTATAGTTATCAACAGCACATGGGCGCAGCGGGCGAGCTAGAGCTGAGCTACAGTAGCCCGACAATCAGTATCTGGGACTTACCATGAGAAATCTTTTAGCCATCGAGCGGTTTTGCCTGTACGGTCATATCGTCGCTATGGCCTTTGGTCTGGCAGGGTTACTGTGGGTGGTGCCCCACCCTGGCATCCTAGATTACCTGCCGGCCGGGCAGACGCTATTTCAGTGGAGCATGGCTGGCGGCGGGGTCGGCTACATTTTGCTGGGCACCCTGGCGGTCGCTCTATACGCTTACCGCACCCTGGGGCTGGGTACTCTGCTGACCTTTGCGATCGCAGCCATCGGTATCTCCGTCACCAGCGAGCTGTTGGGCACCAGCACGGGCTTTCCCTTTGGCCACTACAGCTATCTCAACGGGCTGGGCTACAAGGTGGCCGGGCTAGTGCCGTTCACGATTCCGCTGTCGTGGTTTTATCTGGGCTTGGCGTCCTTTTTGCTGGCCCGCAGCGGTCTGGCGGCGGGCGGTGGCCCTGGTCGCTACGGCTGGGCGCGATCGCTAGCAGCCGTGCTGCTGGGCTCTGTGCTGCTTACCTCCTGGGACTTTGTGCTTGACCCGGCCATGAGCCAGACCGCGCTGCCCTTCTGGTACTGGCACCAGCCCGGCGCTTTCTTCGGCATGCCCTATCAAAACTTTGCTGGCTGGCTGGGGACAGGAATCGTGTTTATGGGCGTAGCTCTGGGGCTGTGGAAGACTTTCAAGTTTTCTCCCGAGCTGGATCAGGCTCAGCTCACTCTGCCCTTAGTGGTGTACCTGTCCAACTTTGGCTTTGCACTGGTCATGAGCCTGGCGGCTGGTTTCTATGTTCCTATTGCCCTGGGTATTTTGACGGGGGCACTGCCTGCCGTGCTGTGTTGGCGCGCGACCGTCCAGGAGAGCCTGGCCAATGTGGCTCAGCCTGCTCAGGTAGTTGAACCCGTGAATTCGGCCAAGGTAGTTTTGAAGTAGCACCGGCCCTCGGTTTTTCAGCAGGGCTGACTATTTTTGACATCGATACGCGTTGATGGCCTATTGGCCGGTGGATGAAGGGCTAATTTTAAGCAGCCAATTCATATCCTGTTAGTCTGACTGGTTTGAGGTACTCCCTTGCCCGCTGATGTGGCTGCTCCGTTTCCCTGGTTGAGTGCTGTGGCGGTGGTTCTCTTAGTTGTGCAGGTGCCAATGGTGGCGGTCCTGCTGTCGCGCCTGTTACAAGGCCCTTTTCGCCGCCCGCCCCTGGCTCCAGAACCCCCCACCCTTGAGCAGCTCGGTAGTGTATCCGTAGTTGTGCCCACCCTCAACGAGGCCCACCGTCTGCGCCCCTGCCTAGAGGGACTCACTCGCCAGAGCTACGAGCTGCGCGAGGTGCTAGTGGTCGATAGCCGCTCTACCGATGGCACTCAGGCGGTAGTCGAGGCCTACCAGGCTGATGACCCGCGCCTGCGGTTACTGGAAGATGACCCGCTGCCCCCGGGCTGGGTCGGTCGTCCCTGGGCCTTAGACTACGGCTTTCGCCACACCGCCGCCGCTAGCACCTGGGTTCTGGGCATTGACGCCGATACTCAGCCTCAGCCCGGCCTGGTAGCCGCCCTTGCCAATGCGATGGAAACCGAAGGCTATGACCTGGTGTCGCTGGCGCCTCGATTTATTCTCAAGTATCCCGGCGAATTTTGGCTGCAGCCGGCTCTACTGATGACGCTCGTCTACCGTTTTGGCCCAGCTGGCAGCCCCAGCGGGGCGCCCCAGCGGGTGATGGCTAATGGTCAGTGCTTTATGGTGCGGCGATCGCTGCTCGAGCAGCTCAATGGGTACCAGTCGGCCTCAAAATCATTTTGTGACGACGTGACCCTGGCCCGTTGTGCCGCTGCCCAGGGCGCCAAAGTCGGGTTTTGGGATGGTAGTCGCCTACTCAAGGTGCGCATGTATGAGGGCATGGCCGAAACCTGGCGCGAGTGGGGCCGCTCCCTCGATCTAAAGGATGCGGCATCCGCGGCTCAAGTGTGGTGGGACTTAGCCTTTTTAGCCCTGGTGCAGGGGCTACCCTGGGTACTGGTGCCGGGGCTGTGGCTGGTGCAGCAGGGAAGCCCAGCGATCTGGTCGGGGCCATTGCTGCTGCTGTGGGCTATCAACCTGGGCCTGCTGGTCATGCGAGTCGGCATGCAGGCCGCGGTTGCCTCGGCCTACGACCTGCGCGGGGCACCGGGAGCCTGGGCCTTTTGGCTGTCGCCCCTGGCTGACCCAGTGGCAGTCTTGCGGATTGGTCTGTCTTCGCTGCGGCGGCCCACCCAGTGGCGAGGGCGACAGTATTCGACCTAGAGAATACCAATCTGAGAATTCAGCTCAGGTACCCCAGGTGCTGTACGGATGACGGGCCAGGTTGGAGTTTTGGTAGCGGGGGTCGTAGGTAACCTCTGCCCCCACCCACTCTGGGAGGTCTACGGCTTGGTCGGGGCTGGTCAGCTCTACCTCGGCCACAATTAGACCCCGATTGTCGCCCCAAAACTCGTCTATTTCCCAAACTACGTCGCCCAGGGGCAGGCGGTAGCGGGTTTTCTCAACTAAGGGAGGGGTGCAGAGAGTCTCTAGAATGACCTGAGCGTCTTCTACGGGGATGGGGTACTCAAATTCAGGGCGCACCAAGCCGACGGCGGGGCCTTTCAGGGTGAGATAGGCGAGATCGCCCACCTGCCTCACTCTCACCGTGCGGGCATCCTGGGTGGGAATGTATCCCTGGCGCATGACCTCGCCTAGCGCGGCGCGACGCCAGCTGTCGCCTACCACCAAAAACTTCCGCTCAATCTCCTGGCCCATGGGTTACAGCCTGCCCTAGGAAATGCGTCGCAGCACATAGCTGGTTAGATCTTGCAGCGCCTGGCGAGCGGCGGAGGGCGGCAGGTGCTCTAGACAGGCGGCGGCCTGACGTGCGTGGTGAGCCGCTAGATCGCGCGATCGACCAATACCGCTACTGCAGTGTACTAACTCGATCGCCTGATCAAAGTCAGCGGCCTCAGAAAACTCTCGCTCAATCAGGGTGGTCAGAAAGGGATGCTCCGCCATGGCGTAGAGCACCGGCGCTGTCAAGTTGCCGCTCTTGAGGTCAGAGCAGGCGGGCTTGCCCAGGACCTCGTCAGAGCTAGTAAAGTCGAGAATGTCATCGACGATCTGAAAGGCCAAGCCCAGATGGCGTCCGTAGTCATAGAGCTGCTCAATCACCGCTTCGGGCATTTCGCTGAGCACTCCAGCCGCCTTAGCGCTGTTGGCCATTAAGGAAGCGGTTTTGAAATAGCTTTTGTCTAAATACGCATCAATCGAGAGACTGGTATCAAAGCGGTTTAGCCCCTGCTGAATTTCGCCCTCCGCCAGATCCATGATTACCTGAGAGAGCAGCTTGACTACCCGCAGGTTGTCGAGGTTGGCCAGGTACCACGACGACTGAGCAAACAAGAAGTCTCCAGCCAGCACCGCAATGCGGTTGCCAAAGCTGCTGTGTACGGTCGGTACCCCCCGCCTCAGACTGGCCTCATCGACGACATCGTCATGGACCAGGCTGGCGGTGTGAATCATCTCGGTGATTTCGGCCAGGCGACGGTGCTTAGCCGTAATATCTTGCCCCGGCAGGGTGGCCTTAGACAACAGCAGCACGATGGCCGGGCGCAACCGCTTGCCTCCGGCCCCAAACAAGTGTTCTGCCGCCGCCGACAGAATGGGATGCCTCGTCCCAACTAACCCTTTTAGGTTTTGGGTCATTTGGTCAAGGTCGGACTCAACCGGCGCGAAAAGAGAAGTTACTGAAGTCATGGACCCCGGCAAGAGCGGTAAAGTTACGAATTTTTACATATTCTATCGTCATTCTAAGGCAAGCCCGGGGGGAGTATTGGCAAAAGCCAGAGCTTTTCTCGGGCTAAAGACCCTAAACTTGGCTCTGGTAGCGGTTTTGCTCTACGGCTAAAACCTTTGTGACGACAGCATCATGGCGATTGGTGTCGCGATCGCAGCAGCGCGTGGAGAAGGCCGAGGTCAATCTTGAGGATGGCCTAAATTTATACCCGTTTGAGTTTCAAATTGGCCTCTCGGCTTGAGAATCACGTGATAGACTGAAATTAAGAATTTCTCAAGACAACAGGCAAGTTCTAGACGGCTACTTTAGCCCGGTTATTGTCTGTTTACTACTTTGAGTTGATCTCGGTGCTGGGCGGTTTTCCGCCTGTTTTCTGAGCGCCAGGTCGTTTTTATACGGTTTAAGGGTGAGTTATCTCATCCCAAATAGTCGTCGGGCAAAATTCCTTCTTAGAGAAGGGGTGGGTTTGCGCATCCTTTTGGCTGCTACTAAACCCAGCTTGCCTACCTCCGTTGCCGGGCTTTATTGCTTACTTACTACCTCTGTTGACCATGACTTACGCTTCCTCATTATGGGTTATTCCGCTATTGGCGATCGTTTATTTACTGGTGGTCTATGGCGCGCTGCTGCTAGCGAAATACGCCAGTACCTCGCGCCGCACCGAAAGCTAAGCACCAAAGGCTAAACGGTGACGAGTATTCCATCCCTATAAACGTCTCCTTTGTGTCGGCAATTTTGTCCTGCTGGGCCTGCCGCTTCAGAACTTTGGAGCAGGTTGAGCTGGAACTCTTTAAGGCTACTTTGGAACATGCCGTTAATCGTGGCTGCAATCCGGATTTCTTTGCTACTGCTACGCCCGGCTCACAAAGCAGGCTAGGGCTCTGTCAAGACTGAAATTTAGTGAAGAAGGCTATTCTTGGGATAGCCTTTCCTATGGTGCACTACTGCGCGTATAGCCCTCTGGGCATGACTGACGCTAGGGCAGAGCTTTGCCTTAGCGTCATGAACCCTGCAGCACCCTAATTTTTAGCGTTGATGCTGTACTAGGGACTGTAACCAAGTGAAGCCTGGGCCATCGTCGGCATTCACCTGATAAAGTTCCCTAGCCCTGGGGCTGAACAGCTAGCTCCGGTAGGCGAACTTGGCTGACTTTGGGCTGATGACCGAGCCACTGTACGGCAAGTCGTTTAAAGTCGACCGCTGACCCGCTGACGTAAAACTCTGTAGACCAGGCTGGAACACTGCTGCGCAGTCCGAGAGCATCGAGTTCTTGAGCGGCAGCGGCCACCATTGATACAGCCGGGTCAACGTACTGCATCGTGCTGGGCAAAATTGACGTCAGCACCGGAGCCAGGTGGGGGTAGTGGGTGCAGCCGTACACTAGCGTGTCGATGTTGGCCGCCATCAGCGATCGCAGGTAGGTGGCAGCAATTTGCTGAGCCTGGGGCGTATTGATCTGGTTTTGCTCAACCAGGGGCACAAACTTGGGGCAGCCAACCTCCCACACCTGGCAGGTCGGTGAAATTTCTTGGATGGCGTTGGTGTAGGCCTGGCTGTTGACGGTTGCCTGGGTGGCAATCACCCCAATACGTTTGCCTCTGAGAGCCGCCGCCTGCGCTCCGGGCCGAATTAGCCCCAGTACCGGAAACGGAAACTCGCTCTGCACCTGGTCGAGGGCCAAAGCCGAACTGGTGTTGCAGGCCATCATCACCATCTTGACGCCCTGCTCAGCCATCCAGGTCAAAATTTGGCGCACAAAGTAAAGGATCTCTTCGGGCGATCGCGATCCGTAAGGCAGCCGCGCCGTGTCGCCAAAGTACAGCACCGATTCATTGGGAAGCTGTCTATAGATTTCGCGCAACACCGTCAGGCCGCCTACCCCACTGTCAAAAATGCCGATAGGAGCGGGTCTCGTGGTCAGCAGACGGTGGTTTAGCCCGTAGTTCATGGGTACTTATGTCTATATGATGAAAAAATAATCTCACTGAGTCTACCGGGTTTGGGCGACTTTCGGGCGAGTTTTGGGCTGGGATTTTGGCACAAGTTTTGGGGCGTATGACCGCGAGCGCCAGCCTCCGACAAAACGTGCTGATGCACAACGCGTCGATACCCGCAGACCAAGCCTGGCAGAAGGCCAGAGTAAGCCTATAGCGGTTTGTAGTATGGCGTCGCCCCTGCCATAGAGCTGCCATATCGCCGACACACCCCTGTTATATAGTCCCGGTAATTTGATATTGAGGGAGTTTACCTAAACTACCCAGGCTGATTGTTTAGGGGTGCGATCGCTGAGTCAGTCGCTCAGGTTCGGTTTTCCCAGGGGGGAAGCCCCATTGGGTCAAGCGGTTAGATTTGGCATCATCATCTATATAGACAAAAGTTCTGCCCGATGTGGCCGCTCGAGTCTGATGATTCTGGAACTGACACATCTGATGCAGACCGTTGTGCAGGAGCTAGTTACTCTGAACCATGGAAACAAAGGCGAGTCCCTAGCCGTCAAACAGGAAACTACAACTTGTAACACTTTACGCAACTCGAAAGTTGTTATATTCTGAAGGAGTAAACTCATAATGCCTTCGAGTTTGAGCCTAGGGGTTGACCTCAGCGCTTTGCTCAACGTGCTTTTTATGACTCGGGCTGTTGGCCTCAGCGCTGGTGCTCTTAGCTGCTTCTCCTAGAGTCATTGCTCGCTCAGTTGCTTCACCTCGGTAGAGATGCGTTGCAAGTGATTAATTTAATCCTGATCTTTAAGGGTCAGCTCAGGAAATTATAGGACGCTGGTTTTAGATGAGTTGGGCACAGATGAGAGATGCAGGGTGCCCGCTCTCGGTTTCATCCACCGTTAGCAGATTAGCTCAGTGCTGCGGAGTCGGCCATTCTTTGGGTTTCAGGTATTGAGAACGAGTTCTGTTGGGTCACCATTGCTTCAATTTTTTGACTTTCAGGTTTCTAGGGTTTCGGTTTCGGCGTATTCGCACTGTCAGTGGAGGAAAGGTTAATTCATGGCTAAGACAAAGACACGCACAATAAAAAGTAAGCCCCTCTACAGTGCTGACGCTGTAAGAACCTACCTCCATGAGATTGGTCGGGTGCCCCTGCTGACCCACGAAGAAGAAATTATCTTCGGTAAGCAGGTGCAGTCCTACATGGCGCTGCTAGAGCAAAAGGAAAGCCTGACAGAGTCCTTAGACCACGAGCCCAGCCAGACTGAGTGGGCTGAGGCGGCTGGGCTGAGCGAAGAGCAGCTTGAGCAGATCGTCCGCCAGGGCGAGCGAGCCAAGCGCAAAATGATTGAGGCCAACCTGCGCCTGGTCGTTGCGATCGCCAAAAAGTACCAGAAGCGCAACCTGGAGTTTCTCGATCTGATTCAGGAAGGCACCCTGGGTTTGGAGCGTGGTGTTGAGAAGTTTGACCCCACCAAGGGCTACAAGTTCTCAACCTATGCTTACTGGTGGATTCGCCAGGCGATTACACGCGCGATCGCCCAGCAGGCGCGCACCATTCGCCTGCCCATTCACATCACCGAAAAGCTCAACAAGATCAAGCGGGTGCAGCGCGAGCTGTCTCAGCAGCTGGGCCGCAGCCCCAACGCCAACGAAATTGGTGAAGCCCTGGAGTTGGAGCCCAAGCAAATTCGCGAGTTTTTGGTGCTGGCCCGGCAGCCCATTTCTCTGGATGTGCGCATCGGCGACAACCAGGATACCGAGCTGCAAGAGCTGCTTGAAGACGACGGTATTTCGCCCGAAACTTTTACGGCTCAAGAGTCGCTCAAGCAGGATATTCGCAACCTGCTGTCTGAGCTTACCCCTCAGCAGAAGGAAGTGATTACCCTCCGCTACGGTCTCGAAGACGGCAACGAGCTGTCGCTGGCCAAGGTGGGCAACCGCATGAACATCAGCCGAGAACGGGTGCGCCAGCTTGAGCAGCAGGCCCTCAAGCACCTGCGCCGCCGCAAGGCCACTATGCACGGCTACATCGCTAGCTAACCGGCTGCGGCTATGTTTGCCCCTCAGCTACGGACGCTCCATGTCCAGCGCTGGGGGGCATTTTTATGCCCCTGGCTACTGCCATTGCATCTCATACTAAATCCTGCTTAGATACCCCCAATACCTCTGGGCGAATGCCATTCGCCCCTACAGGTTGGCCTTTTGGGAATCGGGGGTTTGTGATTCGGATTTGGTATCACACGGAGACAGCTAGAACGCCAGTTCCGTATTCGCTGCCCCTTTAAGGCTCTGCATTGGAATGCTTGGCGGCTTTGTCTTGTAATATGAGCGGCAGATCCGCAAATCTGGGGTGCCCAGACGGAGCTGGGGCACCAGAATAGGACTGTCGTTTCGATACTGTACCGTTGCTCTAAACAGGTGCTTACTTAGGCGATTTGACCAACGCTGTAAAGCCAGGTTTCGGCCTGGGTTTGGTTTCGGCCTGAGTGCTTGGCGCGGTAGAGAGCCTGATCAGCTTTGCTAATCAGATCATTAATGTGGGGCAGCGATGCTAGGGCGTTTGTGTCTGAGTTAGCGGGCCAGCACGACATCCCCACACTGGCGGTAATGGAGAGCGGGTCGCTGCCGCTGTCGAAGGGGGTGGCCGCAATCACCTGGCGCAGCCGTTCAGCCCCGCTCCAGGCTTGGGCCTGGTCGGTCTCGGGCATCATGAGAATAAATTCTTCGCCGCCGTAGCGGGCTAAAATGTCGCTCTGGCGCAGGTTGGATTTAATCCGCAGGGCAATGTCGCGCAGCACAGCATCGCCCGCCAAGTGGCCGTAGGTGTCGTTAATGACCTTGAAATGGTCAATGTCAATCATGAGCAGGGTGACTGGACGATTGAAGCGGGCCGATCGCGCCAGTTCCTGGCTGGCTAGCTCAATGAAGTGGCGGCGGTTGTAGACGTGGGTGAGCGAATCGCGCATGGCTAACTCCTCCAGGGCGGTTTGGGCAGCTTTAATTTCGGTAATGTCTTCGACGGCTCCCTCGTAGTACTGAATGGTGCCGGTGGCATCGGCGATCGCCCTGGCCACCACCCGCACCCACAGGTTGCGTCCATCCGATCGCAGTAGATTTAGCTCGCAGTCCTTCAGGGTGCCCGCCTGCCCCAGGTAGTCTCGCCAGAGCATGGGCTGAGCCCGATCGGTTACCGGGCTGCTGGGCTGAATAGGGCTAGCCTGCAAAAGATCTGCGATCGTGTCAAAGCCAAAGATGCTCAGCAACGCCGGGTTGCCATCGAGAGGCCGCCCCTCGACGCTGAAGCGGCACAGCCCAATCGGGACGTGGTGAATCAGGCTGCGGTAGCGAGATTCTGAGGCTTTAAGCTGGTCAGCCACCTGGCGGGCGGCGGTAATGTCGTGCAGAAAGGTGACCAGGGCCGGGTGATTGCGAATGTCTACGGAAATGACGTAGATTTCGACCGCCATGATTTCGCCTGTCCGACCCAAAAGCTGCCCCTCCTCGGGGCCAGAAAATGTCTGGCCCCGGGCGCTTAGATCGTGTTCTGGAGCCAGTGTGACCAGATCGGCAAGGCTCAACGTTTTGAGATCCTGGCTGCTGTAGCCGATCCACTGCATTAGACGCGGGTTGCCGTAGACCAGCCGGTTGTCTTGAAAAACAGCCACCCCCACGTTGGCCTGCTCTACGATCGATTGAAACAGCAGCAGCGCTGTATCACGGCCCTGCTCCAGCGGATGCGGATAGCTCTGGACAGGCCTGACCGTCGAACCGCCTGCATCGCCAGCGGCTGAACCAAGGGGTGAGAGAGGTGAATCTAGGCTGTCTCGCAGGCTTTCAGCAGATTCTAGGTGGTGTAGAGCCAGTTCAAAACAGCCCGTCGATTTGTAGGTTTGAGCTAGCTGGCGATGGCACTCGTAGAGGTCGTTAAGACTGTGCTGCTCCAGGGCAATGGCGATCGCCTGCTGAATGGACGCCACCGACAGCGACGGTTGCCCCTGCTCCAGGTGGGCGTATCCTAATCGCTGTAGGGCCAGCACCTGGGCCGCAGGATGACAGCTTTGCTGGGCTAAGCGCAGGGCTTGCTCGAAGGCGGCCAGGGCCTGGGCATAGTTGCCCCGGGCTAAAAAGTCTTCGCCGCTGCTCAGCCAGTTAGCGACTTGGAGGGGAAGTGGAGGCATAGATGGGCGGATCGTGGGAGGAGGGGCAGGGGCTAACTACAGGTCTGAACCGAGCGGGTAATGCTGCTTAAAATTCACCCGTAACGCGCTTCTCAAACTCCTGGCGGACCGACTCTGCAATGGCGATCGCCTCAGGGTAGATATCGGCGTGAGATTCTTTGAGCCAGGCAATCAGACGGCTAAACTGAGCATTGCGCAGCTCGAGGTCGGCTTGAAAAATGGAGGCGGTCGCCATGTGCTGAGCATAGGTAGGCGGGTGACCTTGCCGTACAAACTGGGCCGTCAACGCCACGAGGGCTTCCTTGCGAACATCGGGCTGGCCTGAGGCCATCGGAAATTCCATGTGCAGTTTCTCCCGGGGGACAACAACTCCTCAGCGGCAACCAGTTCTACCGTCCAAGTCTTTTGCCTAGCATGCCCACCTGCCAGTGCCCATTCCAATTTGCAAGAAAAAGTAACTCGATACTCGGCGGCGATGCCCTGCCAAACTCCCACAGGCAGCAGGTTTAATCAAATGAACGACCAAATGAATGACAGGCGACAGCCCCCTCTGCTGGATCGCTCTAGTGTTGACCTGTCACCTCTGAGTTGGAATGTCTAAACTGGACAGGGGTTCGAGAAAGTAACTGGTTCAGGTAGTTGCCCAACAGTCGATCGCTTCCACTTTCGACAAGATCCGTTCTACGGCCGCCAGCCTGATTGTCTTGAGATCAAGTCCCCACTTCATTGATGACGTGCCAGGTTACAAAACTTCGTGAAAAAGCTGTGGTTGGCTAACAGAGTTGAAGCAAATCAAAAGTTTCTCAAGCCCGGCCAGCTCCGCCCTTTAGCATGCAGAGAGACATGGCTAATGATTTTTTGGCCCTGGCAGTTAATTCGCAAGTTCTAGGTGCATGTCCTTAACATCGATAACGTTCTGCACCTTTCGCAACATCTCCGCAGGAGAGTAGCCATGAAACAAATTCCCGCCCCCTTTTGGACGCTGGTTCTCGGTATCGCAGTCACCCTGATAAGTCTGTGGGTGGGGCAAAATCACAATCTGCTGCCGGTGCAGGCCTCAGAGCAGGCACCGCTAGTCGATGACCTCTTTGACGTGATGGTTACCATTGGTACCGCTCTGTTTATTGTGGTGCAGGGCGCGATCGTCTACTCGCTGATCCGCTTTCGCCAGCGCAAAGGGGATGAAACCGACGGCCCCCCGATCGAGGGCAACTTGCCCCTAGAGGCGTTCTGGACCGCTATTCCCAGCATCATTGTGGTGGGCCTGGGGCTCTACAGCGTGGTGGTGTTCCAGGAGATGGGCGGTTTTTCGCCGGGCGGGCACCACGGCCATGGCGCTATGGTCGCGATGGCTCCGCAGCAGTCGGTGATCGATGTGGCCCCGCTGATGGCCCAGATGGGCCCCGGTGAGAATGTCGATGCCGATGTCTACTCCAAGGCTCAGGTATATGGCTTTGGTGCCAGCCCGCTGCTGCAGCTCAACCAGCCCGACGTAACGGTGAATGTGACCGGCATGCAGTTCGCCTGGATCTTTCGCTACCCAGATACGGGCATTACCGACGGTGAACTGCACATACCGGTCGGTAAAGACGTTCAGCTCAACATTGAGGCTCAGGACGTGATTCACTCGTTCTGGGTGCCGCAGTTTCGCCTCAAGCAGGATGCCCTGCCCGGTGAACCCGCCGAGCTGCGCTTTGTCGCCACTCGCGAGGGTACCTATCCAGTGGTTTGCGCTGAGCTATGTGGCGCGTACCACGGCGGCATGCGCACTCAGGTGATCGTGCATTCGCCTGAAGACTACGCCGACTGGGTCGCCAGTCGGGTGGCCGAGGTTCAAACCACGACAACAGTGGCTCAGCCCCTCGAAACCGCTACCAGCGCTGAGTACCTGGCTGCCATTGCTCCCGATTTGGCAAAATCTCCAGTTCAAATTGCTCAGATGGACCACGCCCAGATGGCTCAAGGGGCTGCCCAGAATCCCTAGCTACGCTTTGGCTGGCGGCTGTCTCTTCAACCGATTTCTCTGGGTTCGCCACAGTTTTTATAGCCCTTTAGCAAGACCCAATTTATGGCTCAAGCAGATGTTTCCATCAAACCCACGGAGGTTCAGGGCGGCCACGGCCATCCTGACAAGTGGAAATGGTACGACTACTTCACCTTCAACGTTGATCACAAGGTCATTGGTATTCAGTACCTGGTGACGTCGTTTTTGTTTTACCTGGCGGGCGGCTTTATGGCGGTGCTGATGCGCACCGAGCTAGCTACCCCCGACTCTGACTTTCTCAGCCCCGATCTCTACAACGCCTTTTTGACCAACCACGGCACAATCATGATCTTTCTGTGGATTGTGCCAGCGGCGATCGGGGGCTTTGGCAACTTCCTGATTCCGCTGATGATTGGGGCGCGGGATATGGCTTTCCCCAAGCTCAACGCCATTGCTTTTTGGCTCAACCCTCCGGCGGGTGCGGTACTGGCCGCTAGCTTTTTCCTGGGCGGTGGGGCCCAGTCGGGGTGGACCTCGTACCCGCCCCTGAGCGAGATTACCGCTAACCTGCCTCAAACCCTGTGGTGCGTCGCCCTGGTGATGGTGGGTACCTCTTCCATCTTGGGTTCGGTGAACTTTTTGGTCACGATCTGGAAGATGCGGATACCCAGCATGAAGTGGGACCAGATGCCGCTGTTTTGCTGGGCCATGGTGGCGACGTCGATTCTGGCGCTGTTTGCGACTCCGGTGCTGGCGGCAGCGCTGATTTTGCTGACTTTCGACATCAACTTTGGCACCTCGTTCTTTAAGCCCGACGCGGGCGGCAACGTGGTGGTGTACCAGCACCTGTTCTGGTTTTACTCGCACCCGGCGGTGTACCTGATGATTTTGCCGATTTTCGGCATTATGTCGGAGGTGATTCCGGTGCACGCGCGGAAGCCGATTTTTGGCTATAAGGCGATCGCCTACTCGTCTCTAACTATCTGCCTGGTGGGGCTGTTCGTGTGGGTGCACCACATGTTTACCAGCGGCACCGCGCCCTGGATGCGGATTTTCTTCACTATCTCGACGCTGATTGTGGCGGTGCCTACGGGGGTGAAGATCTTTAGCTGGGTGGCAACGCTGTGGGGCGGCAAGATTCGCTATACCACCGCTATGCTGTTTGCCGTCGGCCTGCTGTCGATGTTTGTATTTGGCGGTCTCAGCGGCGTTACCCTGGGGGCGGCTCCCTTCGATATTCACGTGCACGACACTTACTATGTGGTAGGTCACTTCCACTACGTCTTGTTTGGTGGGTCGGTGTTTGGTATCTACTCCGGCATCTACCACTGGTTCCCCAAAATTACCGGTCGCATGCTAAATGAGCCACTGGGCAAGGTGCACTTTGTGCTGACCTTTATCGGCACCCTGCTCACCTTTACCCCCATGCACCAGCTGGGGATGCAGGGCATGCCCCGCCGGGTAGCCATGTACGACCCGCAGTTCGCTGACTTGAATCAGCTGGTTACTGTCGGTGCCTACATTCTGGCGGTTTCGGTGATTCCCTTCTATTTCAACGTGATCTGGAGCTGGAGATCGGGTAAAGAGGCTGGACCCAACCCCTGGAACGCCCTGACTCTGGAGTGGACCACCGACTCACCGCCGATTATCGAGAACTGGGAAGTGCTGCCGGTGCTGACCCACGGCCCCTACGAGTACGGCATGGATAAGGCCAATCAGGTGGGGCCGGCGGGAGAGCCCACTGAGGCAACTCAGGTGTAACGCATGGATCACCGGGAGCGAAATACTCCTGGTGATCCACGCCGTTTGCTTTTCTCCTGACCTTCTCTACTTCCCTCTGCTCACTCACGTACCCTTTATCCACGGATAGCTTATGCAAGGCGCGATCGACTCTAATACTGCTGCGGCCAATGGCCATGCCGCAGTCGCCCACGAAGCCCACGAAGAGCACCAGGATTTGCGGGTGCTGGGCCTGATTACCTTTCTAGCCTCAGAATTTTTGATGTTCGCGGGCTTTTTTGCGGTGTTTTTGGTGTTTCGCGGCAGTGCTGCTGAGTGGCCCCCCAAAGAAACCGAGGTGGAACTGCTGCTGCCCGCAGTTAACACGCTGATTCTGGTATCGAGCAGCTGGGTGATTAACCTGGGCACCAAAGCCATCAAGAAGAACGATCTGGCCGGGATGCGCAAGTGGTTTGGTATTACGGCCGCCATGGGCGCGGTATTTCTGGCCGGTCAGGTGTATGAGTACATGAACCTGGGCTACGGCCTGAGAACCAACCTATTCAGCAACTGCTTTTACCTGACCACAGGCTTCCACGGCGCCCACGTGTTTATTGGGCTGGTGCTGATTTTGGGAGTGCTGTGGCGATCGCGCCGCGCCAACCACTACAGCGACATCACCCACACCGGCCCCGAAATGGCCGAGATCTACTGGCACTTTGTCGACGTGGTGTGGATTGTGCTATTTACCCTGATCTACCTGCTAACGCTGCTTAATTAGGGCTTCCTGAAAAAGGCTAGGAGGCTTGTAGGTTGGAGTGTTCAGAGTGGATCCGAGGTGATAAAGTGCAAGAAAAATCGCCCAATAGGGCAAAAACCCTTGCACCTGATTGCCGATGTACCGCCGTTCTA
>PYER01000372.1 GCA_003017855.1 filamentous cyanobacterium CCT1
CACCCACCCATGGCCGTAACGCCCGTCAACGCCAAAACCTTATCGACTCCCCGGCTGGTGTTTATTTTCATCACCATTTTGTTCGACAAACTGGGAGAGAGCCTGATTTTCCCAATTTTGCCGTTCTTGGTCGAGCGGTTTCGTTCCGATGCCTTCACTCTGGGGATGCTGGTGTCGAGCTATGCGATCGCGCAATTTATCGCCATCCCGATTATTGGGGCTCTGTCTGATCGCTACGGTCGCCGCCCGGTGATGCTGGTATGCGTGCTGGGTACGGCTATCTCCTACTTTATTTTTGGCTTTGCCACTACCCTGTGGATGCTGTTTTTCTCCCGCATTCTAGATGGGGCAACGGGTGGAGTAGCGGCAACGGCTCAAGCCTACATCGCCGATATCTCTGCACCTGAGGACCGGGCCAAAAACTTCGGTATTACGGGAGCGGCCTTTGGCCTGGGCTTTACCTTGGGGCCAGCTTTGGGAGGTGCTCTAGCCGGTATCAGCCTCAATTTGCCGGTGTTTGTGGCGGGCAGTATTGCCCTGCTGAACTTCGGGCTGGGCTATTTTGTGCTGGCTGAGTCGCTGGATAAGGAGCATCGCCGCCCCCTGGCCCTGCGCGACTTCAACCCCATCGGCCAGCTCAGCGACATTTTGCGCGACGGCCGCATTCAGGGCCTGCTGATTTCATTCTTTATCTTCAACTTTGCCTTTGCGGGCTTTAGCAGCATTTTCGTGCTGTTTTTGAATACCCGCTATGGCTGGGGACCAAGCCAGGCGGCAATGGTGTTCTTTTTCATCGGCATTGTCTCAACTATTGTGCAGGGTGGGCTAATTCGCCAGCTACTGCCCCGCTTTGGGGAAGCAAAACTGGCTGTGGCCGGACTGGTGCTGGTGGTGCTGGCCTTTAGCGGCGTGGTGCTGATTCCGGCGGGCAGCCCGGTGCTGATTCCGGCCCTTTACACCACGCAGGCCATGCTGGCGCTGGGTGTGGGACTAGTGATTCCCTCGCTGCGGGGGCTGATTTCGATTCGGGTGTCGGCCCAAGAGCAGGGCAAAACCCTGGGTGGCAACCAGGCTTTGCAAAGCGTGGCCTCAATTTTGGGACCGCTGTGGGCGGGCTGGATTTTCGATCGCTCGGGTATGCTTTCCCCGTTCTGGATGGGAGCGTTGTTCATGATGATGGCCGTTGGTTTTGCCTTGACTAACCTGCCTCGCCGTCGACTGTCTGTGTAACTCTCTTTCGTCTGGGTGCTGCTTGCGGCAAGATCCTAATCAGGAGCCATTATGTCTTTGCGATCGCGTCAGGATCCACAAGTCGCTATCCCCGGCATTCTGGGTGGCCTTGGCCCAATGGCCCACGTGCAGTTTGAGCAGCGGCTAATTCAGGGCAGTGCCGAACGGGGGGCACAGGGCGACCAGGATCATCCTGTATGGCTGTTGGTGAACGGCACCAACATTCCCAATCGCACTGAGAGCTTGCAGGGCACTGGGCCAGACTGCGTGCCTTGGCTGGTGCGCTACGCTCAGCTGCTAGAGCGGGCTGGGGCCAACTTTTTAGTTGTCACTTGCAACACCGCCCACGGCGTTTATGACCAGGTGCAGGCCCAGCTCGGTATTCCCTGGATTCACCTGATGGCCTGTACGAGTGACCACATTCGCCAGGCTTACCCGGCGGTGCAGCGGGTTGGGGTACTGGCCACCGATGGAACAGTGCAGTGCGGGCTTTACAGCCGCAGTTTGAGCCGGGTAGGCATCACACCCATTGGCTTTGAGATCAATTCTCCCTGGCAAGATTTGGTCATGCAGTCGATCTACCACCCCGATTGGGGAATAAAAACCACAGGGACTCAGGTATCTACCAAAGCATTGACGGTATTAGAGCAGGCGACTAGCTGGCTCAAGACCCAGGGAGCCGAAGTGGTGATTGCAGGCTGTACAGAACTGTCTGTAGCTTTTGCCCAAATGCCAGCACTGCCGCTGCCCTGGGTCGATCCACTACAGGTGGTGGCTGATATCACCCTGGACTTAGCCTGGGGCCACCGTTCCCTGCCGCTCTGGCAAGCTGCCTAGGAGAAGGAATGTGCCAAAAACCAATGATTTAGAACCTTCTGTTGGGAGAGGTGTAGGAACAAGCGGTGCGACAGCTCTGCAAATTAAAGTGCTACTGCTGGGGCTGACCCTCTTTTTAGTACTCACCCTGGGATTTAGCGGCGGGGCACAGGCGGCTCCTAAAGGATCTGCTGTGGCGACTTCTGCGATCGCTGCTAGCCGAACCGCCTCTACCGGATCCACAGCAGCGCGATCGCCCTCTCCATCCTCAGCCCCGACGATACCAGCCATGCCGCCGGATGTGCAGCGCATTTTGGAGCGAGGCAAGCTGACGGTGGCCGTTCTAGGGCAGGATAATGCTCCCTTCTTTATGAATGCGCAAGGGCAACTGAACGGATTAGATATTCAGCTGGCACAAGCTCTGGCCGATCAATTAGGCGTCAGTTTAGACATCACTCGCTCGGCTCAGACCTTTGATCAGGTGGTCGATGCGGTCTATGGACAAAAGGCCGATCTGGCCATTTCGAAAATTAGCCGCACGCTCAAGCGGGCGCAGCGGGTACGGTTTTCGCGGCCCTACCTGCGCATGCGCCAGGGGCTGTTGGTCAACCGTTTGCAAATGGCTGAGCAAACCCAGGGGCGATCGATAGTCGAAACCATCCGCGATCTGAAGGGCCAGGTTGGCGTCATTAAGGGGTCATCTTACGTTGGCTTTTTGAAGCAAAAGTTTCCCCAGGCCAGCATTGTGGAGTATCCCACCTGGGAAGAGATTGTAGAAGCGGTGGTGCGGGGTGACATTCTAGCCGCTTACCGCGATGAGCTGGAAATTAAAAAGGTGGTGCGCACCCGACCCGACGTAGCTCTGCAGCTGCAAACCATTGCCCTCACCGATACCCAAGATTCGCTGGCGGTGGTGCTGCCCTGGAGCAGTAGCCACCTGCTGGCCTTTGTTGACCAGTACTTAGACACCCTCACCGCTCAGTACACCGTAGATACGGTGCTCGATGAATACGCTGAATATTGGGCCACCCAGCGCCCGCAGCAACCGTAGTTTTTAACCATACCTGGCACCCCCCATGGTTACTTCCCTGAAAGCCTATATTCCCCGCCAACCGTCAATTGAGTGGTTGCGTAGCCCCTGGGCCATCGTGATCAGTAGTGGGTTAGGCGTGTATATCGGCACGACCCAGCCCCAGGTGGCCGCCTGGATTGCTCCCTTTGGCAACCTTTACCTGGGGCTGCTGAAGATGTGTGTGCTGCCGATTTTGCTGTCGGCCATTACGAACAGCTTGGGGCGGCTGATGCAGAGCCACGATGCGCGGCAGTATGTGCAGCGGATTGCCGTGGTGTTTCCGCTGAGTTTGCTGATGGTGAGCGCGATCGCCGTGGCCGTGGCCGCCCTTGCTGGCCCAGGTCGAGACCTGAGCATAGAAACCCTGCAAACTCTTGGGGTGCTGGTGAACCAGTCTGGGGTGGATCTGGAGATGGCCCTCAGCGGCCCGATTCCCGAAGCGGCGACCGGCGGCGTGACCACCCTGGTCGACAGCATGGTACCCGACAATATTTTTGCCGCCCTCAGCGAAGGTCAAACCCTGAAGGTACTGCTGTTTGCAATGATTTTTGGGGTATCGCTGGGGCTGGTCAAAGCGCCCTCTACAGCGGCGCTGTTTGATACCCTCGATAGCCTGTATCAGTCATTCAACAAGGTAATTCACGGGCTGACGTACCTGCTGCCCTTTGGTTTGTGCAGCTTGCTAGCCTACCAGCTCTCCCAGGTAGGAATTGAGGTACTGCTGTCGATGGTGGATTTTGTGGCGGTTGCGATCGCCACCTTTGCCCTCATTTACCTGATCAGTACCCTGATTATCTGGCGGCGATCGGGTCAAAGCCTGTGGTCTACCCTACTAGCACTCAAGGATCCCACTATTCTGTCCCTCGCTACCTCCAGCAGCCTGGCCTGCCTGCCTGCTGCTATCACCAGCCTGAGCGAAAACCTCAAATTTGACTCCCAAACGACCAACTTGGTCACGCCGTTAGCTATTACCCTATGCCGTTTCGGATCCGTCATTTACTTTGCCCTGGCTACGTTGTTTGTGGTGCAGCTCTACCAGCGTGATTTGGGACTGGCCGGACTGGGCATAGTAATCATGGGCTCGATTTTGGCGGGCATGGCCACCTCTGGCGTGACCGGCATTCTTACCCTGACCATGCTGGGCCTGGTACTCGACCCGCTCAAGCTGCCCCTAGAAGCGGTGCTGGTGCTCTTTATCGCCATCGATCCTTTAATGGATCCATTTCGTACCCTGGGCATTGTGCACACGGGGATGGCGGCGACGGCACTTGTAGCTAATCGGGAGTGAGGCAGAGATGTAAACACGCAGTGGCTTTCTACAGGTTGGAGATGAATGAATTCAAAATTCAAAAT
>PYER01000373.1 GCA_003017855.1 filamentous cyanobacterium CCT1
AGATGTGTATAAGAGACAGGCTTCAGAACGCGGACGCGATCGCCCATATCAAAAACTGGTGGAGAGTCGATTTCGATTTCTTCAGAAAGGCGCATGGGAATTTCCGGTAATGGTGGCTGGATGCGCTCAGCGCATCCAGCCACCATGGACTAACGAATCAGGTCAAAGGAGATGTCCGTCTTCGCGGGCACGATGGTGTTGCGATCGAGTTCTTCCAGAATGGTGTTAACAATCCAGTTGAACTGGTTGATCGCGCCCTGGTAGCCCAGGGTGGCGTAGCGGTGCATGTGGTGGCGATCGAAGATCGGGTAGCCAATCCGCACCAGGGGGGTGCCGGTGTCGCGCCACAGGTACTTGCCGTAGCTGTTGCCAATCAGCAGGTCCACGGGCTCGGTAAACATCAGCGATCGCAGGTGCCACAGGTCCTTGCCGCCCCAGACGGTGCCATTTTGGCCGTAGGGGCTGTTGGTCAGCAGCTCGCGGGCTTCGGCTTCAAAGTCGTCGTTGCTGTTGGTCACCACAATGTGGGTAGGCTCTGCCCCCATCTCCAGCAAGAACTGCACCAGGCTCAGCACGTGGTCGGGGTCGCCGTAGAGGGCAATCTTCTTGCCGTGAATCCAGGCCTGGGAGTCGGTCAGGGCATCCACCGCTCGGCCCCGCTCCTGCTGCAGCTCCAGCGGAATGGGCTTGCCGGTAATGGCCGACAGGGTCATCAAGAACTCGTCGGTGCCCTTAATGCCAAAGGGCCGGAAGTTGTATGTCTTCTGCCCCCATTCCTTGGCGATGTACTCCTGGGTCTTGGGCGTGGTGTACTTTTGGAAGAACACCGTTCCCTCGGCGTTGATGCTGTCGGCGGTCTCCGCCAGGGTGGTGAGACCGTTGTACATCTTAAATTCGCCCGTGTTGGGAGAGTCAAAGGTGTCCGAGTTGTCTGACAGAATGGTGTAGTCGACGCCAAACAGGCCCAAAATCCGCTTTAGTTCGCGAATATTACCGATATAGGGGTCAAAGCCCAGGTTGAAGTTGAACTTGCCGTTAGTCGCCTCCGCCTTCTGATCTTTGGTCAGGGTGTTGAGGATGCTCTTCAGCATATTGTCGTAGCCCGTAATATGCGATCCCACAAAGCTCGGCGTGTGAGCCGCAGGCACCGGCAGGTCTTCCGGAATGTGGCCCTCATTCTTGGCGGTGGTAATGTATGCGCCAATGTCATCCCCAATCACCTCGGCCATGCAGGTGGTGCAGAGGGCAATCATCTTGGGTTTGTAGAGGGTGTAGGAGTTTTCCAGCCCCTGCTTCAGGTTGTTGAGGCCGCCAAACACCGCCGCATCTTCGGTCATTGAAGAGGAGACCGCCTGGAAGGGCTCTTTGTAGTTGCGGGTCAGGTGGCTGCGGAAGTAGGCCACACAGCCCTGGGAGCCATGGCTATAGGGCAGCGTACCTTCAAAACCAGCGGCGACAAACAGTGCGCCGAGGGGCTGGCAGGCTTTAGCGGGGTTGATGGTCAGGGCTTCCCGCGAAAAATTCTTTTCCCGGTATTCCCAGCCTTTAGTCCACTCGGCGATTTCCGCTACGGTTTCGCGGCTGTGAGCGCCTTCAAACTGGCGCTTGTACTCAAACAGATCTTGGTAGGGTTCGGTGTGGAACAGTTCAAAGTGGTCTTTAACCGGGCCCAGGTCTGCGCCCCCGCAGGAGGGGGTGGGGATAGTGTTGTCGAGATTGTCAGTCATGGTGCTCTCCTTGGGGGAGGGGGAAGGGTGGATGGGTGAGGCGAGAGTTTTGAGTTTTGAATACGCAATTCAAAACTCAAAACTCTTAAAAGTAACTACTGCTCCCACGGGGCTTTAATCAGCCCCCAGGTGGGGTTGTTGATGGCCATATCCATATCGCGGGCGAAGACTTCAAAGCCGTCATAGCCGTGGTAGGGGCCGGAGTAATCCCAGGAGTGCATCTGGCGGAAGGGCAGGGCCATCTTCTGGAAGACGTACTTCTCTTTAATGCCGGCGGCGATCAGGTCGGGCTTGAGTTCCTTGGCAAATTCCTCAAACTCGTAGCCGCTGATATCGTCGTAGATGACGGTGCCTTCGTTGACGTACTCGGCGGTGCGTTTGTAGTCGTCGCCGTGGCCAAACTCGTAGCCGGTGCCAATCACATCCATACCCAGGTCGGTAAAGGCGGGCACAACGTGGCGGGGGCGCAGACCGCCGACCATCATCATCACTTTCTTGCCTTCCAGGCGGGCGCGATATTTGGCCGCGATCGCATCCATGCGAGGCTGGTACTTAGCAATTACCTCTTCCGCCTTGGCCTGAATGGTTTCGTCAAACTGGGCCGCAATCTTGCGTAGCGACTTGGCAATCTGGGTGGGGCCAAAGAAGTTGTACTCCAGCCAGCCAATGCCGTACTTCTCTTCCATGAACCGGCAGATATAGTTCATCGACCGGTAGCAGTGGATCAAGTTGAGCTTGGCCAGGGGTGTCATCACCACTTCGTTGAAGGTGCCATCCCCAGAGAACTGGCTGATCACCCGCAGGCCGATTTCTTCTAGCAGAAGACGGCTGGGCCAGGCGTCGCCACCGATGTTGTAGTCACCGATGATGTTGACGTCGTAGGGGCCGGGCTCGTAGCCCTCCGGTAGTTTGCGGTACTCGTCGGCCTTGGGCAGCACCCAGTCGCGCACGGTGTCGTTGGCAATGTGGTGACCGAGGGATTGCGACACACCCCGGAACCCTTCGCAGCGCACGGGAATTACAGGCTTGCCGGTTTCTTTGGCTTTGGCGCGAGCGACCGCTTCGATGTCGTCGCCGATTAGACCCACCGGGCATTCCGACTCAATCGTGGTGCCCTGGCTGAGGGGAAACAGTTCGCCCAGTTCGTCGATCAGTTTGGCCAGCTTTTTGTCGCCGCCAAAGACAATGTCGCGCTCCTGGAAGTCGGAGGTGAACTGCATGGTGCCGAAGGTATCGACGCCGGTAGTGCCGACGTAGTAGTTGCGGCGGCCTGACCAGGAGTAGTAGCCGCAACCCACCGGGCCGTGGCTGATGTGGATCATGTCTTTGACCGGCCCCCAAACTACCCCTTTAGCGCCTGCGTAGGCACAGCCACGGGTGGTCATTACACCGGGGACGGACTTCTTGTTGGACTTCACGCCGCAGTCGGCCTTTTCGGCCTCCTGGACGCTGATGTGCTTGGCCCGCAGTTTTTTGGCTTTGTCGGGGTAGGCCTCTAGCACCTCATCAATGAGTGCCTTTCTGTCTTCTACGGTAGTCATGGTGCCCTCTCGGGTAGGGTGGACGGAATGGGTGGATGGGTGACGGTCCCTGAGCGGAGTCGTTCGCGTTAGCGTCTCCCGAAGGGAGAAAGGGGGTGGATGAGTGGATGGGCAAGGGAAGAGAAACCGGGTTTCTATGGGGCTGAGTCAGTGAGCCTGAACCTATGGCCTAGAAACCCGGTTTCTGGCGCAACGGAACCTAAACTGTCGCCAGAGCCTTGTCGGCTGCCAGGGCCTTCTGGTACTCTTCGTCGCCATCGAGAATGCCGAACTCAATCAGCAGCTCTTCCAGCTCATCCATAGAGATGGGCGTGGGGATGGTGAGTTTTTTGTTGTTGATGATCTTGTCGGCCAGTTGGTTGTACTCCCCGGCTTGCTTGCTGTCGGGCGCGTACTCATTCACGGTCATGCGGCGCAGTTCGGCGTGCTGCACGATGTTGTCGCGGGGGACAAAGTGAATCATTTGGGTGTTGAGGCGGCGAGCTAGTTCTTCGATTAGCTCAACTTCTTTGTCGGTGTTGCGGCTGTTGCAGATCAGGCCACCCAGGCGCACGCCGCCAGATTGGGCGTACTTGAGCACACCTCGGGCGATGTTATTGGCCGCATACATGGCCATCATTTCGCCGGAAACGACGATGTAGATTTCCTGGGCTTTGCCTTCCCGGATGGGCATGGCGAAACCGCCGCAAACTACGTCGCCCAGTACGTCGTAGGAGACGAAATCTAGGTCTTCGTAAGCGCCTTCTTCTTCGAGGAAGTTGATGGCGGTGATGATGCCCCGACCGGCACAACCGACACCGGGCTCAGGACCGCCCGACTCAACGCACTTGACGCCGCGATAGCCGATTTGCAGCACTTGCTCAAGTTCGACATCTTCAACGGCACCAAGTTCGGCGGCCAGTTGCAGCACGGAGGTTTGGGCTTTGCTGTGCAGCATCAGGCGGGTGGAGTCGGCCTTGGGGTCACAGCCGACGATCATGATCCGCTGGCCTTTTTCGGCCATAGCGGCCAGGGTGTTTTGCGAGGTGGTGGATTTGCCGATGCCGCCTTTTCCGTAAAATGCAATCTGTCTCATGGGGGGATGTCTCCTAGGTTTGGAAGGGTGATTTGGGTGAAGTGAAACGTTCGAAAACTCGGATCAGGCG
>PYER01000374.1 GCA_003017855.1 filamentous cyanobacterium CCT1
GAAGAACTACTGCAACCGCCGCCAGCGCCGCCAGCGCTCGAGGTGCCCCCCGCTACCGTTCCCGAACCACCTGCTCCCCCCAGCAGCGACGTCACTGTGGTGGTCGATCGCTTTGAGGTGGTGGGCAGCACCGTGTTTAGCGAGGCCGAGCTGCAGACGGTGCTGGCCTCCTTTGTGGGCCGCCCCCTCACCCTGGCCGAGCTATTACAGGCCCGCACGGCCATTACTCAGCTCTATGTTGACGGTGGCTACGTTTCTTCGGGGGCCTTTATTCCGCCCCAGGTGCCCGAGAATGGCACTGTGCGCATTGAGGTGATTGAGGGCCGCCTCAGCGACATTCAGGTGCAGGGCAATACCCGGCTCAACCCCGGCTACGTGAGCAGCCGCCTCGCCCTGGCCGCCTCGCCGCCGCTGAATATCAACCGCCTGGTGGAGGGGCTGCGGCTGCTCCAGCTCGACCCGCTGATCGATACGATCGCGGGGGAGCTATCGGCCGGCCTAGAGCCCGGCACCAGCGTGTTAACGGTCACCGTCGCCGAGGCTGACAGCACCGACGTGGAGTTTGTCACCAACAACGATCGCTCGGTGGCGGTGGGCAGCTGGGAGCGGGGGCTATTCTTTAACCAGCGCAACCTGACCGGCAACGGAGACGGGCTGCGGGTGGGCTACCTAAATACTGACGGCAGCGATCGCCTGATCGCCAGCTACCAAATCCCCCTTAACCCCCGCAACGGCACCCTGGGGCTCTATGCTGAGCGCACCGGCAGCGAGGTAATCAGCCAACCCGCCAGCGTTCTCGACATCAACACCAGGAGCACCCTGCTCGATCTGTCTTTTCGCCAGCCCCTGGTGCTCACCCCTACCGAAGAGCTGGCTTTGAGCCTGACCGCATCCTGGCAGAAGAGCCGCAGTGAGTTTCTCTCCGGACTGCTGGGGGAGCCGCTGCCGTTTCCCACCTTCGGGGCCAACGCCAACGGCGAGATCGAGGTGTTTGCCCTGCGCTTTGGCCAGGACTGGACCAGCCGAGGCAGCAATCAGGTGGTGGCGGTGCGATCGCAGTTTAGCCTCGGCCTGGGCGGCTCAACCCCGCTCAACCCTACCGGCGATGCCCCCGACAGCCGCTTTTTCTCGTGGCTGGGGCAGGCCCAGTGGGCGCGGCTGCTCGGCCCCGACACGCTGCTGCTGGTGCGGGGTGAGGCCCAGCTGGCCACCGACACTCTGCCTTCCACCGAGCTGTTTGGCCTGGGGGGGCAGCGCACGGTACGGGGCTACCGTCAAGACCGTCTGCTCACCGACAACGCCCTGCTGGCCTCTGCCGAAGTGCGATTTCCCGTTTTGCGCAACCGGGAGCGCCAGAGCCTGCTGCAAGTGGTGCCCTTTTTAGACGCAGGCACCGGCTGGAATACCCGGCTGGCCAGCCCTAACCCCAGCACCCTAGTGGGTACCGGGGTGGGCCTGCTGTGGACCGAGGGCGACTACTGGAGCGCCCGCCTGGACTGGGGCTTTCCGCTCAACGGCAGTGAGTCGGGCAATACCTGGCAGGAGAACGGAATCTATTTTTCGATTGGGTTGACCACCTTTTAGCCACCTTGTTGGCCCGATATAGTGCCCGCGATGGGATCGCTCCAGATGCTCAAATTAGCTAGTACCCCAGGCTTGCCATGAACCCTCCTCGCCAACGCCAGCGTCCCCCTGCGATACCTCAAACTCGCCTTCCCAGATGGCTGTGCTACGGGCTTGTGGTGCTGACTACGGGCCTGCTCTGCGTGATTTTGCCCCCCGCCTTGGCCAGTGACCCGGCTACTGTTTTCCCGGTGCTCACGTCTTCCCTGATGGCCCAGGCCACCCTCCAGCAGGGGCAGCAGCTCTACGACGCTGGGCGCTACCGAGAGGCGATTCCGGTATTGGAGCAGGTGGCGGGTTCGACCACCGACCCGGCAGAGGCGATCGTGGCGCTGAGAAACTTGGCCCTGGTGCAGCTCCGGCTGGGTGAGTGGGGCAAGGCAGAAGCCGCTTTGGATCAGGCCTTTGAACAATTACGGGCGCATCCAGTGCTGGGGAATGGGCAAGCCCTTACTGCCTCCCTGCTGGATGTGCAGGCTAGCGTGGCCCTCGACCAGGGCCAGGCCGAAGCGGCGATCGCCCACTGGGACAATGCCGCCGCCATCTATACCGACCTCAACCAGCCCCTGGCCGCTAACCAGGCCCAGGTGAATAAGGCTCAGGCCCTGCAGCAGCTGGGGTTTCACCGCCAGGCGGTCACCACGATGCAGCCGCTGGTCGCTGCGGCCTACCAGCCCGCCTCGCTGACCCAGGCCGTGGCGTTGCGCACTCTGGGCGACTCGCTGGTGCAGGTGGGCAGCCTGGCCGCTGCCGAAGCGGCGCTGTCGCAGAGTCTGGCGATCGCCCAGGCCCTGCCCAACCAGGCCGCCGTGGGGGCGGCTGCCCTGAGCTTGGGCAACCTCAACCTGGCCCAGGGAGAAACGGCTGCCGCTGAGCCCTACTTTGCCCAGGCGACCGCTGCCGAAATGCCCCCCTCCGTGCAGCTACAGGCTCGGCTCAATCAGCTGCGGGGGTACAGCAAAACCGGTCAGGTGGCGGCGGCCCAGCGCCTGTGGCCCAACATTCTGGCAACGCTCAACGGGTTGCCCCCCAGCCAGCCCCACCGCTTTGCTCGCATCAACCTGGCCCAAACCCTGATCGACCTGGGGGTGGCGCAGAACCCCACTCCCCGACAAATTGCCGATATTCTAGCCGTTGCGGTACGCGATTCGCAGGCGGCGGGCGACCCGCGCACCGAGTCGTTTGCCCTGGGTATCCTGGGCCACCTCTATGAAACCCAGCAGCAGTGGGAGGAAGCGCGATCGCTCAGTCAGTCGGCCCTGACCCTAGCCCAGGCGAGCGACGCCAAAGCCAGCCTCTACCGCTGGGAGGGGCAGCTGGGCCGCATCTACAAAGCCCAGGGCAAAGACGATCAGGCGATCGCTGCCTACAGCGATGCGATCGGCACCCTTAAGCAGCTACGCACCGACCTGGTGGCCGTCAACCCAGCGGTGCAGGTCTCTTTTCAAGAAACCGTCGAACCCATTCACCGCGAGTTGGTTTCGCTCCTGCTCGCCCCGAACCGCCAGAGCACCCCTACCGATTTGGAAGTTGCCCGGCAGACCATCGAGTCGCTACAGCTAGCTGAACTCGATAACTTTTTCCGCGAGGCCTGCCTCAGCGCCGCTGCCGTCGATATTGACCAACTCGACCAGCGGGCTGCCGTGGTGTACCCAATCATTCTGGCCGATCGCCTGGAAATCATCGTCAGTCTACCCAACCAAACTCTGCGCCACTACACCAGTGCCGTACCCGCTACCCAGCTAGGGCAGACCATCGAGCAGCTCCAAAAAGCCTTGGTGCTGCGGGTGGGTCGTCAACACATCGCCCCCGCTCGACAGCTCTACAACTGGGTGATTGCCCCAGTCACCGCTGATCTGGCTGCCAGCGGCGTCGACACCCTGGTTTTTGTGCTTGACGGCGAACTGCGCAATATCCCGATGGCAGCGCTCTACGATGGCGAGCAGTTTTTGCTAGAGCAGTACAGCCTGGCCCTCACCCCCGGACTGCAGCTTATCGACCCCAAACCCATCGAGAACCAGACGTTACGCGTGCTCACTGCCGGCATTAGCGAGTCGCGCCAGGGGTTTTCGTCACTGCCCAATGTCATCAGTGAGTTGCAAGAAATTCAGGACACCGTGCCGACCACTGTCTTATTGAACGACGACTTTACGGTCGAATCCTTTGAAAGCCGACTCACCTCCGAAGGCACCCCGATTGTGCATATGGCTACCCACGGCAAGTTTAGCTCCAGTAATGACGAAACGTTCGTTCTCACCTGGAACGATCGCCTCGACATTTCGGCCCTCAACAACCTGCTGCAGGTCTCTGAACTCAACCAGGCTGGCCCCGTAGAACTGCTGGTGCTGAGCGCTTGCCAAACCGCTACCGGTGATAAGCAAGCGGCCCTAGGAATGGCGGGGATGGCGGTGCGATCGGGTGCTCGCAGCACCATTGCCACCCTCTGGCAAGTGAACGACGAAGCCACCGCCATTCTCATGAGCCAGCTCTATGCTGACCTGGCAACTCAAAAGATGACCAAAGCCGAAGCCCTACGCAATGCCCAACTCAAAGTGCTTCAAGAACCCAAGTTCCGTGAGCACCCCTTCTATTGGGCACCCTACGTACTGCTAGGTAACTGGCTTTAAGGGCACAGATTAATCCAAATCTAATGAACTACAGTCCAATGTCACTGACTTAACCTGAATCAGACCGCCAGCTGAGCTTTGAGGACAGCGCGAGGTTGCCGCATCCAAGGAAAGGGTTTGGTTCTTCGCTTGACGACTCTAGGTTCTTGTCTGCGGGGACGAACCGGTAGCAGGTCAGTAGCTATCTCGTTGAGTAGAT
>PYER01000375.1 GCA_003017855.1 filamentous cyanobacterium CCT1
TTCTCCCACAACTCTCTGGAAATTCTATGAAGCAGTTACTGGCCTGGGTTTAGCTGCGCCATCTGCCAGGTAATCAGCGTGCCCACCGGGCTCCACAGCAGGTAGGGCAGCAGCAGCAGAAAGGCTGTGATGTCTACCCGCGCCACCAACAGGGCCAGCAGGAGCCCAAACACAAACCCCGCCCCGCCGATCGCCGTGCCCACTTGCAAATTCCGCAGTTTGCACATGACCGGGGTGTAGCTCACAATCAGCAGCTCCAGCAGAACGTACCCCGCCATGAACCACCAGCTCTGGGTTTGGGTCCAGACAATGTAGGCCGACCAGCCACCGCAGATAAATACCACCGTCCACACAAACGGAATGGCAAATTCAAACGTCAGCCAGCGGGGGCGACGCTGCTGCTTAAACCACTTAATATCGCGAGAACTGAGCAGGCTCGACCCTGCCGCGATCGCAACCCCTACCAACGCAATCACTAACCAAGCTGGCATCGTCCATGCACCTCACAGCGCCTGACTAAACTAAACCAGACCAGCGTCACCGCCGCATCATACCCATGACACAACTTAAGAAACGCACCTGCAATGTCGGGTACTAGTCTCTTAACAGGTGATGAATCTCCATAACGCTTGCTGCACATGGTTATAGAAAATCAATCTTGAACCCAAATCTTTACTAAGCAATGCTTTCAGCTGTCTATCACCTGCTAGCAGACCAGTGCCTCGCCCAGAGGTGTCGGTGGTATTCGAGTAGGATTTAGTATTATTGCCAAACTCAACAGCCAATACTTTTTGGATATGTCCCTTTAAAGCATTTAAGAGGGCACAGCCAGGCTGCGCCCTCAACATCAAGCTTTAGCTAACCGCTAATCTTAGTAGCCACCAGCATAGGTGGGCGATCCGGTAGCGCCGTAGACGCCCCAGTCGCGAATGCCGTGTTCATGCAGCACCGATTCAGCCGCCTGAATTTCTTGCTCGCTGCCTTCTACCAGCACCAGATAATCGTCGTTGTTGTACACGCGATCGTTGTAGTAGTTGGCGCGATCTTCGGGTACACCCCAGCCAATCAAAGCACCTAGCAGGCCACCGCTAGCGGCACCAATACCGCCACCGAGTAGCGTGTTGGCTAGCAAAAAGCCAACCTCTGCAACCGGCCCCACGCCGGGAATCGCCAGGATACCGAGGCTACCAATTAGGCCAATGGCACCACCAGTTACGGCACCAGCTTTGGCACCAGCACCGGCACCGCCTTTGGCCTGTTCAGACTTAGGCTTGTTGGGATCGTAATTGTCATTATCAGACGTTAAATCTCTCAGCCCTTCACCAGCTTTGGCCACAATTGAAATGCGGTCCATATGAAAGCCAGTGTCACGCAGACGGTGCATGGCTTGCTCGGCCTCTTGCCGAGTCGAAAATAGCCCAACCGCGCGACGATTGTGGGTAGGTTTGATATCAGCCGTTCTCATATTTTTTTCCTCCAGTGAGGATTGCAACTGGCAAGGTCTGTGCTCTCACGGACGCATTTAGAGCACCGCTTGCCTATTGTTATCGTCACAAACAAATTGACTGACGACCTCGCTCATTAGCCGTAGACAGGGGTCGGTCAAAAGCTAGAACATGGGTCTATCGAGCGCCATAGTGCTGTAGTGCCAGGCGCGCGGCCCCAACTATACCCGCCTGATTGCCCAGTTTGGCCACCAGCACCTGCATGCCCTCGCGGGAGCTGGGCAGCACACGACGCTCTAGCTCCGCCAGCGTCGTCGGTAAAAATAGCTCCGCCGCTGCGCTAATGCCGCCGCCGATAATCACCGCCTCAGGGGTGAGTACGTAGACCAGGCTGGCGATGCCCGCCCCCAGCCAGCGACCGTAGGTCTGCCAGAATGCGATCGCCGCCCCATCCCCCGCCTTCGCCTGCTCAAACAGCACCGCCGGGGTCAGCCCCGTCTCGCGCTGAATGGCCTGCACCGAGCAGTGCTGCTCCAGCGAACCCTGATTGCCGCTGTTGCAGGGTGGCCCCTCTGGGTTGAGCGTAATTAGCCCCAGTTCTCCAGCAGTGCCCTGGCGGCCAACAAACAGCTTGCCATCGAGAATAATTGCCCCGCCAACCCCAGTTCCTAAGGTGAGCACAATCAAATCTTTGTAGTTCCGCCCGGCTCCTAGCCAGGCTTCCCCTAGACCAGCGCAGTTGGCGTCGTTAGCGACGATAACGGGGCGACCCGTCGCCGCTTCGAGGGCATCGGCAATGGGCACATCGTTCCATCCCGCCAGATTGATGGCAACGCGGGCGATGCGGCCAGCGGCGTCGGCGGGGCCAGGGGTGCCCACGCCAATGGCGACGGTTTTGCGGCTGGGGTCGAGGGCTGCGATCGCCTCAGCCATAGCAGCCAACACCGCTTCGGGGGTCGAGGGCTGCGGGGTGGGCACCGTTAGATCGGCCAGGCACTGCCCCAACCGGGTAAAGCGCCCCAGCTTAATTGCGGTGCCGCCCAGATCGACCCCAATCACCTGCTGATCTACTGTCGCCATCGTCAATCCCCAGCTTTCTGAATGCTTCGCCAGGCCATTGTCTCAGATTGTTTGGACGTTATTATTTGGGCGTTATCTTCGCCGGGCCGCTGCGGTTTGAAAGGCCTGACAGTACTGCCGGTAGCCGCCCGGAAACACCACGTTGAGAATAAGCGGGTCAGCCTCATCGCGGGCATCGCCTGGGCCTTCGACCACCACGCTGGTGCCGCCGCGATCCTCCAGCCTGAGGGCCTTGCGGTTTCTGAGTTCGCCTCCGCTGCTGTCGACGTAGGTGACCAAGTTACCCGTCTCGAAATGCTGGCCGATCGCCTGAATCAGGTGCAGAAAGTTGCGATCGCTGCCGCCCCGCTTCGCCACCGGCTGCCCGTCTTCCATCACCACCACGCTCGTCACCGTATCGCCCACGCCCACCAGCGTCGGCATCAGGGCCGGGTCAAAGTTTTGGATCACTAAGTCCAGCAGTTCGCTGTGGCTGTGGGGGGCCTGACGCACGCTAAAGCTTTCGCCCAGGGGATAGTTTCCCGTTTTGGCCGCGTAGTAGCGGTTCAGCAGCGCCAATACCCCCGCCTCTTTAATCGCCCCCCGCAGCATGAACTGAAAGTCGGTGGTGCCCGACTCATGGCCCTGGCTAAACCAGAGAATTTCTTTGCCGTCGGGTCCGCGCCCGTGGTTAGGGGCGTAGTGCACAAAGAATGAGCTGTCCAGCCCCTGGTTGGACGCATCGCGCAGCAGGTCTGCCATCAGCGTCTGCATAGCGTACTGAAGATCGGTGTAGAGTTCCCGCTGATCGTCCAGCAACCTGTGGAAGGTATTGAGGTTGGCGGTGGGCGAGGCCATATTGTCTAGCACCGACGCCCGAATGCCTTGCTCCAGGGCGGAGCCAGCTAAAACGTCGGGGTGCTGCTTAAAAAACTGGCGCAGGCGATCGCCCATTTTTTCAGGCACCGCTGCCAAAAAGGCCAGCTCCGCCTCGCTCACCCCCGGATGGGAAATTTGGCCAGCCCGAGTCTGCCACTGCACGCCCCCCGCCGCCAGCCCCGGCAGGTAGTAGCGCCCCAGCTGGGCCAGCTCTTGACCACCCAGCGATCGCTCAACGATGCCGTTCATGCCCCGCTTGCCCGTGTGCTCGCCGTTGGTCAGTACGTAGAAGTGGCCGTCAAACCGCTGAGTCGCCTCCAGGTAGCCAATCTCAACCACGCGATCGAGCGGGTCGTTGACCAGCCCCATGCACACCCCATCTAAGTCTTGAATGATGAGAAGATTTTCGGTGGTGGCTAGCAGGTCAACCCAGGCGGCGTGGTCGAGGGAAAACAGCTGCTGGTGGAGCAAAGGCGGAGCGACATAGGACATGAAAAAGGCCAAAATACCGGCTGAACAAACAGGCAAAACTTACCAACCTACTCGCCAAATGATACCTATCGAAGGGAGGAAATGAGGCCTAGAGCCAGCCCTTAAGCCAGTAGACGGCGATACCGAGATACTCCTTCAAAGCACGGGTGAGGTAGTGCAGGTTATCCGTCTGCGGTATCAGGCTCAGCACTCGGCCCGGCCAGGTCTTTTGGGATGGATCTTGAGGGTCACGAGCCACGTGAAAATCGGTCGGTGCCGGAACGGCCTCAAACCCCTGCTTTCTAAAAATAGCCAGCGCCCTGGGCATGTGCATTGCTGAAGTTACCAACAGAATGCGCTCGATACCTAGATTAGCCAGCAAAATCTGCGTGTAAGCCGCATTCTCAAACGTGTTGAGCGAATCCGGCTCGATCAGCATAGCGCTAGGGGGAACGCCCAGCGCCTCGGCCAGTTCGGCCATGTCCTCTGCTTCAGAGCGGCCCTGGTCCTGCCCCCAGGTAACTGTCTCTTATACACATCT
>PYER01000060.1 GCA_003017855.1 filamentous cyanobacterium CCT1
ATGACGAACTGGGCTTCGGGCCAGGCGCGGTGCAGTTCCCAGGCGGTGGTGGCGGGGCACACAATGTCGTAGCGGCCCTGCACAATCACGCCGGGGATGTGGCGAATGCGGTGTACCTGGCGCAGGATGTGGTCGTCGGTGTCGAAAAAGCCGCGATTGACGAAGTAGTGGCACTCGATGCGGGCAAAGGCTACCGCAAACTCGTCTTCGCTGAAGTGGTGCAGCAGGCCGGGGTCAGGCACGAGCTTGCTGGTGCTGGCCTCCCAGACGGCCCAGGCGCGGGCGGCGACCAGGCGTTCTTCGGCGTTGTCGCTGGTGAGGCGGCGGTAGTAGGCGGTCACCAAATCATTTCTCTCGTCGGCGGGAATGGGGGCCAGGTACTGCTCCCAGGCGTCGGGGTAGAGGTAGCTGGCCCCCTCCTGGTAAAACCAGCGAATTTCTCGCTGCCGCAGGGTGAAAATGCCGCGCAAAATCAGGCCCTCGCAGCGATCGGGGTGGGTCTGGGCGTAGGCTAGCGCCAGGGTGCTGCCCCAGCTGCCGCCAAATACGGTCCAGCGATCGATGCCCAGGTGCACGCGAATTTTTTCGATATCGCTGACTAAGTCCCAGGTGGTGTTGTCGTCTAAGCTAGCGTGGGGAAAGCTTTTGCCGCAGCCTCGCTGGTCAAACAGTACAATGCGCCAGCGCTGAGGGTCAAAAAATTGGCGATAGGTTGGGTTCGTGCCGCCCCCCGGTCCCCCGTGCAAAAAAACCACGGGCTTACCCTCAGGATTGCCCACATGCTCTACATAGAGCTGATGCTGATTTGAAACAGCGAGATATTCAGCTCGGTAGGGCTCAATGGGGGGATACAGTTGGCGCATAGCAGTTGTTTAATGCGTCCAGGCGACAGGAAGAATGAGCCACACTATAGCCCAGCCATCCTGGCTCTAGCATGCCTACTGCAGATGTCTTTCATCTCTCTCCAGGGACGGTAGCGACGGGGCTGGCGCACTCTGATAGTCGCTCCGTAGATCCCTCAGTATGACATCCCCAGGAATTACCGCCGACTCCTGGGGATGGTCTTTACCACCTGCCACTCCCCGGTGTGTGGATCGCGCTGAGTGGTAAATGGATTGCCCTTAAGGGGTTTGCTGCAGGGGGTAGCCATAGCACTTACTGTTCAAAGCTGCCCCTATGGTAAGAAATGACACATTCACTACGGGTGACTCGCAGGCGGTCTCCCGGTGATGTTTTGCCCCGCGGTCGGTGATGAAGATCACAGAGGCGGGGTCGGAACCTGGTCTAGCACAAAGTTGGAGCCAGAATGATGCGCTTTTTGAAATCTGCGCTAACATCCTCAAGACATATAAGAGGACGGGCAAATAAGGCGTTAATGCTTGACCGTCTGCCGGTTCACCATAGCAGCAATGGGCAGGAGTCGTGATGGCAAAGCAAAACAGTTCAAAAGGGTTAGCACGATTAGGATTTAGGCAGGGAGCAGATCAGCGCTGGGCCACTGGGCAACGGCGGACAGCGAGAACGACCCCGGCAGCATTATTTCGCGCAGCCGTTCCGGCGGGAGTCGCTGCTGTGGTAGCGGTTTTAGGAATTGCCCCCCACGGGCTAAGCCAGGGATATGAGGCGGTGCCGCCGCTGCCCGCGGGGGTGATGCCGGTGCCCGCCGCCGCGCCCGTGTCTGGGACCGCACTGCCCGTCAGCGGTCAGCAGTATTTGATCTATGTCAACGACACCAGCGAGGCGGTGTTGAATCAGGTGCGCCAGGTTGAACCAACGGCTTTTCGCACCACCTTCCAGGGGCGATCGGTGATTCAGGCCGGGCGGTTCAACATGACCACCAACGCCCAGCAGCGAATTACTGATTTGGGTGCTCTGGGGGTAACTGCCGAGATGGCCCAGGTGGCCGCTGCGGCGCCTTCCTACTCCTCAACAGCGGCGCTACCGGCCAATGTCTATGCGTCCAATGGCGATCTGCCGCCCCTACCCGATGCGGCTTTTCCCCAGGCGCCGGTTACGTCAGGAGTGCCTGTGCCAGCACTGCCGCCCAACGTCGCCCAGCTGCCACCAGCTCCCGGCAATGTGGAGTTTGGCCAAGAGCTTAACTACGGGGCGCCGCCCGCTCCCAGCGGTGGAGTCGCGATTCCGCCACCAGCCGGGGCACCTCCGGTAACCGAGTCGTCTAGCGCCCCCTACTATGTGGTAATTCCGACCGACTCTAGCAATTTGGGCACCCTGAGCAGCCAGGTGATTCAGCTCGGCACTCCCCCCGATCGCGTGCAGCAGCGCACGGCCCCCCGTGGCCCTCACGTGGCGGTCGGCCCCTTCACCGATCGCGGTTTGGCCAACCGCTGGAATGACTTTTACCGCGAGGCGGGCATCGGCAACAGCCGAGTCTTCTTTCAGCGCTAGCTGGCAACGGTAGAATGCTGGCAACGGTAGAAACTCTGCCTTCGGTTTGAAGGCCTGATCTATGAAATTTGAACATCGGCCCGCCACAGCAACCGTCAAGGTCACATGGGGCGGGCTTTTTGATGGCCCCCTTGACCGGGTGGTGACCGCTGAGCAAATGCGGGCCATTGAGGGGCAGCTGTTTGAAGCCGGTATGCCCGTGGCGGCGCTGATGGAAAAGGTGGCAGGCCGCATTGCCACCTGGGTGATTCAGCACTTTCCACTGCGGCGCTACCCTCACGTGGCCGCGATCGCTGGGCCGGGGCACAACGGCGGCGATGCCCTGGTGGTAGCCCGCGAACTGGCGGCCCAGGGCTATGGGGTGCAGGTGTACAGCCCGATCAGCCGCCTCAAACCGCTGACCGCCGACCATCTGCGCTATCTAGACTACCTGGGCATTCCAGTCGCAGAATCTGGGGCGGCGATCGCGCCCTGCGACCTGCTCATTGACGGGCTGTTTGGCTTTGGCCTGGAGCGCCCGATCGAGGGGGCGATCGCCGAGGTTGTAGCCGCTATCAACGGGCTGGACTGCCCAATCGTGAGCATCGACCTGCCCTCGGGTCTGCACACCGATACCGGGGCGGTGCTGGGCACGGCGGTAAAGGCAACCCACACCCTCTGTCTGGGCCTGTGGAAGCGGGCGTTTTGCCAGGATGGGGCACTGGCGTATTTGGGGCAGTCCCACCTGATTGATTTTGATATTCCCAGTGCGACTGTGGCAGCCGAGCTAAAGGCCCTGCCCCCGGTGCGGCGGGCTACGCTGACCACTGTACGCGCCAAACTGCCTCTGCCCCGGCCGCCCGCCACCCACAAGTATCGGGTCGGGCATCTTTTGCTGGTGGCCGGGTCGCGCCCCTATGCTGGAGCGGCCCTGCTGACGGCTTTGGGGGCCAGGGCCAGCGGGGTTGGCATGCTGACCCTGGCGGTACCCGAGTCGCTGCGGCTGATGGTGGTGGCCCAGATTCCTGAGGCGCTGGTGGTGGGGTGCCCAGAGACCGACAGCGGCGCGATCGCCCGTCTGCCCGGCGATATGGATTTGAGCCGCTACGACGCGATCGCCTGTGGGCCTGGCCTCAGCCGCCAGGCGATGCCCGCCGTTCAAGCGGTACTCGACAGTGGTGCCCCCCTGCTGCTCGATGCCGATGGCCTCAACCTGCTCTCGGAGCTAGGCAGCCTAGATACCCTATCGAACCGGGCTGCCCCGACCGTGCTCACGCCGCACCAGGGTGAGTTTAAGCGTCTGTTCCCTGAGATCCTTGCCAGCAGTGACGATGTGGGGTCGGCCGCCCTGACAGCGGCGCACCAGAGCGATGCCGTGGTGCTGCTCAAGGGAGCCTGTACCGCGATCGCTCATCCCAGCGGCGAGCTGTGGTACGTGCCCGAGAGCACCCCGGCCCTGGCCCGAGGCGGCAGCGGCGATTTGCTGACGGGCTTAGTTGGCGGTTTGCTGGCCCAAACCGAGTCCGATACGGCGGGCGATCCGCTTGAGCTGGCGCGGGATGCGGCTCTGGTGGGGGCCTGGTGGCACGGTCAGGCGGCTTGCGCTGCCGCTCGCGATCGCACGGTTCTGGGCGTCGATGGCACCCAGCTGGCCCAATACCTCAACTCGGTGCTAGCCCAGGTGCTAG
The DNA here is from genome assembly GCA_003017855.1 of filamentous cyanobacterium CCT1. Lineage (GTDB taxonomy): Bacteria > Cyanobacteriota > Cyanobacteriia > Phormidesmidales > Phormidesmidaceae > Nodosilinea. Next base: position 4,077 of record PYER01000060.1, read on the forward strand.
CCTGAGGAACGTAATGGTTTGGTGGCCATCCTTGTTTTCCTTTGATTCCACAACGCTGCCCGAGGGTTTTCGCGAGGGCGTGCTGCTGCTGGCCTACCTGCTGGTGCTGATGTGGGCGTTAGCCATCGTCGATTTTGTCACCGGGCGGCGATTGCTCAACCGGCTCAGCATTCAGCCCCGCCGCCTGGAAGGAATACCGGGCATTGCGATCGCCCCCCTGCTCCACGGCGGCTTTGGCCACCTGGCTGCCAACTCTGGCCCCCTGGCGATCCTGGGCACCATAATTTTGCTCCAGGGCCTGGAGGTGCTGGGTCTGGTGACGGTATTTTGCTGGCTGTTTAGCGGCGTGGGCATCTGGCTACTGGGTCGCCCCGGTACCCGCCATCTGGGCGCCAGCGGGGTGGTGTTTGGCTATCTAGGCTATATTTTGCTGCGGGGCTATTTTGAACGCAGCCCGGCCGCGATCGCCGCCGCCGTGGTGGTTGGCCTGCTCTACGGCAGCGCCCTGTGGGGTCTATTGCCGCTGCAGCGGGGCAAGTCGTGGGTGGGCCACGGCATGGGCTTTGCCGCTGGCGTAATTGTCGCTCGCAAACTGCCGATCATGCTGGAATGGGTGAGGAATAACTCGGGTTTGTAAGGATCACCCTGGCTCAAGCGGCATTCTATTGGCGCTCAAAATTGGCCTATTGACTGGGTCAGTTTCGCCCTGCGACGGAGCATTGCACCTATTAGTCCCCCCTAAAGTGAGAGTTACACCGTAGGGGACAGAGCATGACTTTCAACGCTTCAAGTCTGTTTTGGTTGATAGTAACGGCGATCGCGCTGCTGTTCGGCCTCATTCTGCTCGCTCGCCTCTGGCGCGAACGGGGGTATGACCTGCGGGGCAAAGTCGTTTTGATCACCGGAGGCTCGCGCGGCCTGGGGCTGGTGATGGCCCGTCAGCTGGCGGAGGCCGGTGCCCGGTTGGCCATCTGCGCCCGGGATGAGGCCGAACTGGAGCGGGCGCAGAGCGACCTGGTGCAGCGGGGCGGAGAAGTTTTGGCGCTGACCTGTGATGTGACCAACCAGGCCCAGGTTGAGCAGATGGTGCAGCAGGTCAGGGAGCGCTTGGGGGCGATCGACATTCTGATTAACAATGCTGGCACCGATATTGTGGGTCCTGTAGAAAATATGGCTCTACAGGACTACAACGACCTGATGCAGCTGCATTTCTGGGCACCGCTTTACGCCACCTATGCGGTTTTGCCTCAGATGCGCGAACGTCGGGCGGGCCGCATCGTCAATATTTCCTCCGTCGGCGGTAAGGTAGTGTCGCCGCATATGGTGGCCTACTGCGCCAGCAAGTTTGCCCTGACCGGGTTGTCAGCGGGTTTGCGCATCGAGCTAGCCAGGGCGGGCATTACCGTCACCACCGTCTGCCCCGGCTTAATCTATACTGGCGTTAACGACCACGCCCTGTTCAAGGGCCAGCGCCGCAAGGAATATACCTGGTTCAGCATTAGCGAGTCGCTGCCGCTGCTGTCCGCCAGTCCAGAAAAGGTGGCTCGCGAAGCGATCGCCGGGCTGCGTCGGGGAGCTGCCGAAGTGGTAGTGCCGCTGCCCATTTTGCTTATGGCTCGGTTCTACGGTTTGTTCCCAGGGTTGATGATTAACCTGCTGGGCTGGGGGAATTGGCTGCTGCCGGGGCCGATTGAAGGCGGCGAAGAAAGAGCCTTTGGTCAAGATAGCCACTCGGACTGGGCACCCTCCTGGTTGACCTACCTGAGCGATCGTGCCGCCCGCCGCAACAATGAGCTGCCCGTCAATGAGCCAAAAGCGGTAACCCAGGTGAAGCCAGTGGGTACGCGCGAACAACAGCCCGATGGCGAGGCTAAGCATGAAATGCAGGGGGGAATATAAGGAAACGTAGGGAATAGAGACAATATCCTAACTAGGTGAGCTGACCGATCGGCCCTAGGCGCTCAAACCCTACCTGTATAATCGGCGCATCCTTCTAGCAGGTACATCCTATGGGTCAGTTGTTAGGCATGCCGTTCTCTGCTGGCCTGGGGCTGCTGGTAATTGGTATGGGCGTTGTCGGGGTTTGGGGCTGGCGGCGCTGGCTAAAGATGCAGCGGTACAAGTCGCTGCGATCGCTCCCCTCTCCTCCAAAGCACTGGCTGCTGGGACACATTCCGCCCCTGCTGGCGGCGATCAAAAATCGACAGCTGTTTCAGATCTTGTTTGACTGGTCTCAGGAATTTGGGCCCAAGTGCGTGTACTGGGTAGGCTACCCGGTAGTGATGCTCAGCCAGGCCAAACTGATTGACAACACCATTGTGCAGGGCACCCGCGACGGCAGCCTGGTACGCACTGGCCAGTCGCAACGCGCCTGGAACGAGCTAATGGGGCCGATCATGATTGGCCAGGAGGGGGCCGAGTGGCAGTGGCGGCGCAAGGCCTGGAATCCAGAATTTAGCTCTAGCGGCATCAACCACTACCTGGGTCTGGTAGACCAGGCCTGTAGCCAGGTGATAGCAGATTTGCACGCCGCCCCACCCAACGAACCCGTACCGCTTGACCCGCTGTTTGTAGAACTCACCATGCGGGTGATTGCGGCCCTGGTCTTGGGCATTCCCATCGACCCCGATGAGCCCAGCCCCGAAGGTCCACCTCTGGCGATTGAGCCGACCTACAACGCCATGGCAGTGTTGACCTATCGGTTTTTGCGGGTAGCCGTCGGCGAAAAGGCCTGGCAAAAATACTTACCTACCCAAGCTGCCAAAGACTACTGGGCCGCCCGTCGCCATTTTGAAACCTTTCTGGCATCGCGCATCGACCTGGCCCTTCAGCTGCGGGATGGCGAGCCTGCCGCTTTGGCCAAAGCTAGCCCCCTATTTCAGCAGTCGATGCTGGTCAAAATTGCCGCCAAAGAACCCCGCTACACTCGCGCTACCCTGCTGCCCGAAATTATCGAAATGCTGATTGCGGGCACTGACACCACGGCTCATACCCTCTCCTTTGCGGTGGGCGAACTGGCCCTTAATCCTGATGCGTTTGAAAAAGCCCAGGCCACAGTCGATCGCGTTTTTGAACGCCACGACACCATCACCCTGACCAGCCTGAAGGAACTGGGCTACCTATCGGGGGTGATCAAAGAAACCCTGCGGCTCTACTCCGTGGCGTCGGGCACCACATCGCTACAGGCGACCCGAGATATAGTGGTCGATGGCCTGGAGATACCCGCCGGAACGCGCCTGTTTTGGTCGATGCTGGGAGCCGGACGCGACCCTGATGCCTACCCCCACCCCGAGAAGTTCTGGCCCGATCGCTGGCTGAGCGACGACCGTCATGTCCCTGCCCCGCCGATGATCGACTTTGGCTCTGGCCCTCACCGCTGCCTGGGTGAGCACCTAGCCATGCTGGAATCGACCCTGATGCTAGCCCAACTGCTGCGCCACTTTAGCTGGGAGCTGGTCAATGGGCGATCGTCGCTGGAGAATTTGAAGCAGAATTTGCTGATCTACCCCGTCGATCGCATGCCGGTCTACCTGCAATCGCGATCGCCTGTAGTTGCTTAGCGTTATAGGTCCATTGAGCAGGCTGCGGCTGCCAGTCGTTATTCTGCCTGAGCTAACTCAGGCTTGTGCTGCTCGACGGGCAGAACCACGGTAAACGTTGAACCCTGCTCGACCAGGGACGAGACAAAAATTTCGCCCTGCATCAGCTCTACCAGCTGCGACACAATCGCTAAGCCAAGCCCCGTCCCTTGATCGGTTGCGGCTGTAGGGCCGTGGTGAATGCGGTAGTAGGGTTCAAAAATGTATTTTTGCTCGGCCTGGGCGATGCCAATGCCGCTGTCGCTAACCGCAACCGACCAGCGGTTGTGATCAAGGGTTTCGGCGGCGATCGCAACAAATCCGTTCTTGGTGTAACGAATGGCGTTGCTCAACAGGTTAGTGACAATTTGCTGCAGGCGCAGGGGGTCGGTTTGCACGGTTTGAGGGGCGCGATCACAGTCTACCTTTAACTCCAAACCTTTATCACGCACCAGGGGTTCGACAATTTCTACCACCGACTGAATCAAATCTTGGGGGCTAATATTAACCGACTTCAGTTTAATTTGGCCATCGCCCTGCTGTAGCTGCAAAGTGTCGTTAATGAGCCGCAGCAACAGTCGCCCGCTGCGCAAAACTCGCTCAATACTTTCTAAATGGGCGTAAGAATCGCTGAGGTCGGCCTGCTGCTGCTGACGCAAAAATAAATCGGCATAGCCAATAATTGATGTCAGCGGTGTCTTGAGTTCGTGGGTCAGTTTTGACATGTTGTCGTGGCTGGCACGCACCAGGCGAGTTAGTTCTTGATTGGTGAGCTGCATTTGGGTTCTGAGTTTGTTTAACTCTTCCATGCGGCTTTGGGTGTAGCTATCAAAGCAGCGGGCGATCGCCTCATCCACCACCGTATCAATCAGCCGAATGGCCCACAGCACATCTGCCGGAGAGGCCTGCACCAAATCGGCTTCTAATTCCGCAAAAATAACCGATCGCAGCAATCGATATTCTCGCGCAATTTCGGCCGGTTCAAACCCCTGTTCGGCCCGAATTAAGCCATGTTCTAGACTGGCTTCGTCAATAATGTCGTAATTTTCGCGATCGCTGTGGGCCAGCATGTCGGCCAGCGATTCTAGCACCCTGGGCAAACTGTCGCGCACCGCGTTGAACGTTAACTCATTGGTGGCCTCAATTTGCTGATCGTCAAAAACGGCATTGATCCACAACTCAATAATGGTGTCGCGCTTTTGATTCAGAATTGTGCTGAAATCCATCGCTATAGACGCCGAATAGAAGCCAGAGTTAGGCAAGCGCCATCACAGTATCTCAGGGCGCTGAGCCAATGCATCTAGTAAAAGACATAGAGTACAGCGGTTCTCAATTGAGTCAGGTACACACCTGCTGAAGTTCTGTGTACCCTCAATTCATGATTGTTTAAGTCTCACGCTATCCCCCACCTTACGGCGTTATAAGCCTGGAGTAGGTTCTGGTTTGTGGGCTGTAATGGTGGTTAGAGTGGGTGACCTGAGTCGGTTTAGGCTGATTGAGGTCACGTTACCCTACAGCACAGGCTGAGCCTGGTCGACCCAGGGTAAAGTAAGCAGAGTAGGCTCTTTAGGGGATGGTATGGCAGACGAGCCCCAGTGGCTTGAGGGGGCAACGGGCAGCGGCAAGACCGCCTGGCTGCTCGATCAGCTTGCTGCGGCCTCTGTAACGCACAGCGACCTGGGGCCGCCTCTGGAACTGGGGCAGAGCTTTTTAATGTTTGCGGCCAATGGCGACAACCGCCTGCGGCTAGCGGCGCGGCTGGCCGATGTAGCCCCTGAGGTGGCCGTGGTCACAACCACCCCCAACGGATTTATTCAGGACGAAGTGACGCTGTTTTGGCCGCTGCTGGTCAACAGCCTGGGACTATTGCCGCAGTTTCCGCTGCGGTTGCGCCCTGAGAATGAGCAAGAGCTGACCACCGGGCTGTGGCAGGAGAAATTGCTCGACGGCACTATGACCGTCGAGGGCTGGCGCGATGCCCAAACGGTGCGGCGAACGCTCGACTTTTTGCAGATGGGGGCGGCGGCGGGCATCCCCGCCGAAGATTTGCCGGTGCTGCTGCCTGAGGGCATTCCGTCGGGGTACGCCCCAGAAACCGTGTGGCGGGCCATTGGTGAAGCGGTAGTGGGCTGGCGCGACTGGTGCCTGGCGCGCAGCCTGCTCACCTACGGCGTCATGACGGAGCTGTACTGGCGGCATTTACTGCCCCACCCCCTCTACCAGGAGAAGCTGCTAGCCCGCTACGGCGGTGTTTTTGTCGATGACCTGGATGAGTACCCCGGCATCACCGCCCAGTGGCTCCAGGTATTTATCGATCGGGCTCGGCCCGTGGCGCTGACCTGGAATCGTTACGGCAAGGGCCGCCTGGGCATGGGAGCCAACCCCGACAGCCTGGAGCAGCAGCTCAAACCACAGTGCCAGGTGATCGAGCGGCCCGACCCCGCCGCCGACTCCCTGGGCTATCGCTGGGGCGACCAGGTGGTGCAGTGGGTGATGGACCCGATGACGCTGCCGGCACCCCTGGCCTGTTTTCAAACCCTGCAAACGGTGTCGCGGGGCGAGCTGCTGCGGCAGACGGCGGAGCGGGTAGTCGAGGTGGTCAGGACGGGGCAGGCGGCCCCCCACGAGGTGGCGATCATTGGGCCAGGGCTGGATGCGATCGCCCGCTACACCCTGGCCGAAATTTTGACCAATCGCGGGCTGCCCGTGGCCTCGCTCAACGACCAGCGCCCGGTGATTCACTCGCCGCTGGTGCGGGCCTTACTCACGCTGCTAAGCTTTGTCTACCCTGGGCTAGGGCGGCTAGCCGACGCTGAAACCGTGGCTGAAATGCTGCTGGTGCTCAGCCAAATTCCCCAGGCACCGGAGGTTGGTCCCTGGTTTGAGTCGGTTCAGATTGACCCGGTGCGGGCCGAGCTGCTGGTCGACCACTGCTTTGAGCCCAGCCTGGAGCAGCCCGAGCTGCTGCCCGTAGAGCGCTTCGATCGCTGGGATCGGCTCGGCTACAAAGCCACCGAGGCCTACAATCGCCTGCGCCAGTGGATTGAGCAGCAGCGCCAGCAGCGCCAGCGCCGTCTGACCCTGGGGGTGGTCAGCGTGCTGGACCGAGCCATTCAAACTTTTTACTGGGGCGGCAGTCACCTGCCCCCCGACCAGTTGTCCGCCCTACGAGAGCTGATGGAAACCGCCCAGCAGTACTGGGCGATCGAAGATCGGCTGCACCAGATTCCGCCGACGCTTGGAACAACCCCGGCCCACCTGCTCAAACCCGCGATCGAGCGGTTTATTTTGCTGCTGCGCCAGGGTACCGTCACTGCCGACCCCTACCCGGTGGAGTCGGCTGACCCCAGCCAGCGGGTAATTACGATCGCCACCGTGTACCAGTACCGGCTGCAGCGCCTGCGCCACCGCTGGCACTTTTGGATTGACGCCGGATCTCCCCGCTGGCTAGGCGGCACCGAGGACTTGCTGTTTGGCTATCCCATATTTTTGAGCACCTACGCGGGACGACCCTGGCGCACCGACGACCTGGAGGAGCTACACCGCGATCGCCCGGAGCGAATCCTGCGCGATTTGCTCGGTCGGGTCACCGAGCGGGTGGTGCTGTGCCATAGCGATCTGGCCGTCAGCGGTCAGGAGCAAATTGGCCCGCTGCTCACTCTGGTCAACGCCAACCTTGAGGAGTAATACTGAATCCGAATTCTACGCCCCTGATATCCAGCAGACCAACTGTAGGGGCAAACGGTGGTTTGCCCTCGGCCAATCAGGTATAGCCAGTCAGAATTTCGTATAACCTCAAATAAAAAGGGACACCGATAACGGCATCCCCTGCTTGTGGTTTTGCTTTGGAGTTCTAGGCAGAATCTTCCCTGAACAAGATCAAGACAAGATCGGTAACCGCTGCAGCGGTAGCGCCTAGAGCCCCCATTTAGCCTATTCGAAGCAGCTTAACGGTAGCGCTTCTTGCGTCGGGCGACGGCTTTGCGCTTGCGCTTTTCCTGAGGCGTCTCGAAGTGGCGACGACGCTTTACTTCTGAAAAAATTCCTGCCTTAGAAACCTGCCGCTTAAAGCGGCGCAGGGCCGATTCAATGCCCTCGTTTTCACCTACAACGACTTGAGTCATACGAAATTGCTTCTTTACTCCTTGGGTATGAACTAGTGAACCAATTCTACTGGCAGGCCGCTGGACCCGCGAAAATTGGGCTGGGTTGCCCTGGAACGCTTGAGCCACCTCCCATTGTTCCAGGCAAAGTCGTTAAGGCTGCACAGCAGCACAGTCAATAAAAAACTGTCGGCATACGGATATACAGACAGCAAAGCTTGGGCATAACTGCCCATCTATAAGTCACACACTAGCACAAAAATTGGCTCGCTGACCGCTGCCTGGCTGGCCATGCCACGGATTGGTCGTAAACTGTAGCCCCAGCCTGTAGACTTCAGCCGTTAAGCGGTATAGGTTCTGGGCCTGGGGAAGGGCAAATTTCCGGTACAGAGGGCTTTCCCTAGACGCTGTTCGCAGAAGGATTTTTCGTCGGGGGCCAATTCGTCGTAGCTAATGTCTCGGCGCAGCACAACGCCGTTGTGACCGGCTAAGAATCGAGGTAATTCCTCGTACTCAATTGTGCGCAGGGTTTGCATGTCGTAGGTGGTGTAGGTGGTCAGGTTGGGATCGCTAAAGTCAACGTCGATGACCGTGATCACTTTCCAAGGAGGCAGGCGGCTGTCGATGAGCGGGCGGGGGCCAGAACCCAAAATGCCCGTGTGCAACAGCTGTAGCTGCCCCCGGTGGCCGGGGTAGTAGGCGTGGTGGTGGCCGCTGATGTAGGTGTGGACGTTGTAGCGCTCCAGCATGGTGCGCAGCTGGTCGGCATTCGCCATCACTTCGCCCGGTTCGTCGCGCCCCACCGCTACGCCGTAGAGGGGCAGGTGGCTGAGCAAAATACGGGCTTTAGCCTGCTGAGCCACGTCGCTAGCTAGTGACTGCTCGACCCAGGCCAGCTTGTCTGCCGGGATCTGGCTCGATGAGCCATCCCAGGCCATAAAGAGGATGCCCTGCTGCTCAAAGGTGTAGAAAAAGGGAAAGTCGGTGCGATCGATGAACGTGACCCCAGAGCTGTGGGCCGGGTCTTGCCAGTAGGCCAAGGCCAGGTCGCGCTCCTGCTGAAACAAAAACTGATCGTGCACGCCCCGAGCGCTAGAGGCGTCGTGGTTGCCGATGGTGAAGCCAAAGGGAACGTTTTGCTGGCGCAGGGGGGCGGCGACATGGTCGTCAAAGGCCTGCCACATGGCGGTAATTTGCTCGGGCGTGAGGGCCGGGTTTTGCCCGGCTACCATATCACCGCTGCACACCACTAGATCGGGCTGCCAGTAGGGCAGTAGGGCGATCGCTTTATCAACTTCGGGGTCATAATCCGTCGAGCCGTAGGCGCTGTTGAGATCGCTAATCGCCACCAGCCGCACGTCTTTGCGAGGTGGGTTGACCATGCCGCCTGGGGCATTGGCGATCCACTCCTGGGCGACGGCAGATAATTCTGGGGCGGCAGGAGCCGATGCCTCTGCGGCTAGAGGCGCACCTTCGCGGGCTTGCTCGGGGGAAATCTCCTCCGCTGCGGCACTGGGCGGAGTTGACCCCGCTGGTTCAGATAGCAGCACCCGCTGGGAGCAGGCAATGCAGATGCTGAGCACCAAACCCAGGCCAAGCCCCGTTAAAAACCGACGATAACCCATAGCACTTTCTGGCCAAACCACAGGCATAAACTTACCCCATCCATCTCTTGTTTGCGCAGGGGGATGGGAGAGTTTTTGGGTCTGGTCGGTGCGATCGCTAGGTACAGCTATAGCCACATGGGTTAGGACAGAAGTCTAACGCCGTCATTCCCGCGCATGCGGGAATCTACCCCGGAGGAATTACTCTCAAATGGATTCCCGTTGCTACGGGAATGACGGACAGCTACTACGTTGCAAAGAATGTCCTAACGATGATAGCTACGGCTATACCTAGAGCGCGATTGCCCCCCCGCTCGACCCGAGCCTACTTTCCCCCCGCCACATCGATAAACGAACCCGTTGTGTAAGCAGCCTCGGCAGACAGCAGCCATAAAATCGCCTGGGCCACCTCGATCGCCTGGCCGCCCCGCCCTAGCGGCACCGAAGCCTTGACTCGCTCTACCCGGTTGGGTTCGCCGCCGCTGGCGTGAATATCGGTGTAGATAAACCCTGGCCGCACGGCGTTGACGCGAATGCCCTCAGCAGCTACTTCTTTGGCCAGCCCAATAGTCAGGGTATCGATCGCGCCCTTGGCCGCGGCATAGTCGACATACTCGCCGGGGGAACCCAGCCGCGCCGCTACCGACGAAACATTAACGATCGCGCCCCCATCTCCGCCCCGCTGAGTCGACATGCGCCGAATTGCCTCGCGGGCGCACAAAAAGCTGCCGGTCACGTTGGCGGCAAAAACGCGGCTGATCCGAGCGGCATCGATATCTTCGACTCGCCGCTGCTGCTCCAGAATACCGGCATTATTCACCAGCGCCGTCACCCGGCCCAGCTGCTCATCTACCGTTTCAAACAGGCGCACCACGTCGCTCTCAACAGCGACATCGGCGGCCACCGCAATCGCCCGTCCCCCCGCCTGGGCAATAGCCTCGACGACAGCGCTGGCCGCCGCCTGGTTGTGCCGATAGTTGACGCATACCGCATACCCTCGCTTTGCCGCCAGTTGAGCCGTCGCGGCTCCAATGCCCCGGCTACCGCCAGTCACAATCAAGACCTGTTTCATTGTTTTCGTTTCGTTGTTGGAGAGTTGAGAAATTTTGATTTCGTAATACGTTTGGAAATGCTTTTTCTCACCATTAGAAGGAGGGGCAGGTTAGATTGAGCAAATCGAAATTGAGAGCCTTTGAATTTATTTGCAGTGCCCAACCAGTGGCATCCTCTTAAAAGGAGGTTTTATTTTGTGTCTAGGTTTCAGGGGTTTTATCGAGTTCTTCAAAAACGTCTTTGGCAACCATTAATGCATTGACCGCCGCAGGAAAACCAGCATAGACCGCCATTTGCATGATCACTTCAACGATTTCTTCTCTGGTGCAGCCTACATTGAGGCTGCCCTGAATATGCGCCTTGAGTTCGGTAGGGGCGTTGCCGAGGGTGACCAGGGATGCGATCGTGGCGATTTGTCGCTCTTTAGGTGACAGCCCTTGCCGCGAGTAGATATCGCCATAGGGAAATTCGATAATCAGGCGGGCGAAGTCAGGGGCAATATCTCCCAGCGCGGTCATAACGCCTTCGCCAATATGGCCGTGAATTCGGGCAAGAGCCTCCTGTCCGCGCTGGTATCGAGTCGAGTCCATGGAGTGATAAATGATAGAGGGTGAGATTGATTTTATCGCTTTCCTAAACTCAAATTATGGCTTGGGGTGAATTTATGAAAAGTGTCTTTACCGCGCAATGTAAGCTCTATTTTGAAGAAATTTATTGGGCTAAAGAGCGGCGATCGCCCTGGCCTTTTAGAAAGCCCAGTCGGCTCAATTTTCTATACAATGTAAAAGCTCCAGCCCTGTCGCTGCCTCCATGAGTCAAACCTACAAAACCACCGGCATCAATCTCAAGGCTATGCCTCTGGGCGAGAGCGATCGCCTGCTTACCATTCTCACCCCCGATCTGGGCTTGGTGCGGGCGGTGGCACCGGGGGCGCGCAAGCATCAGTCGCGGCTGGGGGGGCGTAGCGGTCTGTTTGTCATCAACGAATGTCTGATTGTCAAAGGCAAGCGGCTCGATAAGCTTATTCAGGCCGAAACCCAGCGCACCTTTCCGGGGCTGAGCCAGCACCTGGGGCGGCTGACCGCCAGCCAGTACCTGGCGGAGGTGGCCCTATTGATGGCCCTCAGCGACTGCACCCAAAGCGATTTGTATACTGTGTTAGTAGAGCACCTGGAGCGACTTGAAACCGCTGCTCCTGGATCCCTGCTGGCAGCCCTTTGCCACGGGCTTTACCACCTGCTCGCCCTCGATGGGGTAGCCCCTGAGGTGCACCGCTGCACCCTTAGCCGGGCCGACATTGTGCCTAACCTGCTTGACCCCAGCTGGCGAGTTGAGTTTAGCGCCGAAGCGGGAGGGCTGGTCCAGCTTGCTTCTGCCCCTCAATTGGCAGAGGCGTCAGGCCGTTACGGTGCTGGTCAAAAGCGTCCGACGCTGCTAACAGCCACCGATGTCGCCCTGCTTCAGCAGTTGAGTAAGCCTGAAATTGTCTCTACCTTACCTACCGGCCTGGCGTCGGCTGGGTCCGCAAAAAGCCAGCAGCTGTGGTCACGAGTCGAACAGCTTCTGAGAGAATATACTCAAGACTACTTTGAACGCCCTATCCGGTCGGCCGCTCTGGTTGATGTCTGTTTTGCTACCGTTTAAACTGCTGGGTAGTGAGCTGCCCAGTGCCCTGGTTCGTTGGTTAACCTATGCTCCGCGAGTTTGATACTGATACCGATAATGCCGAGGCAAACTACTTGCCTCAGACTGAGTTTGACCAGACTGCCCCGGACATAGACTCTGCCAAAGGTCAGCGGGGAGCGACACCGGGCGCTGAAGCCCTGCCCCCCAGCCCAAAGAACGGGTTTAGGGCCATATTTCAAAACCGAAATTTTTTGATCCTGTGGACGGGACAGCTCTTTTCTCAGCTGGCCGACAAAGTCTACCTGGTGCTGATGATCGCAATCATCGCAGCTCGGTTCGAAACCCCTGGCCAGACCATCAGCGGCTGGGTGGCGGCGGTGATGATCGCCTTTACCGTACCAGCGGTGCTGTTTGGGGCGCTGGCGGGGGTCTTTGTCGATCGCTGGCCCAAGCGTCCGGTGCTGATCTGGTCAAATCTGCTGCGGGGTAGCCTGGTGATGGCGCTGCCCCTGGGCATCTGGCTGACCTTAGGCTGGGGTACCGTGCTGGGGCTACCGGTGGCGTTTTGGCTGCTGCTGCTGGTCACGTTTCTAATTTCGACCCTGACTCAGTTCTTTGCTCCAGCGGAGCAGTCGATTATTCCTTTGATTGTGGCTGAGGGCGACCTGCTCTCAGCCAACTCCCTTTACACCACCACCATGATGGCCTCGGTGATTGTCGGCTTTGCGGTGGGCGAACCACTGCTGGCCCTGGCCGACCGGCTCATGCTGGCCCTGGGCGTGGCCAACAACGGCCCGGCTATCCTAGTGGGTCTCAGCTACCTGGTAGCGGGCTTTTGTCTGATGACGATGGCCCCTGGAAAAGAAACCCTGTCTGCTGCCCATGAAGATTTGTCTCATTTCTGGGCCGATATTAAAGACGGCCTGCGCTACCTCGGGCAGCAGGTGCAGGTCCGGGTAGCGATTATTCAGCTGGTGCTGCTGTCGTCGGTGTTTGCGGCGCTGGCGGTGCTGGCGGTGCGACTGGCAGAAATGATTCCCACGATTAAGGCCTCGCAGTTTGGCTTTTTGCTGGCCGCTGGTGGTCTGGGGTTGGGCTTGGGGGCGGTGCTGGTGGGCAAATTTGGCCCTCGCTTTCCCAGGCGCTTTTTGAGTCTGTGGGGTGCGATCGGCATTGCGGTGTGCTTAATTGCCCTGGCCTGGACAACTCAGCAGCTGTGGGCCTCAATGGCCATCATTGCCGCCCTCGGCCTGTGTGGTGCCTTTGTGGGTATCCCCATGCAGACTCTGATTCAAGAAAAAACGCCAGAAGCGATGCGGGGCAAAGTATTTGGCCTGCAAAATAATTTGGTCAACATTGCCCTGAGTCTGCCTTTGGCCCTGGCTAGCGCCGTAGAAGCACGCCTCGGTTTGGCGAATGTTTTTATCGGTATGGGCGCTTTAGTGGGCTTAGGGGGAGTTGTAACCTGGTATATTGCCGATACGGCTATGAGAAAGGTCTAGGTTCCACGCTAGGCACCGTTTTTTTACCTTAGAACGGCTAGCAAATTGGCGCTCTGGCCTGGGCGATAGCTAGAAAACGGCCCATTGAGGTGATCCGGTAACGGATGCTCATCCTGAGTCGGTTCCAGAACGCTGCGCGAACTGCGTCAGTGTTCCGCTGGCGCTTGTTTCGGTTGTTTAATGGATATCGCTACACGGCATGCACATCGCGTGGCTAGGCAAAAAATCACCCTTCTGTGGCAACGTTACCTATGGTCGAGAGGTTACTAACGCCCTGCTTGAGCGAGGCTACCGAGTTACCTTTCTGCACTTTGCTCAACCCCAGGAGGGGCACGCTGCCGATCACTTACCCCGCTCAGAAGAGGTGCCGCTCCCTTTCCTATTCAAGTCCCAGATTCTCACGATTCCTTCGCTCAAGTCGGGCAAGCTGCTAGCAGAGGCCCTGGAACGGCTACAGCCTGACCTGGTCCATGCGTCGCTGACGCTGTCGCCCCTAGACTTTCGGCTGCCCGAGATTTGTGCTGAGCTGAATATTCCCCTGGTGGCCACCTTTCACCCCGCCTTCGATCGCCGGGTGCGCAGCCTGACTTCGGGCACCCAGCACCTCACCTACCAGCTCTATGCCCCCTGTCTAGCCAACTACGATCGCGTCATTGTCTTCTCTGACCTCCAGCGCGACCTGCTGAGCAAGCTGGGGGTGCCTGCCTCTACCCTGGTGGTGATTCCCAACGGGGTCGATACCCGTCGCTACTCGCCGGGGCCGTCGGCGGTCAAGGCCGATCTCTACGCCCGGCAGCTGTTTGTCTACCAAGGGCGAATCTCGCTGGAAAAGAATGTAGAAGCGCTGCTGCGGGGCTGGCGGCAGGCCGACATGGGGCCAAACTGCAAGCTGGCGATCGTCGGCAGCGGCCCCCTAGAAGCGTCGCTAAAGCGGTTCTACGGCGATGAAAACGACATTATCTGGCTGGGCTACCTGGCTAACGAGCAGCGCCGCATCGACATTCTGCGGGCGGCGGACGGGTTTATTTTGCCGTCTTTAGTCGAAGGGCTGTCGCTGTCGCTGCTGGAGGCGATGGCCTGCGGCACAGCCTGTATCGCCACCGATGCCGGGGCAGATGGCGAGGTGCTGGCCGAAGGGGCGGGCATTGTGCTCGACACGCAGCGGGTGTCGTCGCAGCTGCAAACGATTCTGCCCATTCTGCGCGACCACCCCGAAATCACCCAGCTTTTGGGCCACAAGGCTCGCGAGCGAGCGCTGCAGCGCTACACCCTAGACGGCAATATTTCTGCGCTAGAGCGGCTCTACAGCGAGGTGACGGCGGAACAGCGGCTAATGTGTGGGCAGCGAGCCTGATTGGGGCTGAGCGGGTTAGGTTATGGCTCTAGCTGATTTGTCACAATAGGGAATAGTCTTGTCGCCAGGTCTGTGGTGTATGCCTATGCCTTCTCCTTTTCCTGGTATGGATCCTTACTTGGAGCAGGCGACGTTTTGGTCGTCGTTCCATAGCCGTCTGATTGTGGCATTGGCGGATGCCCTGGCTCCTCAACTGCGGCCTCGCTACTACGTAGAAGTTGAGACTCGCACCTATACCGATACGCTAGATGGGGGCGAGGTGTTGGTAGGCATTCCCGATGCGGTGGTCTTGTCTCGGCAAGCCATGCCTTCACCTGTGAGTCAATCCTTAGGTACGTTGGCTGTTCAGCCGATGCCCCAGCCGGTAACTCTGCCCATACCGACGGAAGTTAAAGAACGTTACCTTGAGATTCGCGAAGTTGGCAGCAACGCGGTAATCACCGTAGTAGAAGTGCTTTCGCCTAAAAATAAGCGCCCAGGCAAAGGACGTACTGTCTATCAGGAGAAACGCCAGACTATTTTGGGCAGCGCCTCTCACCTGGTGGAAATTGATTTGCTGCGGGGCGACTCGCCCCTGCCAATGGAGGGTCAGGTTAATCTGGCTCACTACCGGATTTTAGTCAGTCGAGCGGAGACTCGTCCCCAAGCTGAACTCTATGCTGTGACCGTGCGGGAGGCTTTGCCCTGCTTTCCGCTGCCGTTGCAAGCGGCGGATGGTTCGGTTTTGGTAGATTTTTCGGCTATTGTCAAAGGCGTTTATGACCGCGCCAGCTACGACCTCCGCATCGACTACAGCCAGCCGCCGCCACCACCACCGTTCTCAGAGGAGGATCGGGTTTGGATGCAGACTCTGTTGAACTCTAGTCCCTAGAGGGGCAGCCCTAAAGAATATTTCGATCCCACCTGTGAAGCCAAGGGAAAACCCTGGACTCTGCCATAGGGTTCTACCGCCGCTATTAATATATAGCTACAGCCACTTGGGTTAGGACGGAGCAGAACAGTCATTCCCGTGGCCACGGGAATCCATTCGAGAGCAGCTACTCCAGTGTGGATTCCCGCGTGCGCGGGAATGACTGTCCAGAATCATTCCGGATGAGCATCATAATCGTGACGGCTACAGCTATAGCTCCCCCCAAATTGGGCAATCTGGAAAAATAGCCGAGTTGCCCTTCAACCGTATAAGAAACTCGGTCAAGGGAGCATCAAAATGCAGACGTCACCGATCGCATGTAGACCGCTTGCCGACTGGCTAGGGCAAACCGTTCGCTTTCAGGGGTACTTGAACTACTGGGAAACGGCTAATAGAACTAACGATACAGCGTTTCTACTGCAACATGTCAAGGTGGTGCCTTACAAAGGGTGTGAGAAGCAAATAAGAACGCTGGATCATATTTGGTTGTATTCACCCAAAGAAGCCCATGCCAACACCAAGCTCGAACGGCTCAACGCATACGGAGCGGTTGGGCAAGTAGTCAGCTATATCCGGAGTAATGGCACCAAAGATTTTGCTATTAACGTCAAGTCTTTTGCGCCGATGGCGTGGCATCTTGAGCTGCTTGATTCGTATGGAGAATCCAAGCTCGATCACATCAAAGCCAGAACATTAGTGCTGGAAGAGACGCTGAACGCATTAGAATCCGAAGAGTTGCATTTTGATATTCACTTATCCTACGAGGAGGTTTATCAGGACTTTCAGGATGAATATGAGTTTTGTCGCAGACATATTGAAATCAACGAGCGGTATGAGGTCAACAAACAGCACCGCTCCAAGCCCAAACCGGATATTCTCAAGTTTGCTTCAACATCATCGAAGTCAACTAAGTTAGCCTGCAAGGGCTTCGCCGCCTCGTGACCTGTCGGTGATGAAATAGCACGGGCTGCGCTCGAATTGAACTGCCTAACGATTGAGTTCAGCGGCGGTAGATAGCCCTGAACTTTATGGCAGATCACCTAAATGCGCCGCCGCAACGATTTGTTATGCCGCATCGTTACCTACTAGCCCTCAAAACTTGTTCAGCCGTTAGTCTCAACTCTGGAAAAGTTGGAGAGACGATAATCTCACTACCTCTAAGTTGCTGAATTTCGTACTCTCCATCCACCAGCGTACAGATGGAAAGGGTAGGCTGTTTGGGTTTCCCAATGTGTCGAGTACCCCCCAATCCTGCGTAGTCAGCAATCCAATACTCTGGGATACCTAAAGCTGCGTAGTCTTCGACCTTACGCGCATAATCATTTTGCCAGTTGCTACTCACAACTTCTGCCACAAATTTAATTGAACTGCCTAGAGTTAGAATTGACTGGTCAGACCAAAACGGTTCTTTAACCAGTTCATCTCGATCAACAACTGCAACATCAGGTCGAAACGCTGTCATACCAGCATTAGAAGGGCGCAATAGTCCTCGCTGAAGCACAAACCAGGGTAAACCTGTTCCCTCAATCTGGACACAAATTTTTGCGGTGACGAAGGCGGCTACCTCTTCATGCTGACCCGTTGGTTCCAAGTCGAACACCTCTCCATCAATCAGTTCATAGCGGTTGTCGCCACCATACTGAGCAAGGAACTCGTCAAAGCTGAGCGGCTTTTGTTGTATTAGCTGGTTAATCGCAAGAGCCATAGGTCAACTTAGCCTAATCAATACCTTCAGTCTACCAAATTGAATTTTTGCTAGATGTATAGCGAATTAAGCCTTTCCTTTTCTCACAATATTGACAAATCATCAGCTTTTGACTCGATAATTTATTAAAGCTCTGCAGCATAACAACTTATTATGCCGACAGTTTCCGTATAAATCCCTTGTGGATGGTAATTATACTGACGGTTTCCGTATAATTCCCTTAGATAGAAAGGGTAGTTATATGGACAGTTCACGAAGTATATCCTGACTGCTGGTAGTCACCTAAAAACTCTCCGTGTACTTCTATGAAGACTGGCAGTGGGCTCGCCTCTACTCTACGGTTGACACCGAGCGTCTGTATCAGTACTGTTTTACGTTAAGCCGTTCGACTCCGAGCGGTTGACCCACAGAACTCGAAAACCTTGGCGCTGTCTGAAGGTGCGGCTAACACCAACAGACAGCTGACCCCGCAAGTCTCTCAGGCAGATTGCGAGGCTAGGCACATGGTACCCTAGCCCCCTCAGTTTGCACGGCAAGCGCGGGTGGCTAGGGTTTTCGCGTTCTGTTTCTTCCGTAACCCATTACAAGGAACAGAACCGATGTTTGACAATCAAGAGCCAGAAGCCAGCGACGATCAAGAGACCAACCTAGGGACCGGGTCCCTGGCGCTGCCGCCCAGATCTGGAGCCACTAACAAAGGGACCCGGTCCCTAAACCCCGAGAAGGTGCGCCACATGCTCTTTGGCAGCCTAGCGGGGATCGATCGCACCATCAAAATCCTCCACGCCCTGGGTTACGCCGACCCCAACGACTGGTCAGAGCCTATACCTGCTCCGCTGAGCGGAATCGACACCCGGTCGTCGAGCGGAGTCGAGACGTGGATGGCGATACTGACCAAGATTCTGCTGATTGAGTAGGTTCTTGCCAAGAAACCGGGTGCCTACTGTTTGTCCCAGTATTGGGCTACAAGCAGCAGGCACCCGGTTTCTAATTGCAAACTGGCACAGCGATAAAGCTTACAGCGTCTTCAACGTATTAAACACAGTCCCCAACTCATTAAACTGGCACAGCTGTAAAGCATATTGGCACAGCTGTGAAGCTTACAGCGGCTTCAACTTATTAAACACAGCCCTCAATACATTAAACTGGCACAGCAATGAAGCGTATCGCTGTGCCAGTTCTTTAATTGCAGCCCTCAATTCATTAAACTGGCACAGCTGTAAAGCGTATTGGCATAGCAGTAAAGCGAATTGGCACAGCAGTAAAGCGTATTGCACCTTCAATTGATGACTTGCAGTCCTCAATTCATTAAACTGGCACAGCAGTGTGGGGATTTCTGGGTTCCGCTAACGCTTTAGCCAGCCTACTTGCGATGGTTCAGGTGCGATCGCCCCTAGCTGACCAAACCCAGGTAGATCGCCCAGGGCAGCAGCAAAAAGCCTGCCGCAATGCCAATGCCCACCACCGCACTCGTGCCGTAGGCCAGAGGCCGAATCTCTCTATTTAATAGCCCGATCGACTGCAGCGCGCTCCAGAAGCCGTGGCGCAGGTGCGAGGCCAGCAGCCCCAAAATAACCGTGTAGCCCACCACGTAGGGCAGCGCCTGAAATTTCTCAATCACCAGGCGGGCCAGGTCGCGCACGGTGTCGCCGCCTAGCTCGGTGGTGTAGTGGGTGCCAAAGCGAAACGTCATCAGGTGGGTCACCCAAAACACCGCCAGCACCGAGCCCGTGACAATCATGGTGCGCGAGCTGAGGGTTTGGTAGCTGGTGCCCCCCGCCGACTGGTAGGTGCTGTAGCCCTGCAGCCGCGCCTGCCGTTTGCGCCAGAAGATCTCAATGCCCACCCAGGCGTGCAGCAGCACGATCGCCGTCAGCGCCACCTCAAACGCATAGTAGACAACGCCAAAGTTGCTCACCAGCAGGGCGTAGGCGTTGTAGGCATCGCGGCCCACAAACAGCAGCAGGTTGCCCACCATGTGTACTAGCGCAAACGTCACCAGCGCCAGCCCGGTAAACCCGGTGATCAGCTTTTTGCCCATCGACGAGCGATAAAACGCCAGCAGCGGCGATGCAGCGGTTTTGGGGGGCTCAGGTTTTGGGTCAGGGGCTTTGAGGGTGTTGGTCATGGTTCATCCTGCACGCTCTCGATTTGCTCGATTACCCGGCGAATTTCAAAGGCATCTGGGGCATCGGGGTGCTCAAACAGGTAGCGCTCCAGGTCGCGCTGGGCCTCGCCAAGCTGCCCCTGCTGGTAATGAATCAGGCCGCGATCGCGCCATTCGTTCACCGCCTCAGGGTAAATCAGCAGAATGCGGTTGATCGCATCGAGCGCCTTGGGTACATCTCTATTTTGCAGGTAAATCATTTTCAGGTTGGTCAGCATTCGCACCAAGAAAGTGGCCGGGGTAATCGGGGCCAGGTGCTGCGGTTCGATCTGGGTGGCGTCGCCAAACATCTGCTTGAGGCGATCGCGGCAGTCCTGCTCAAACAAAATCTCGCCCCGGTGAAAGGGGTCGACAAAAATATCCATTTCATCGACCGTGGGGCGAATCAAAAAATGCCCCGGCATACTCACCCCCACCATCGGAAAGCCAATCCGGCGGGCCAGCTCCAGATACACCAGCGACAGGGTAATGGGAATGCCCACCCGGCGCTCCAGCACCTCGTTAAGAAAGCTGTTGCGGGGGTCGTAGTAGTCTACGCTGTTGCCGCGAAAGTTGAGGTCGTTAAACAGGTAGTCGTTGATGGCGCGAATAATTTTGAGCGGATAGGGCGCTTGGGGCAGGCGCTGGCGCAGGGTGTCGGCCATGCGATCGAGCATGGCCAGGTAGTCGTCAGCCACCAGGTAGGGATACTCTTCTTGAGCAATGTAGAGTGCGGCCCTGGCCAAACTCACCTGCTCGGTAGGCTGTTGCAGCTCTTGATACAGGCGCTCTCGGGGTAGTGCAGAATTGGTCATTTAGGCGTCGTAGTCCTTACCGCTGCCGTAAAACAGGCTGTCTCGCCAACGAAGGCTATAGTATCGCTGAACCGGGGGCAGTGACTCAAACACTGGACCCAGGGCGTGGGCTAGAGGTTCCAGGGCGCTGTACCCGGCCAGGCGGCCGTAGTGCCCCAGCCAGTTCACCAACGCCCCCATGCCCACCTGGGGAATAATCTTGGCCACCAATCCCGGATACTTAACCGATGTCACCGCCAGGGTTTTGGCTAGGGCCGAAAACTGCACTACATCCTGCAAAAAGGGCTTGAGAGTGGGGTCGCCCAGCTCATCCATGGCCGCAAAAATGGAGGCCAGCAGGGTATTGATGTGCTGCTCAGACAGGTTTTGATCCATCCCCACGCTCATCGATTTTTGAAACAGCCAGGTGACCGACAAGTTGGGCTGGTAGGGCTGCAGGGCACCTAGGGCAGCAGCACCGAGGCGATCGCACCCCAGCGCTCCATCAATGCCCGTTACCAACCGCTCCAGGTGGCGAATCATCGCCCCAAAGCCGCCAAAGCTGAGCGGCGACTGGCTGCCGCTGCTGTCGCCCACCGCCAGGATGCGCCCCCAGGGGTAGCGCAGCGGGCTCTGCTTGTAGCAAGGGAAGAAACCAAACAGCGCCCGCTGCACCCGCAGATCCGACCGGTTCACCTGCTGATACTCCGGCAGCAGCGTCCAGTATTCCTCAAAAAATTCCGTCAGGCTCAGCCGCCTGGGGTCGGCATCCATATAGCTAAACATATAGGTGGTGCGCCCATCCTGGGCCGGAAACGCCTCCCAAAAGTACTGGCACTGGTGCCGCAGCGGCGTAAACGACACCAGCAAATCGCCAGTGTAGTTTTTGGGATAGCCCTCGGCACAGGTGCCCACCACCAGGCACACCGCATCGGGTTTGCTTGGCCCTCGCGCCTGGCGCACCAGCGGCGAAAAGTGGCCCATGGCATCGATCAGCAGCCGAGTCGTCAGGGGCTGCTCGGCCTTCACCAGCACGCCGTTGGGGTGCACCGAAGCCAGCTCGAAAGCAGTGTGCTCAAACAGCTTGCCCCCGGCTTCTAAAAACTTGGCCTTGAGCCGCTTCAGCAGCCCCCTGGGGTCGACGCCCACGTTGAGCACATCCTCTACCCAGAGCGGCTCGCCCTCGCCAAACTGAATGCGGGCGGGGTTGTACTCTGAGGCAATCACCTCGTTTAATTCGGTTTCGCTCAGCAGGCCCAGTTCCGTCAGCGCCGCCAGCTCGCGGCGAGATATATTCCACTCTTGCACGCGCCCCTGCAACTCACCGCGCTCCAGGATAGCCACGCGCCAGCCCCGCTGCGCTAGCCCCGCTCCCACCAGCACACCCAGGGTGCCGCCGCAGATCACGACATCCCACTCCACTGTCTTCAGGGGTGCTGCAGCCTGGTAAACAACCTGCTGGGTGGGCAGGTGGCCGGTGCGATAACGCTGCCACAGGTCGTCGGCCCGCTGCAGCCCCACCAACGGGTGACCCGGTAGGCCAGAGAGCATTTGTTCAGTCAGGGTCATGGAATGAGTTTGGGGCAGAGAATATACCGTCATAGTTGGGCTGCTGGGGCATCAAAGTCTTCGGGTCAACGTCTAAACGCTGAACTGGAAGATAGGTCAACCCGGTATTAACCAGACAAACGACAGCTATAGTTTCAGTCTAAATCTAAACGCTTTGAGCCACAGACAACGAGGCGTCGCTGAGCCAATGAAAAAAGCAGCTCCAATTTTGGAGCTGCTACAAGCAAATCAGCAATAGTCGTAGGAAAGTTAGGAGAAGTCTTGCCGAGGCAAAAACTTATCGATTGAAGAAACCTTTGACGGAATCGACAACGTCTTCGGCAGAGTCACGAGCAGCGTTGCCGGCGTCTTCTAGGGCATCCTCGCCACGATCTAAACTTCTTTGCGCCTTACGGCCTACCTCTGTAGTGCCAATGCCGCCCCTGGCGTTGGTGCCCTTATCGACGTCAGCAGGTACACCACCTCGGCCTTCCTGGAGCCGAAGCTTGACCTCGTTGGTCGTATCGCCACCCTTGGTGATGCGGTCAAATTCACGCTCGGCCCGTCCTTGCACAATGTCGCCAGCTTCGTTGCCGAGGGCGGTAGCGGGGGTGCTAAAGCCAAACAGCAGGCTAGAGCCAATGACTAGAGCAACGAGGCCCACGCAAAGAATGCGCTGAAGCTTGGCTGCGATCGCATTAACAGTCATAAAAATCTCCTGAAAGAAGTCGCACTTATCGGTAAGTCATAAGTGTTGGTCTTGCCCAGTTATAGGACGAGCAGTCGTGCTACTGCATCGCTCAGCAGGCAGACATAGATCAGCTCTTTAGGCCGACTTTAGTCCCGGTTATCTCTTACCTTCGGCCTACCTTTCCGTGAATAAATATTCATGTCAGTTAAGCGGCTAAGTCTAGCCCGCCCCCCGCTGACGTGACCTAAAATCATTGCACTCTAGAGACTGTTCGCCGCTATGTCTAATGCCGTTACTCAGCGCAATGGGGTGTTTGCCGATGGGGCGTTTACCCGCCCAGCTGCCGGGGCCGAACTCACCTGCTCGATTCTGGTAGTGGGCGGTTCGACCGCTGCCTACACCACCACGCTAACCGCCCTGAGGCTCAATCTAGACGTATGCCTGGTGCAGCCTCACAAAGTAGTGGGCGGCCAGTTCACCGCCCAGGCGCTGCCCGCCTCCGACGATGGCGATTTGCTCCAGGCCAAGGCGGGGCTGTACACGGTAGATGGCGAAGAGTTTGCGATTTCAAAGGCTCAGCGGGCGTTTCGCGATCGCCAGCGCGAGCTCCAGCCCGTCGGCGGCAAAAAGGTCGCCAACCCCGGCGGCGGCTGGGTCAGCCCATTGGCGACTACCCCGGTTGTTGCAGCAACGGCGATGAATGA
>PYER01000376.1 GCA_003017855.1 filamentous cyanobacterium CCT1
ATGGTGTCATCCTCAGGTTGGAGTCAGGGAAAAAATCAGCCAAAATAACGGCATCCGCCCGCCTCCAGTGACCCATGTCTTCCTCCCCCCTAAGCGTCTTCATCTCCTACTCCCATCGGGACGAAGACTACAAAGACGACCTGGTTGTGCATCTGGCCACCTTAATATGGGAGGAACCCAACTCAAGCTGGAACAACATTTAGAGTCACTATCTAATAACCAAGCAGCACTAGAGATTTTTCAAGAGATTGGTGTTAGAGAAGGTGAAGCCGAAGCCCTCAAGAATCTGGCAGATCTGCATCAGGCATTGGGCGAGGACGAGGTAGCACGGCAGTATGCTCAGCGGCGCTGGCAACCGAGCTAGGCATTCCCCTCAAAGCCGAGTGCGGGGTATTGCTGGCAGAATTAGATAATCGTCCCAGCGAGGCTGAACCATTATGACCTGGAATATCGACGAGGCGCAGCAGCATTTTCCTGAAATTCTCGATGCTGCCGAGCAGAGCCCCCAAGTCATCCATCAGCACAATCACCCGATCGCCGCTGTCATTCGGGCCGATTTGCTGCAAGAGTTTCTGGCCTGGCAGGCTCAAAAACGGTCAAAATCCCTAGCGCAGGCGTTTTCTGAACTGCGTCAGCATTGCAAGCTATCGAGTCATCTGCGAAATTGATGACTCAGCTCAAATGCTCCAAATTATGCGTGTCAGGCATCGCCGCGATGTCTACCCGTGAATGAACGAAGAGATGCGTAAATAAAAGTCATCATTGCTCAGAGGCCTTGCTAATGCGGCTGGCGGTTCGCAAAATTTGTCCCGCCAGCACCGCTGCCCCAAAGCCGTTGTCGATATTGACGACACCAATACCCGCCGCGCAGGAGTTGAGCATGGTGAGCAGGGCCGAGAGCCCGTTGAAGCTAGCGCCGTAGCCTACGCTGGTGGGCACCGCCACAATTGGGCAGTCGGCTAAACCCGCGACCACGCTGGGCAGCGCTCCCTCCATGCCAGCGACCACAATCAGCACATCCATATCGCGAATCAGCTGACGGTGGTGCAGCAGACGGTGCAGCCCAGCCACCCCGACATCCCACAGGCGCTTGACGGTAAACCCGCACAGCTCAGCGGTAATGGCCGCTTCTTCGGCCACGGGTAGGTCGGCGGTACCCGCCGTCAGCACGCCGATGGTGCCAGGGTGTTGGGCCGCGCGGTTTAAGGGCACCAGGGCGCAGATGCGGGCCATGTCGTAGTACAGCACCTCTGGAATCTGCTGTTGTACCTGAGCGTAGACCTCGGGTTCGATACGGGTGGCCATCACCACGGGGTTACGCTGGTGCAGGCTGCGCATAATCTGCACAATCTGGTGCACGGTTTTGCCCGGCCCCCAGATCACTTCAGGAAAGCCGGTGCGCAGGCTGCGGTGGTGATCGACCTTGGCAAAATCGTCGATGGGCTCAAAGTCGAGGTATTTGAGCTGGCTAAAGGCGGCATCGGGGCTGAGCTGCCCCTGGGAGACAGCGTTGAGCAAAGCGCGCAGGGCATCGGGCTGAGTCACGGAGGCAACAGGAGCAGGGTAAAGGACAGGGCCAGACGCTGACCAAAAGAGGTTAAGAAGATTAGCCTAGACCATTGGCGTTGAAAACGGGGATGAAAAATGTCACAGGCTTGACATACCGAGGCTACCTCAGTGACATATTCCGCCCGTACATTAATTATTAATCGTTCACTCCTCAACACCCCAAAGCGCCGAAGGCAAGCCTTCGGCGCTTTTTTTGCGTTTGGGCATCGCTAAGGCATCCGGAAACGAGGGAGCCGACTCGTATTACGTAAATAGGCTGTGACGCAAAAGCCCGACGCTGGCTCGCTAGTGGCGGTGTGGTCTAGAGAGAAACGGCCCTGTTGTGACGCTAAGTGTAATTTTTATGAAACGGCATCTATTGCATCGGCATCTAGGCGCACTCGCTCTAACCAGCTTAAGCCTGGTTGCGCTCACCCTACCCGCGATCGCTCGACCCGAGATTGCCAGTGGCGACCAGCTTCTAGAGACCGATGTAGAGGGCTGCCTCACCCGAGCCGATCGCCTGATTGAAACCCTGGGCGTCGAGTCTGACCAGGGCAGCATCGATCGCACCGGCTACTTCGAGGACGGCAGCTTTCGCGTGCTGTGCTACGGGGCAGGCGAGGCCAACAGCCTGGCGATCGTCTTTGCCACCCACGACCAGTCGGCTGAGATTGCGTCTAACTTCATTCAAATGATGCTGAGCGAACTGTCGCAGAACGAGGCAGTGTCTCAGCAATAAACGGGTTTTGACCCGGTCATAGCAAAGGGGGCTTGACCAGGCCGAGCCCCCTCTCTAATCACGGCATCAGTGAATCAGACCCGCAACGTCGCTCGGACGAGCCGCAGCGGATTGCCCAACTTGTCTGGTGCCCTACGCGTAGATATTGGCGGCCTTGAGCATGTGGTAAGTAATCAGCAGCTGGGTCAGCGCTAGAGGATAGCTCTGCAACGTTTCGCCGGTAGTACCTACCACCTTGCCAATGTCGGTGTTGCCCTCAATGCTGCAAAACTGGCCCAGGTAGGGAATTTCGCTACACAGGGTGCGCTCTAGCTCCTGCACGGGCTTTTCGGTAGCGTGGCCGTCGACTTCGAGCACGTCGACAGGCTTACCCATATCGCGATCGAGGCCCATACGCACCGCGTCGCTGAGGGAGCCGCCGTTTTTGTCTTCGAGCAGGTGGGTAAAGTCGGGGTGGGGAATGGTGGGGCGCATTACCAGCCGCACGTTGAGCAGCAGCTCATCCTCGCTCTTTTCGTTTTCGGGGGGGTAAAAACTCACCACCACGTCGGCCCACTGGCGCTGGGGACGGATAAAGGCTTCAGAATCGTGTTCTCGCGCTTTGATCTGCTCAACCACTTCTTCGGGGGTGTAGCCACGCTTGCGGGTGTCGCGCTTGATCTTCCAGTTGGCGCGCAGGTCTTCGGGCGGGGCCAGATAGACCTTGACATCGTAGGCATCGCGGCAGGCGCGGGTCGAATAGCCCAGCAGCCCTTCAACAATGACAAAACGCTGCGGCTCAATGTATTCGGGCGGGTCAAACTCGCCGCTGCTGTGGTTATAGATGGGCTTGAGAATGGGCTGGCCCGTACGCAGCAGGCCCAGGTGCTGCTGAATGATGTCGATATAGTTACAGTCGGGATGCAGGGCCGAAATGCCCATCTCTTTGCGCTGTTTGCGATCGTAGCGATGGTAGTCGTCCGTGCAGATGATGGTGACCTGGTCTTCGCCCAGAATTTGTGCAATACCCCGGGTCAGGGTCGTTTTACCTGCAGCGCTATCGCCCACAATACCGAGGATGATCGGACGACTCATGAATTCCTCCAGGGTTTGAGAACCAGTGGTTAGTTTCCCCATTGTAGGAACTAGGGGGTGCTCTCACAAACATTTGCAACCTGCGTACAATGATTAATTTGGAGATTTTTCGCTGCGTTGCTGGTTCTTCGGCCAATCCTCACTGTGTAACGTTCTATGGCAACCCTAGATCACGTCGAGAGTACTGATGCTGCTGTGGCTGCACCTCCCTTGCCTGAGCTGCTGGCCCCAGCGGGCAACTGGGACTGTGCCAAAGCGGCGGTAGAAAACGGAGCCGATGCCATTTACTTTGGCCTCGATCGCTTCAATGCCCGCATGAGAGCCGAGAACTTTACCGAAGCCGACCTACCCGATCTGATGGCGTTTTTGCATCGGCGGGGGGTGAAGGGCTATGTCACGCTCAACACGCTGGTATTTCCCACAGAGCTAGCGGAGGCCGAGCAGTACCTCAAAACCATGATTACGGCCGGGGTAGACGCCGTTATTGTGCAGGATATTGGTATTTGTCGGCTGATTCGCCACCTGTCACCCGACTTTCCCATTCACGGCTCGACGCAGATGACGGTAACCAGCGCCGCTGGCGCAGAGTTTGCCAAGGAATTGGGCTGCCAGCTGATGGTGCTAGCGCGGGAGTGCTCGATCAAAGACTTGAGCAAAATTCAGGCCCAGCTGAGCGATCGCAACATCACCCTACCGCTCGAAGTCTTCGTCCACGGAGCGCTGTGCGTGGCCTACTCAGGCCAATGCCTGACCAGCGAATCCCTGGGCGGCAGATCAGCCAATCGGGGCGAGTGTGCCCAGGCCTGCCGTATGCCCTACGACCTGATTGCCGATGGAGAAAAGGTCGATCTGGGCGATCGCGCCTACCTGCTCAGCCCCCAAGACCTCTCCGGCCTCGACGTGCTACCCGACCTCATCCAAACCGGGGTGAGCTGCTTGAAGATCGAGGGACGGCTAAAAGCTCCTGAATATGTGGCAAATGTGACGCGAGTGTATCGGCAGGCGCTGGATCGACTGTCAGCGAAGGTCGGGGACCGTGGGTCTGAGGATCGGTTGGGAGC
>PYER01000377.1 GCA_003017855.1 filamentous cyanobacterium CCT1
CTCTCCCCATCCCCTCATCTTCCTTAACAAATTCCCCCGCCTTGTCACCTGGCCCTGCCAAACGGGGTACCGTAAGACCAACGTAAGTTCAGTGGCGTAGCACCATGTCTCAAGAGTTTGCCGCCGGGTTGCCAAGTGTGCGCCAGGTTCAAAACGTGATTCGCGACAAAGCCTCTGTTGAAGTCAAACTCATCACTGGCGATGTCATCTCTGGTCGTGTCCTGTGGCAGGACCCGCAGTGCATTTGTATAGAAACCGACGACCAGGGCAAGCACCAGATTTGGAAGCAAGCCATTGGCTTCCTCAAATATTCTTAATTCGTCACTCTGCCCCTAAGCAGTCTTCATGTGTCTGTGTGGCTGGCCAAATTGATTGGGGCACAATAACCCCAGGTGGATACCTACCTTCGCCGTTATGCCGGTCCCCTGATTGTAGTAAAGCCGTTAATCCACCCGTTTTATGGAGCTTTTGACCAAATGACTATCGAAAAAATTGTTGAGCAAGCCCTGCAAGACGGCTACCTCACCCCCGCTATGGAGGCCGAAGTAGGTCGCATTTGCGACACTGCCGCCGAGCTTTCGATTGAAGAGTATATGGCTCTCGATCGCCTGATGGGTGCCCTGCTAACCGGCGAAGTGGTGGCCGTACCCCGCAAGCAGTTCATCAACGTAATGGAAGAACTGGTGCTGACCGAGGCGATTTCGCGGGTGGCCGAAATTGAGTCTACCTCCGACAAAACCCTGGATCTGGGCGACATTGCTGCCTATGCCCTCAACCGGCTGCCGCCCCTCTACGCGACAACCGAAGAAGGGGCCAACTTCCAGCGGGAAAACGCTCGCGGCGATCTATCGGCCCTGATCGCCGAGCAGGTGCAGCAGGCCATTGCCCGCAACCTCGACCAGCCCGACTTCTACCCCGAGCGCCACACCATTCAGAAAAAGGGCGGCGACAACGTGCTCAACCAGGTCAGCTCGCTGCTGCAAGATCACGCCCACAAGTTTGAGCCAGCCTCGAAGGTCTAGCGAGCCTCGGCAGCTCAATTCTGCATACTCCATGGTGTTGATCAGGGCTTTGATTTAGCCAATTGCTAAATCAAAGCCCTGATTTGTTTTAGCCCGGATTATTCACGAAACCGGCCATCAGCGGCTGTCATTCCCTTGGCAACGGGAATCCATGAGAGGCAACTTACTCCAGAGTGGATTCCCGCCTTTGCGGGAATGACGAACCTTTCAGTCGGCTCATGAATTTGCAGGTTAGGCAGTTGAACTAAAACGGATACACCCGGGGGGCAATCAGCACCGTGAGCAGCCAAAAGGCCAGGTTAAAGGGAATACCCACCCGCAAAAAGTCGATGAACTTGTAGCCACCAGGGCCATAGACCATAAGGTTAGTTTGGTAGCCAATCGGGGTGCTAAAGCTGGCCGAGGCGGCAATCATGATCGATACAACAAAGGGAATAAAGCTCACCCCCAGGCTTTGGGACAGCGACAGCGCGATCGGAAACACCACCGCCGCCGCCGCATTATTGGTGATCACTTCGGTCAGCACGGTGGTGACGCCGTAGACAATGGCCAGGGCTATCCAGGGATTGTCGCCGCCCAGGCCCAGCATGCCGCCCGCCAGCACCGCTGCTGCCCCGGTCACCTCTAGGGCTTTGCCCAGGCCCAGAGCGGCGGCTACCACCAGCAAAACCGACCAATCGACGGTGCGAAAGCCCTGCTGAAACGAGCAGCAGCCGGTGATGATCATCAGCAGGGCCGCCAGGGTGGCGGCGTTGAGCATGTCCATCCAGCCGGAGGTGGCCAGGGCTACCATTAGCACCAGAATGGCCAGGGCGATTGGGGCGCGATCGTGGCGCAGGGGGTCTGAGTTGGGAATTTCACTGACCAGATAGAAGTCGCGGGAGGCACGGCGCTCTTCTAAAAACGAGTGGTTGGTCTCTAGCAGCAGAGTATCGCCAGTTTGCAAGCGAATGTCGCCAATTTTGCCGTTCAGACGCTCGCCGTTGCGACCCACCGCCAGCACCACCGCACCATACCGGCTGCGAAATTTACCCTGGCGAATCGTAATACCCACCAGCGGGCAGGTGTTGGAGACGACGGCTTCAATTAGGGTGCGCTCGGTGCGGGGCGTGTCGAGCTTGAAGACCTGGTCGGTGGCGGGCTGCAGGCCGCGAATTTGGTTGAGATCGACGATGGAGTCGACCATACCCACAAACACCAGCTGATCCTGCTCTTGCAGGGTTTCTTGGGGGCCAATGGCGGTCAGCAGTCGCCCCTGGCGCTGGATTTCGGTGAGGTAGAGCCCTGGCAGATGGCGCAGCCCAGCCTGCTCAACGGTTTTACCCGCCAGGGGGCTGTGGTCTGCGACCACCATTTCAACGGTGTATTCGCGCGGGTCGTCGGCGTCGGTAATAGCGGGTTTGCGCTGAGGCAAGAGCCAGCGCTGGGCCAACACCAGCATGAGCGTACCGGCGATCGCGCAGGGCACCCCCACCGGCACCAGGTCAAACAGCCTGAGGCCAGGGTAGTCGGTTTCGGATACCAGCAGCCCGTTGACCACCAGGTTGGTGCTGGTGCCAATCAGCGTACACATGCCCCCCATAATCGCCGCATAGCTGAGCGGAATCATCAGCTTTGAGGGGCTGATGCGCAGCTTGCGGCACCAGTCGCTCACCACAGGGATGAACATAGCGACCAGCGGTGTGTTGTTGAGAAAGGCGCTCAGCCCCAGGACCGGCACGATCAGCCGCACTAGCGCAGCCGTTTGGCCCTTGGGTAGGCCCAGCAGCGATCGCGAAATAATATCCAGCCCGCCGGTTTGCTGCAGCCCGGCCACGACCACGTACAGCACGCCCACTGTGATCATGCCGGGGTTGCTAAACCCGGACAGCGCGGTGGTGGTATCGAGCACCCCAAACAGCAGCAGCGTGGCCAGGGCCGCCAAAAAAATGGCCTCCGCTGGCAGAGGCGTTAGGGCATTGAGCGCAAAAGCGGCCAGGGTAATGGCTATGGTCAGCCAGCCAGCCCAGGTAAGCGGCCCAGACAGCGATGCCAACTCCAGAGCCAGGGCAGTCCCCATCAAGATGACTAAACCCACGGCCAGCGTCACCACCAGAGCACGCTGGCGGACTTTGTTTGGGGCTGAAAAAGTGTTGAATCGTTGCCTGTCCTGGAGCGGATCGGATTCCATAAAGCCAACCGATGGCATTGCCCTGAGTGTAGTGGGATTAAACTAGCGTGCTGAGGATCTAGCCGATTACGTCAGCGACTCCGCAGAGGCAAGGAGCACTATGACCAGCAGATGTTGCAGGCGATCGCTGCCAAACAGTTTACTGAAACAAGCTCAAATAAAAAGCAGTTGGCGTGAAATTCATTTGCAATCGAATCAAGCTTTGAACTCCGCTCATTTTAGCAGCAGCGTGCAAGACCACGAAGCCCGGCCCGTCGTTTTGCCGCGATCGCCACTGCCACGGCGTATGGCGAAACCCCGACCGCTAACCAGGGGCACTCTCTGGGCTAGCTATCACCCTGATCCGCAAAAGCAGGACGCTGGTGGCTCCAGGGGTTGGCCTGCTCAAGCTGAGCGGCCAGGGCCAGCAGCGTGGCTTCATCGGCGGAGCGCCCCACCAGCTGCACGCCCACGGGCACTCCGTTGGCGTCGAATCCCCTGGGTATGGCCAGGGCTGGCTGGCCGCTGGCGTTAAACGGGGGACAGGGGGCTACCCAGTTGATCACGTTTTCAAGAATTTGGGGCGATCGCAGATTTTTCCACTCCCCCACGCGGATGGCCGGATGCATGTACACCGGCAGAATCAGCACATCGTAGGGATGGCAAAACCGCACAATTTGGCGGGCCACCTGCTGCAGCTTGGCCACCGCCCGCAGGTAAGCGCCGCTGTTGATGCGCCAGGCCCGCCAGTAGAGCCAGCGATTCATTTTTTCCAGCACGATCCAGGGCACACCCACCTCGGCCAGCACACATTCCCAGACCACTACAAAGGGCTCAATCAGGTCTTCTAGATTGGGAAATGTGACCTCTTCGGCGGTATGACCCAGGTCTTCAACCTGCTGCACGGTCTCGTAGATGGCCTGACGGCACACCGGGTCAGCGTCGCCAATGGGGTCGAGACGGGTAGCGTAGCCAATTCGCAGGGGTTGAGGTGGTGTCTTTAAACCCGCTAAAAAGGATGGGTTAGGATCCGGCAGCCAGTAGGGATCGCCCAGTTCGTAGCCGCTGAGAGCATCTAACAGCGCCGCCGTATCGGCCACGGTGCGCCCCAGCGGACCGTTGATGGCCAGCCCGTTCAGCCTTTCTCCCACAGGCGAAAAGCTAACTCGCCCACGAGCGGCCTTCATCCCCACCAGGCCGCAGCAAAAGGCCGGTCCCCTCAGCGACCCACCCCCATCCGAACCCTGGGA
>PYER01000378.1 GCA_003017855.1 filamentous cyanobacterium CCT1
AGATGTGTATAAGAGACAGCTGTTAGCCTTGTGCGTGCTCAGTCTTACGATCGCAGCGACCTGGCGCGATCGCTCACCCAGGTGCTAGAGCCCTTGGGGGGCATGGCGGCCTTTGTCAAACCGGGCGATCGCGTGCTGCTCAAGCCCAATTTGCTGACCGGCTCCCGCCCCGCCAAGGAATGCACCACTCGGCCTGAGCTGGTCTACGCCGTGGCTCAGCAGGTGCAGGCCGCTGGCGGTAGGCCCTTTTTAGGCGATAGCCCCGCCTTTGGCAGCGCATACGGGGTGGCTAAGGTCAACGGTTTGCTGCCCCTGGCTCAGGCGCTCAACCTGCCCATCGTGGAGCTACACGGCCAGCGCTACCCCACCGACAGCCCCGAGTTTGACCACCTGCGTCTGTCGAAAGAAGCCATGGAGGCCGATGTGGTGATCAACCTGCCCAAGGTCAAATCTCACGTGCAGCTCACTTTGACATTGGGGGTGAAGAACCTGTTTGGCTGCGTGCCTGGCAAAATGAAGGCTTGGTGGCACATGGAAGCCGGTAAAGACGTGCAGCGCTTTGGCACCATGCTGGTCGAAACCGCCCGCCTGATCGCCCCCGAGCTCACGATTGTTGATGGCATTGTGGGCCACGAGGGCAACGGCCCCAGCGGTGGTGAACCAAGGGATTTGGGGGTTCTCGGCGCTTCTGATGACGTGTTTGCGATCGATCGCGCCCTGGTCGCCGTGTTGGGGATCGATCCCCTGACGGTGCCCACTGTAGCTCAGTCGCTGCGGCTGCACGCTTGCCCCGCCTGGGACAACATCACCTTTCCGCTGCTGACTCCCGACGAGCTGCGGGTGACCGACTGGCAGCTACCCAGCGAACTCATGCCGATTGATTTTGGCATGCCTCGCGTGGTGCAGTCGACTTTCAAGCACCTCTACATTCGCTTTATCAAAGAGCCTATGACCGCCTACGCCGGGCGGCTGTAGGGGCGCAATGCCCCTACAAACCAGACGTAACCAACAGGATTCGGTATTAGTTATTCCGCCGGATCGAGGCGTCCCAGGCGGCTGGCTCCGGCGGTGGCCGGTTGCCCCTGGCTGGCCAGGATGGTTTGCTCCAGCACCTCGGCGGCGCGGAGGTACTGGGTATCGGCCTCGGTGCCGAGCAGGGCGGGATTGCTAAACAGCTCGCGGCGCTGGCGATCGCTCAGACCAACCTCCACATCGGGGACAATGCCCCGGCTGCTGATGTCGGTGCCGTTGGGTGTGTAGTAGTGGGCCACGGTAACGGTCAAGCCAGAGCCATCGGTCAGTCCGTGCAGCGACTGCACCAGGGCTTTACCGTAGGTCGTGTTGCCCACAACAGTGGCGCGATTGTTGTCTCGCAGGGCTCCGGTCAAAATCTCGCTGGAGCTAGCCGATCGCCCGTCTACCAGCACCGTGAGCGGCAGATCGGTCAGCGCGGTGCGGTTGGCCGAAATGGCCTCATCGTTGCCGCTGCGATCGAGGGTGCGCACAATGGGGCCATGCTGCAGCCACATGCGGCTAATGTCAATGCTGGCTAGCAGTAGCCCGCCGGGGTTACCGCGCAGGTCGAGCACAAATCCTTCTACTCCGGCATCACTCAGGCTGCGAATGGCCTCGGCCATCTGCTCGGCGGCGTGGGCGTTGAATTCGATCAGGCGAATGTAGCCAATGGGGCGACCGCCCACCGTTTTTTGAGAGTATTCAACGGTGGGCAAATCCATCAGGGCGCGGGTCAAAATAAGGGTGCGTGGTCCGCCGCCGTTGCGAGAGATGGTCAGCGTTACCTGAGACCCCTCATTGCCCCGCAGCTGTTGCAGCACACCCTCTGCGGTGAGGCGCTCGGTGCTCTGGCCATCGACCAGCAAAATGCGATCGCCCACCACAACGCCCGCCTGCTCTGCTGGTGAACCGGGTACCACGCCTGTCACCAGCACCGCCCCAGACTGACTGTTGCGCTCTAGCTGCACCCCAATGCCTGATACCTCACCCGAGGTCTGATCGGTGAGATCGGCGTACTCCGCTGGTGACAGAAACCGGGTATAGGGGTCGTTGAGCTGTCGCAGTGCCGTTCGCAGCGCCCCGTAAGCAGCCTCTTGGGAGCTGTACTCACGGCCTAGCAGGTTCTGGCGCACGGCCTGCCAGTCAACCTGGTTAAAGCTGTTGTCGACGTACTCCCGATTGATAATCTGCCAGGCTTCGTCAATGACGACCTTAGGACTGTCTTCGTACTCCGTCATTGGAGTGGCGGCCAGGGTCACCTCGGCCGCTACGGTAGCCAGCGCTAGAGGCGCTAGGGCCAGTGCAGAGGGGCGTAGCAAAGACAAAAGCCTGGAAAGAGGGGATATTGACATTGTAGGAATACCAGCCTGGGCAGGGGAGGAAGACGAGTCGGTAGCCATGCATATCCGGCCAATCTTGACCTTATTGTGACCGATGCTCTACTACTTTGGACAGATACAGAGATTACTTTTGGTGATTTTAGGCTTTTCTTTGGTTTGGATGGGTAAGGAAGGCCAATTTTCAAACTGGCCTCTCCGGGGCTGGGCTAGCGTCGCCCGGGCGAACCCATAGACGCACCTCAAAGGCTTCTGCCCCTGCCCATCGTCCTGGCTCTGGCGCATCCCCCAAACAGGCCGATAGGTCCAGAAGCCGGTAGAGGACTCGCCGCCCCTTCAATGCTCTGTACGGGATTGCTCGTCAGCGGCTCTGCCTCCTGGCATAGGAGGGGCGGCAGAGTCGCAAAATTTAGGGTGCCCAAGCGGATCTAGGGCACTAGGCGGGGGTTGTCATTTAGATACAGTATTCCTCGTTCCAATGCTCTGCAATGGAATGCTTACCGGAGGCTTTGCCTCCTAAAAAGAGCGGCACCGTTGCAAAACCAGGTGCCCTAGCTCTGCTTGGACACCAGAATAGGGCTGCCATCTAGATACTGCGCCGCTGCTCTAGGCCCGA
Organism: filamentous cyanobacterium CCT1; assembly: GCA_003017855.1. Taxonomy (GTDB): domain Bacteria; phylum Cyanobacteriota; class Cyanobacteriia; order Phormidesmidales; family Phormidesmidaceae; genus Nodosilinea. The sequence goes on from PYER01000378.1 coordinate 2,968, forward strand.
TTAGTGGCGTTGATTTCATCGAGAATGGCCTGTGCTCCGGCGGCCCGCAGGCTTTGGGCTAGCTCGGTGCCGAGCGCCTCAGCAGAAGCTGTTGGTCCCTCCACGGTGTCTTTGATCACCCGTTGGCCATCGAGGCTGGCTACCAGCCCGGTGAGGGTGAGGGTATCGCCGTCTAGGGTGGTATTGACGCCAATGGGTACCTGACAGCCCCCCTCTAGCTCCCGCAAAAAGGCGCGTTCGGCCAGGCAGCGAGCGGTGGTGGGCGCGTCGGAGAGCACGCTCAGCAGCTTGAGAATTTCGGCGTCGCCCGTGCGGCACTCAATCCCCAAAGCCCCCTGGCCCACAGCATGAAGGGAGATTTCAGCGGGGAGGATCTCATGGATGCGATCGCCCATGTCCATGCGCTGGAGGCCAGCCACCGCCAGAATGATGCCGTCGTAGCCGCCCTCGTCAAGCTTGCGCAGGCGGGTGTTGAGGTTGCCGCGAATGTCTTTGAAGGTGAGGTGTGGGTAGTGGTGGCGCAGCTGGGCCAGCCGCCGCAGTGACGAGGTGCCAATTACCGCGCCCTCGGGCAGGGTGGCTAGGGTTTTGTCCTTATTCTTTTCGTGCACGACCAGGGCATCAGCGGGGTCTTCGCGCTCGGTGATGCAGCCCAGCATCAGCCCCTCCGGCAGGCGGGTAGGCAAGTCTTTCAGCGAGTGCACGGCAAAGTCGCTATCGCCGCGCAGCATCGTGTCTTCGAGTTCCTGAGTAAACAGGCCCTTGTCGCCAATTTTAGAAAGCGAGACGTCGAGCACCTTGTCGCCCTGAGTTTCCATGGTGACAATTTCAAACGCCAGCTCAGGGAAATGCCGCTGGAGTTCATCCCGCACCCAGTGGGTTTGAATCAGCGCCAGCTGGCTCTTGCGCGATACGATGCGAACGGTGCGCTGGGGGGTCGAAACAGTCGGGGATGCGGTGGAGTGCATAGTCTGAAACGAGGCTTGCAAAGGGTTTGGTAATGGCGCTAGACAGGACGATGTAACCGCCGTCGAATCTCCAGGTTACAGGATGGTGGCTACTGCTATGGTGGGTCTCTAGGAGATGTTAAGGGGTTGTCACATTAGGGCGCTGGCGGCGTTTATGATAGGTGGGCAGCTTGAGAAAGATCGTTGCCCCGTCAGTTCTTTAACCACCGATTTGGGTTCAGTGAGGGAAGGCTACAGCGCTCCCTACAGGCCGCCCTGCAGCGCTTAGCGGGACCGCTGGTGCTGGCGATCGCGCTCACCCTCGGCACCACGCCTCAGGCGATGGCTCAGGCCCTACCGCCAGCGGTGCGTTTTCCCTTTTTGGCCGACCCGCTGCAAGACGACCCCCTCGACCCGCTGCTGCCTCGGCCCATTGTGTCCCGCCCCCCCAGCCC
>PYER01000061.1 GCA_003017855.1 filamentous cyanobacterium CCT1
CTCACCCACCCAGTTCGGGAACCCGTACAGCTCTCCGCGTTGCGATCGCCCCCTTCCGCACCGTAAATTAGCACTCGGAGCTTGCGAGTGCTAAGCTCTTTATCTGTGTGGTGCGCCTGTATCTCGTAGGGTACGTGCTTCAGGCGCTGTCTTAATAGCAAATCCGGAGAAGCATTGTATGGCAGCTATCACTTTGGCGGCATCTAGCGTTAAGCCCCTAGCCGATCGAGTTTTGATTAAAGTAAGTGCGTCCGAAGAGACCACCGCTGGCGGCATTTTGCTACCTGACACCGCCAAGGAAAAGCCTCAGGTGGGCGAGATTACCGCCGTAGGCCCCGGCAAAGCCGACGACAAGGGCAGCCGTCAGGCCATGGAAGTTAAAGTTGGCGACAAGGTGCTCTATTCCAAGTATGCCGGTACCGACATCAAGCTGGGCGGCGACGAGTTTGTGCTGCTGTCTGAGAAAGACATTCTGGCCGTGCTGGGCTAAGTCAATTTTGGCTCGGTAGCTGAGCTTGTCGAAGCTCGGTAGCTGAGCTTGTCGAAGCTTGGATTTTGGCCGCGTAGGGTGGGCACTGCCCACCACCACTGAGCGCCTGAATCCTCTTTTTGCGGCCTTCTGATCGATATTTTCCCGTTCACTCCTAACTCTTCTTTTCGGAGAAAACTGTTCCATGGCTAAGCGCATTGTTTACAACGAAAACGCCCGTCGCGCCCTCGAAAAGGGCATGGATACCCTGGCTGAAGCCGTTGCGGTGACCCTTGGCCCCAAAGGCCGCAACGTGGTGCTCGAGAAAAAGTTTGGCGCACCCCAGATTGTTAACGACGGCGTCACCATCGCCAAAGAAATTGAGCTCGAAGACAACATTGAGAATACTGGCGTCGCCCTGATTCGTCAGGCCGCTTCTAAGACCAACGACGCCGCTGGCGACGGTACCACCACCGCTACCGTGCTGGCCCACGCGATCGTTAAAGAAGGTCTGCGCAACGTCGCCGCTGGTGCTAACGCGATTTCGCTGAAGCGCGGCATCGACAAGGCCACCGCTTACCTGGTCGAAAAAATTGCCGAGCACGCCCGCCCCGTCGGCGACTCCAAGTCGATCGCTCAGGTTGGTTCCATCTCCGCCGGTAACGACGAAGAAGTTGGTGCCATGATCGCCGAAGCCATGGAGAAAGTGGGCCGCGAAGGCGTCATTTCCCTGGAAGAAGGCAAGTCGATGACCACCGAACTGGAGGTCACCGAGGGCATGCGCTTTGACAAGGGCTATGTCTCCCCCTACTTTGTCACCGACACCGAGCGCATGGAAGCGGTGCTGGATGAGCCTTACATCCTGATCACCGACAAGAAAATTGCCCTGGTGCAGGACCTGGTACCCGTGCTGGAGCAGGTAGCCCGCTCCGGTCGTCCCCTGATCATCATTGCTGAAGATATTGAGAAAGAGGCCTTGGCTACCCTGGTGGTCAACCGTCTGCGCGGCGTGCTGAATGTGGCTGCTGTGAAGGCTCCCGGCTTTGGCGATCGCCGTAAGGCCATGCTAGAAGACATCGCCGTGCTGACCGGCGGCCAGGTCATCTCCGAAGACACCGGCCTCAAGCTGGAGAACACCAAGCTCGACATGCTGGGCCAGGCCCGTCGCCTCACCATCACCAAAGACAACACCACCATCGTCGCCGAAGGCAACGAGAAGGATGTCAAGGCTCGCTGCGAGCAGATCCGTCGCCAGATCGACGAAACCGACTCGACCTACGACAAAGAGAAGCTGCAGGAGCGCCTGGCCAAACTCTCTGGCGGTGTGGCCGTCATCAAAGTCGGGGCTGCCACCGAGACCGAGATGAAGGACCGCAAGCTGCGCCTCGAAGACGCCATCAACGCCACCAAGGCAGCGGTTGAAGAGGGCATCGTCCCCGGTGGTGGTACCACCCTGGCCCACCTGGTGCCCGACCTCACCACCTGGCTAGAGGCCAACCTCACCGCTGAAGAGCACACCGGTGCTGCGATCGTGGCCCGCGCCCTGGCTGCGCCCCTGATGCGCATCGCTCAAAACGCTGGCCAAAACGGTGCGGTAATCGCCGAGCGCGTCAAAGAGAAGGACTTCAACGTTGGCTACAATGCCGCCAATGGCGAGTTCGTCGATATGTTCGACGCCGGTATCGTTGACCCCGCTAAGGTGACTCGTTCTGCCCTGCAGAATGCTGCCTCCATCGCTGGCATGGTGCTGACCACTGAGTGCATCGTCGTCGATATGCCCGAACCCAAAGAAGGTGCTCCTGCAGGCGCCGGCATGGGCGGCGACTTCGACTACTAAGGAGAGCTTTCCTGGGTAGCCTCTTCCTCATTTACTCTGACTGGATGCTGTAGGGTGGGCAATCCCCACCGTTGAGGAAACCGTTGCCCAGAAAATTCCTCCACAACCGCGAAACCTCCCGAAGGAGGTTTCGCTACTTAAAAGCCGCCCTGATTCAAGGCGGCTTTTTTTAGAGCACTCATATAGGTTCTATAACGACAGCCTTAGAATGGCGCTTCATACCGAATCCGCCTTGACTGTCCCCAGTTAGGCCGGGCAAACACCGTTTGCCCCTACGCAAGTCGCCTGTTGAAAAATCGGGGTTATGCGATTCAGATTTGGTATCAGGCCGGTTAGCTGTCTCTGGTTTGGGGGGTGAGGTCGTGCCTTAACCCTCTATTTTTGGTACCAAAACCCAGGCTAAAACTTCCCGGTTGTGGCCCTGGCTGGGCTGAAAAACTAAGGGTCTACCTATGGCGCAAGGTTTTTATGGTGCAGCATCTAGCAAAGTCGCCCCTGGCCTGGAGTATTGGCGGGGTAGGGGCGATCGCCGCCGTCGCGATCGGCCTGTCATACCTGGCAGAGAATAACAGGCAGAGCACCCCCCCTGAACCCGAGCTGACCCTAAACAACTTCTCGGTATCGCCCTGGCAGCAGGGGACCGACCTGGGCTGGCAGGCGGCGGTGGCGGCCCAAAGTGCCCAAACCCAGGCCGACTGGCAGCGGGTGAGCGACCTGTGGGAGCAGGCGATCGCCGCCCTGGAGCTAGTGCCCACCAATGACTCCAACTATGCCCAGGCCCAGGCTAAGGCCGAGGAATACCGGGGCAATCGAGCGATCGCAGGCGATCGTCTGGCTCAGGCCAGCCCGGCCCCCAGTTCTCCTGCCGCTAGCGATCTACAAAGAGCCCTGGCCAGTGCCCAACCCGCCTTTACCTTTGTCCCTGGCCCCGCCAACCGTACCCTGGGCCGTACAGCCGACGGCCTGGCCACCGTAGAACTGACGGGCGATCGGGCCACCCTACGCTTGCCCCGCAGCGAGACTGGGGCTGCGCTCACTATGGCTCAAGTCGTCTACGCCGACCAGTTTGTCACTCTGGCTGCCCCTGACGCTGCCGCTCGGCCCTGGCTGCTCGACGCCCTAAGCGCGGCGCAACGCGATCAGTCTTCACCGATTCCCGCCGGGGCAACCGTTACCGTCAGCGCCGAACTAGAGACTCTCTCCATCACCGTCATCACCGATCCCTAGGCGGCAACGATTCTCCCGGCTGTTTTGGGGTAACTGGGCAAACCGTTCCCCCGAGCGAATAAAATTGATGCGTAGGGAACAGTTCTGTTCCACATTCCTCCCCATCCAGTCAGGTAATTTATGAGAGCGTATCGGGCCGCCGCTATACAGATGACTAGTGTGCCAGATTTGGCCAAAAACCTGGCCCAGGCCGAAGAACTGATCGACCTGGCCGCGCGCCAGGGGGCAGAACTGGTCAGCCTACCCGAAAATTTTTCGTTTTTAGGCGATGAAGCCGCCAAAATTGCTGAAGCTGAGGCCATCAGCCGCGCCAGCGAAGCCTTTCTCAAAACGATGGCTCAGCGCTACCAGGTGACGCTGATCGGCGGTGGCTACCCCGTGCCCGCCAAAGAGGGCAAGGTCTTCAACACCGCGCTGCTGGTTTCTCCCGAGGGGCAGGAGCTGCTGCGCTACGAAAAAGTGCACCTGTTCGACGTCAACCTGCCCGACGGCAACACCTACCGCGAGTCGAACACCGTGATTTCGGGTCACCTGCTGCCCGATGTGTTCCCCTCTAAACCCTTCGGCATTTTGGGGCTGTCGGTGTGCTACGACGTGCGGTTTCCAGAGCTGTACCGCCACCTGTCGCAGCAGGGGGCCGAGGTGCTGGTGGTGCCCGCCGCTTTTACCGAGTTCACCGGCAAAGACCACTGGCAGGTGCTGCTCAAGGCTCGCGCGATTGAAAATACCTGCTACGTGATCGCCCCTGCCCAAACCGGCTTTCATAACGCCCGCCGCCAGTCCCACGGGCACGCCATGATCATCGATCCCTGGGGGATGGTGCTGGCCGATGCCGGGGTTGAGAAGGGAGTTGCGATCGCCGAAATCAACCCCGATCGCATCTCTCAGGTGCGCCGCCAAATGCCGTCTCTAGCTCACCGAGTCTTCCCCTAACGCCAGTTTCTTCGGGGAAAACTACGGCTAGAACGATCCCCACGAACTCTTTATGGGGAGAAATCTCATGTACATTGTATGGGACGAGTTGTAGCGGTCTGCATGGCGAATTGGATGAGTGCCCTCATCGGCAGCGACCTGGTTAGTTTTTCCGCCCCCCTTTTTTCCCCCCTGTCCGGCCCTGGTGCCTGGCTTGCCGAAGTCGCCGAGTCAGAAGCGGAGCTAGAGCCCCTGGTGCTGGCCAGCGTGCTGCTGAGCCTGATTGTGGTGTACCTGGCCGCCAAGATCGGCGGTGAGCTCTGCGCTCGCATCAACCTGCCGGCGGTCCTAGGAGAGCTGGTGGGGGGCGTCATCGTTGGCGTCTCGGCTATGCACCTGATTGTATTTCCCGAGGGCGGTAGCGAAGTGCCGTCGCTGCTCATGAAGCTGGTGGGCATGACGGCTGGTCAATCGCCCGAGGGACTGCTGCGGGTATTTCAGGGCGAAAGCGAAGTTATCTCCATCTTGGCTGAGTTAGGGGTGATCATCCTGCTCTTTGAAATTGGCCTGGAATCTGACCTCAAAGAACTGATTCGGGTTGGCCCCCAGGCGGCGATGGTTGCTGTGGTCGGGGTTGTCGCGCCCTTTGCCGCCGGTACAGCGGGGCTAATCGCGCTGTTTGGCATTGACACCATTCCGGCAGTGTTTGCCGGGGCGGCCCTTACCGCCACCAGCATCGGCATTACCGCCAAAGTGCTGGCCGAAATGCAGCAGCTCAGTTCTAAGGAAGGCCAAATTATCATTGGAGCTGCTGTCCTCGACGACGTACTCGGCATCATTGTGCTGGCCGTTGTGGCCAGCCTGGCTAAAACCGGCGAAATCGAAATTCTCAACGTGGTCTACCTGATCGCGGGTGCCGCCGCCTTTCTGGTTGGGTCGATCTTCATTGGCCGGCTGCTCAGCCCCTACTTTGTCATGGTGGTCAACCAGATGCGGACCCGAGGTCAGGTGATTATCAGCTCGCTGATTTTTGCCTTCGTGCTGGCTTACATTGCCGCCGCCATTCAGCTGGAGGCCATTTTGGGGGCCTTTGCGGCGGGCCTCATTCTGGCTGAAACCTCTAAACATAAGGAGCTTGAAGAGCAGATCAGCCCCATCGCCGACATGCTGGTGCCAATCTTCTTCATCACCGTAGGGGCGCGCACCGACTTGAGCGTGCTCAACCCTCTGGAACCCGCTAACCGGGCTGGGCTAATTATCGCCTCATTTCTGGTGGTGGTTGCCATTGTCGGCAAGGTAATCGCGGGGTTCGTTATCTTTGGTCAACCGGGTATTAACCGGCTGGCGGTAGGGGTCGGCATGATTCCACGGGGCGAGGTAGGTCTGGTGTTTGCCGGGGTCGGGGCCGCCAGCGGCGTACTCACAGAGTCGCTCGATGCAGCCATCATTGTCATGGTGATCTTCACCACGTTTCTGGCTCCGCCCCTGCTGCGAGTTGTATTTAAGGAAGATAAGGGCGAGATTGCTGCTGCTGAGCCCACCCCTGAACTGGAAACCGCAGACGAAGTGGGGTCGTAGCAATAGGTGCCATAAAGACTGTAAAGCTGCTTGGTAAGGTTGCTATACTGAGTATGCTTTTGCTGGTGTAGCTCAGTTGGTAGAGCAGCTGATTTGTAATCAGCCGGTCGCAAGTTCGAGTCTTGTCACCAGCTTATTCCCAAAACCCCTGAAACAGAAAGCTTTCAGGGGTTTTTGTTGTCTAATCGACTTCCCCTTTTAAGTGCCCATGGACTAATCAAGCTCTAGCAGCACCGAGATAAGCTAGTGCCCTCTATAGGCTGGCAACCAGAAGAAGCGCTAGATATGGAGATTAGGGGCGTTGTCACTACCTCGATCTGTAGATCTAATACTGAATCCGTCTTGACTGCCCCCGGTTGGGTTGGGCAAACACCGTTTGCCCCTACGCAAGTCGCTGCTGGAGAATCGGGGTTATGCGATTCGGATTTGGTCTAACACTACAAAAAATCCCACTGTCACCAGCGGGGTAGGAGGGTCGTTGCTGTTCTGGAGGAGGAAATCTGGAGTCTATTGGGTGTAATGGACGCCGCGATAGGTCAATTCTGTGGGCTGTTGACGTCAAGCAACGGTGAACTGCTTGCGGGCGTAGAGACGGCCCATAAAGGTTGCCGTTTCACCAGTTTTGATCGCATCAACAGCAGAGGTAGGAGGTTTCGTAGGTTTGGCCGCGATAAGTGAGTTGCGTAGCCGGGGGCTCCTTAATGACGGCGGTATTGTCTGGTTGGTGATAGTTTTGAGGTCAACTGGTGAGGGAGCAGGGCTATTAGGCTGATAGCGATCGCATCTCGTTGCGATCGCTGGTGCAAAGGCAGCTCCCTGTGGCCATGACCAGGGCACAGGATGAGTGACATCTAGTGGCTGGAGAAATAGTTCATCACTTTTTCAGAATCACCTCTCTCAATTCCCGAAGCTCCTGCTCAATGATTTCGATTTGCTCAAGCAACTGCTGTTGAGTTTCATCTAAAGCTGGTTCTGGCTCATCGGCAGAAGGGATATTTAGAGAGATGGCAATGGGGCAGTGGTCAGACAGTACATCCTGCTGGACAATTGGCTCTACAAACAACAGTTGCTCAAAAGAACCGGGAACTACAAACTGGCTTGCGATCGCATCCATAACGATATGGTCAATATAGTTGGGGAACTCGCTCTCCCAACATTGAGACATCAGCCCTACGGTGCTGTTGGTCAAATCCGCATTAGGCGGATCAGCGTCATCAATCTCAAACCAGAATTCGTCCCCCAGCAAGTTCAATCGGCGGTTAAAGTCTCCCAGCACTACGAAGGGCACCTCAGTTGCCGCTTGCGTATCAATCCATTCCTCCAGCACCGTCAATTGCTGATTCAAGGTCATACAGGCGCTTGAAGGAGCATCGATAGGGTCTTGAAAACAAAAGGCTTTTAGATGAATAGAGAGTAGTCGCAGCTCCCGACCGTTGCTGGTAACGGTAATGTCAGTTCCATAACGTAAATCACCCCCACCGCCCACATCTAGCTCCACTAAATCAGGATTCTGGATGACGTCAATACCCCGACGAACGGCAAAGCCGGTTAGCATTGGATCAGTCCGATTAGAGAAGAAGAAGGCGTACTCTTCTGGATCGAAAATGCGGGCAGCAGCAACGGCTCCCTCCACCTCCTGTAGGGCGATCACATCGGCATTAAGCTGTTCGGCATAGGCGGCGAGACGCTGATAATCAGCTTCAGTTCTTGGGTTAGGGCCAGAATTAGGATTGGCTCTAAGATGTTCAATATTCCAGGTAGCTATCTTTAGAGGGGCTGCGATAACTTCCATCGCACTAATCAAAACCAGGAAAAGCCCCAGTGGCAACGAGCGTTTTAACATCATGGACTTCAGTTTTGTAGTATATAAGACGTGGACAAATTGTTGCCAAATATCACGAGGCCTAGGCTCAGCAGCAACGCCTCAACTATTGAACTGTTAATAAACTACCCTAGCTTTTGGAGGATGACCTCTTCGCCCAAACCAAAAGATAGGGTCATCCCAGCCCCGCTCAAGCCATTCACGATGGTAACTCCCGCTTCAGGTTGGGCAATGAACTCGGTCTTGCCCGGTAACTTTGCGTAGATTCCGTGCCAGCTTGCGGCAATATCCAGGCAGGGAACCTGAGCAAACCCCTGCAGATAGCTCAGCACGAATTGATTGATATCAGCCCGATCGAAGGGGTCGAAGGTAAGGCCATATTCGTGGGAGTCGCCTAAGATGAGCTCACCTAGGCCATTTTGAGACATCATGACGTGGATGTGCCAGTCTGCGGCAAAGGGGAGTTCGGTGTTAAACCGTTGCTTCAGGGCAGACAGTGATGGACAGTCCGAGAAGGCGGTGTAGTGAGTGAGGGTGAGCCCACCGCAGAGGGCCGGGCCAATGCGATCGGGCTGGGGGGCGGTGCGCATCATCTGCAGTTTAGATTTTGTGATGCCGCTGCTCTGGTAAAGGCTGGGATACAGGGTCTCAAAATCAGCTCCGGAGCACACAAAGATATGGTCTGCCCTCCATGTGTCGCCATTTACGGTCAGATGGGGATAGCTGACTTCGGTGACCGTTGAGCCGAACTGAAAGTTGACGTTGAAGGCAGATTGAAGGACGTTGGGCAGGGCGGCGATCGCTTCTCTCGGATCAACAATCACCTCCGTATCGCTCCACAACGCCCCTAGTAACCCGTCAGTTACCGCAGCAGAGCTTTTCTTAGCCGTTTCATCGGCGGTCAACCGCTGCACTCCGTAGCCTGCGGGTTTGGCGATATCCACAAATTCCTCGATCACGGCTAGTTCATCGGGGTGGTAGGCCAGGTGCAGCGACCCGACCGGATCACCAAAAAAGCCGCCCTGCTCTGCCATCTCTAGCCAGATCTGGCGCGATCGCATCGCCCGATTTCGCAAGTGTCCCGGCGGCTGACCAATCGGCCACACCATACCGAAGTTACGAATTGATGCCCCGATGGCGCGCTCATTGCGCTCGAACACGGTCACTCGATGGCCTCGACGGGCGGCAGCTAGCGCATGGGCTATGCCCACAATACCGGCTCCAACAACGGCGATTTCGGTGGATTTTGTCTCGGTCATAGCTTAGTTTTTCAACCACTGCTCCAGCTGGCTTTGGAAATGGGTCATCGAGTCAAACAGGCCGTCATTGGCATGCTGGGCGAGTTGCTCTTTAGTATGTGTACCGTTGGTGACACCGCAGACATAGAGGCACCCGGCATGGCGACCCGCATCCAGGTCAGAGGGGGTGTCGCCAATAACCACAACGGTTTTGGGGTCATTGATGCCAAGACGATACATCGCTTTTTGAATCATGAAAGGGGCAGGGCGGCCCTCATTGCCGTAGATTTCTGATGGGGTAACCGAGATTTGAATGGTGGATTCTGGGGGGGCAACGTAGTCGGTTGGATCCAATCCCTGATCCCAGCTCAGCCGGTCGAGGATAATGTTGGTCACTTCTCGGTAGAAGCCTGTGGTCAGGGCAATGGCAATGGATTGCGATCGCAGCCAGTCAAACAGCTCCAGACAGCCTGCTGTAGGTTCCACGGGCTGAGTGCGGTAGTGGTGCTCCAACACCGTCCGAAAGCAGTCGTAGGAAGCTTCTACATTGGCGAAATAGTCAGGGCTATCGGCCCCGATCTGATCGGCCCATAGGGTTTGAAAGACGACCTTTTTGGGCAGACCCATCATGGCGTTGACCTTTTCCGCAGTGGCGACCAAATTGGTTTGCTTGGCCGCTGCAAAGAAGCAATCTAGCACCTCGTTATCGTCGCGGACAGTGGTACCCGCCATATCGAATACGATCAGTTTGATGTCGGCCATTGAGATCACCTCCTAAAAAACAATCCACCCTCCAGGGGAGTAGTTGGTTTTAAGCCAGGTATGGGCCAATTGACCCACGCCACCCATCTACCCCCCATTACCGGCTCAACCACGCCTCAGACCTGGCCCGCATCCCCCGCGTCAGCCATGAATATAGGAGCCGCACGCCCAGGCTGGTGGCAACAATCAGGGTAGACATAGCGGCAGCTGCCGAAATATCCCCTGCGTCGTCCATGTTCACGATCGCAACAGCGGCCAGGGGCAGGTTGGCAGGGTAGAGAAAGATGATGGCCGAAATGGTCACCATGGCATTTACAAAGAAGTAGATGCCGATCTCAAGAATGGCAGGCAGGGACAGGGGCACGGTGACCCGCCAGAAGGTTTTATAAAAGGGGACCGCCATTGACGCTGACACCGCCTCAAACTCAGGGTCGATCTGTTTTAGGGCCGTAGTCGCAGTCAAAAAGCAGACGGTGTAAAAGTGAATGATATTGACAATTACTAGCAGCGCCATGGTGCCATACAGCCCCTTAAACGGGTTGTAGATCGCCATACCGGTGAAGGGAATGCGCCAGATTGGATTGTTGAAGAAAAACACGTAGGAGAGGCCCAGCACCAACCCCGGCAGCGCCAGGGGAATAGTGGAGAGGAAGTATTTCGCCGACCTGAGCCACTTTAGCCCCCGCCCCTTTTCCACCAGGTACGCCCCTGTGAACACGATTATGGTGCCAAAGATCGCGGTGTAGAGGGACATGCGAATGCTGTTCCAGTAGGCCCGGTAGCCGCCGCCCCCAACGCTGCCAAAGTCGTAGTTCTTCAGGCTGAGCGACAGGTCGTAGGGCCACACTCGAACCAGCGAAGCAAGAATAATGGTGGCGAAGACCGCGATCGCAAACCCCACCACCAGAGTGCAGAACGCAAACATTATTCGGTCCAACGTCGGGTTAGGTTTTGGCTGGAGGGGCACTGACTTGGCACTGACCAGAGCCGTCTGCCGCCGCTGTACAATGCGATCGATCACAAACGCCAGCACCGAGGGCACCAGCAAAAACACGCTGATAGTAGCCCCCATGGCAAAATTCTGCTGGCCGATCACCTGCTTATAGATATCCGTCGCCAGCACGTTAAAGTTGCCGCCCACCACCTTGGGCACGCCAAAGTCGGTAAAGGCCAGAATAAAGCAGACAAAGATGGCGCTAATCAACCCGTACTTGACGCTTGGCAGAGTAACGGTGAAGAAGGTTTTGATCGGCGAGGCCCCCAGCACCTCCGCTGCCTCATACAGCCGCGCATCGGTCAGGTTCAGCGCCGTCATCAAAATAATCACCGCTTGGGGAAAGCAGTAGAGAAACTCCCCCAGCACAATGCCGTTAAAGCCGTAGAGGTTGATATTTAGCTCCGGCAGGCTGCCAAACAGTCCCGTCGTTACCAACCCCTGATTGCCAAACAAAAAGATCAGCCCAATTGCCACCGCCAGCGGTGGAATGTAGAGCGACAGCAGCCCCAGCGTGCGAAAGATCTGCTTCCCTGGCATGGCGGTGCGGGTGAGGGCGTAGGCGTAGACAAAGCCCAGACCGCAGGCCAGCAGGGTCGTGGTCAGCGCCACCGCCAGACTGTTGGTAAATGACTGTACCAACGACGGAGTTGTCAGGTAGCGCAGGTAGTTGCCCAGCCCTACCCACTCGCCGTTGTTATCCCGAAAGCTGCGACCAATCATCGGAATCAGCGGCAGCACCACCCCCACCAGCAGCCATATGGCACCGAGGGTGAGCAAAACGCGCATGATCCAGGCTTCGGTGTCGATCGCCTTGGTGCGGTCGACCCGCAGGGGGCGTGGAGCAGTGGGCGTGGTAGGGGTCATAGGGGCAGGGGTGAGAGGGCGGTAGATTCTTTAGGGAACACGCGAATCATCTCCGGCGGCAGCTGAATCGCCAGGGACTCTAATGCCTCAACCCCCATAGCACGGGCGCGGTTGGCGGAGATTTCGAGGGTGATGGGCTGGCGGGCGTTACCGGAGAGGGTGAGGTCAAGGCGGTAGCCAGAGCCGAGGAATTCGCGGCTGATCACATCGGCTTCGGCCTGGTTGGGCACGGAAGCGGTGCCATCCACCACGCGCATATCTTCGGGGCGAATGGCGATGCTGACTAACTGGCCTACTGGCACCTCATTATTGGGCGCGTGCAGCAGAATGTTGCCGCAGCGCACGGTGTCGGCAGCTTCCACCACACCATCTAAAAAGTTCATTACACCGATGAAGTTTGCCACAAAGGGGCTACTGGGGCTCTGGTAGATGCTGTTGGGGGTGCCCACCTGAGCGATGTAGCCCTTGTCCATCACCACGATGCGATCGGCCATGGCCAGAGCTTCGGCCTGGTCGTGGGTCACCATCACGGTGGTAATGCCGAGGCGGCGCTGAAGCTCAGCGATTTCGGTGCGCAGCTTCACCCGCACCTGGGCGTCCAGCGCGGAGAGGGGTTCATCTAGCAGCAGCAGCCCAGGGGAGAGAGCCAGGGCGCGGGCCAGGGCAACCCGCTGCTGTTGCCCGCCAGAGAGCTGGGAGGGGTACTTATGGCCCATGCCTCCGAGGCCAACCATGTCCAGCAGTTCTGCCACCCGCTGGTCGATCTGGGCCTTGGGCACCTGCTGGTTTTCCAAACCGTAGGCCACGTTTTGGATAGCTGTCAGGTTGGGGAACAGCGCGTAGGACTGGAACACAATGCCAAAGTCCCGCATTGACGGGGGCAGGTGCGACACATCCTTGCCGCCCTGGATGACGCGGCCCTGGGTCTGCTGCTCCAGGCCCGAGATGATCCGCAGCAGGGTGGTTTTGCCGCAGCCGCTTGGTCCCAGCAGGCAGACAAACTCGCCGGGGTAAACGTTCAGATAAATATCTTTCAGTGCTACAAAGCTGCCAAAGGTTTTGTGAACATTCTCAATGCGCAGGTAGGGCTCGGTGAGGGTGTGATGGTCGGAAGGGCCATCGCCCTCTACCACTTCCCTAGCAGGCGCGATCGGGGGCACCAGGGGTGCAGTCTCCCCCAGCTTAGGCACGGCGGATGGCTCTGAAAAGGTCATGGGGGGAGACAGGGTAAACAACAGTTCGGTTTACGGGAAGGCTGACCTGGGACTAGATCCCAGGGGGCTTGGGTGAGCGGCAGAAACAACTGTGCATCCCCAAAAAGAACCTTGGGATCTGAGTCTCAAGCCACCAGCCTTTAGGTCTTCGGCTCAGATTTGGCGTCGTAGCGCTTGGTCCACTCTTCGAGGATGCGATCGCGGTTGGCCGCTGCCCAACGCAGATCATTCTCAGCCAGTTGGGCCTCGGGGTCGGCGATAAAGCCTTCGGGGAGGGGCACGTCAGTCTTCACCGAGGTAATCGAGAAGCTTTCGGCGTACTTCGCCATCACATCGGGAGAGATGGCCCAGTCTAGGAAGGTCTTGGCCGCGTCCTTGATCTCAGCCTTTTTGATCAGGGCGTTAGCTTCCACGTCCCAGCCAGAACCCTCTACAGGGAAGACCGGCTGAATAGGTTCGCCCTCATTCTTCTGGCTGACAGCTCTGTAGTCAAAAGAAATGCCAATGGGAAACTCGCCCGCCCCTGCTGCTTTACAGGGCCGAGAGCCCGAGTGCATGTACTGGGCGATGTTGGCATGGAGCTGATCCAGGTAGGCCCAACCCTCTGCTTCGGTGGGCGAGTTTTGCAGAATGCTGGAGACCGACAGGAAACCAGTACCCGAGGACGCCGGGTTCGACATCACAATGTGGCCCTTATAGACCGGGTTAACCAGATCAGCCCAGCCCTTGGGAATGGGCAGACCCAGTTTTTCAGATTCCACAGTGTTGACGCAAAAGGCCGACATCCACACGTCGATACCGACCCAGGTGGGTGGGTTGGCATCATCCCGGAAGCGGGGATTGACGGCTTCAACGCCAGCAGGGGCGTAGGGCTCAAGCAGGCCCTTTTCTTCGGCTACCAGCAGGCTGGATGCAGCGGTGCCCCACACGACATCGGCCTGGGGATTGTTGGCCTCGGCTAGCAGCTTGGCGGTGATAATGCCCGTCGAGTCGCGCACGATGTTGACGGTAATGTCAGGGTTCTGGGTTTGAAATGACTCTAGATAACCGCTGATTTGATCATCTTCCAAAGCGGTGTACACCGTAATGGACGAATCATTAGAGGAGGTAGAACCAGCCGCTCCGCTGTCAGCCTGCTGTAAGTCTTCCTGAGACACAGCACAGGCCGCTACGAACAAGACAACTGCAAAAGAGGCTGCAGCCATTGATAAAAAGCGCTGTCGGCGTCGTGCGGAAAACGCTTGAGTAACGATACGCACTAAGTCGTTAACCATAGCCCAACCTTAGCCATAAAATTCCAAGGCTAATACTATGGGTAATTGAATTTTCTTGGGTAAAGCGAAGATTATGAAAAGATTCTGAAACTGTTATCTTTGCTCAGAGAATTGTCAGGGAACTGATGTATTTCAAGGATTTCCTTGAATTAAAAATTTTAGTTAAGTTTTGACTGACAATGGACTGATAAGATTGAAAACCTAAATCCAGGTATTAAAAATTAATCGAGAATGGTAGCGCGAGATTCAGATAAGAAGCTCATAAATGCGCCTATCCACACTAGTTTCATCTCCGCATTGATAACTCAGAAATTATCGCTACACCGCTACTCGTCGAGTTCCCTATGCCATTTCCCGCCGAAGGTGACCTCAACTCCTCCCCCCGTCGTCAGCAATGGCATGAGTCTCATCGGGAGGAGCGGCTGCGATCGCTCCTCCACCGCGACACCCAGCTTTTTCTGCATCAATCAGCTTCGACCCCCTGCCTGTCGGCGATTCGGTCAGCTTCCGGTATCTGGCTAGAAGACTATCAGGGACGCCGGTTTATGGACTTCCACGGCAACAGTGCCCACAACCTGGGCTACGGTCATCCCAGATTAATCGAGACCCTACAGGCCCAGCTGCAAACACTTTCCTTTGTTCCCCGCCGCTATACCTGCGCTCCAGCAGTAGAACTGGCAGAAATGCTAACAGCGTTAGCCCCCGGCGATCTGAGCAAAGTTCTTCTGGCCACAAGCGGGTCTGATGCGATCGAAATTGCATTGGCCTATGCTCGCGCCGCCACCGGACGGTTCAAAACCCTTTCCTTTTGGGACGCTTATCACGGTGCCGGGTTTGGTGCCCGCAGCATCGGCGGTGAAGCCATGTTTCGCAGTGGTCCCATTGGGCCATTGCTTCAGGATATGATGACTCGCCATCCCCTTATTGGGGATGTACGCGGTCGTGGCTGTCTAATTGGGGTTGAACTGGTAAAAGATAGGCATACTAAAGAGCCATTTAACGATGCGGCTGATGATCTTATGTATAAAGCACTAGGGCGAGGGCTGAGTTTTAAGGTTTCGATGGGCAACATTGTGATTCTCTCGCCGCCGTTGACGATCACTCCGACCGAAATGTATCAAGCTCTCGAAATTCTAGATATTTGTATGGTAGAGATAGAGAATAAATTATAGTTTTACTAACATCGTCCTCTCATCTAAGGGTAATCTGGCGCTGATAAGTTGCATCTCCAAACGAGTAGGCAATCCTTTCCAAGGAAGAATTTGGTTGAAATTGATTTAAGCGTTCGTCTACGTGGAAATGGTCTACTTTGACCGCCCGAAGAATCACACGCTGCGGATGGCCATCGAGCACTTCAAAGAGGACTTGGGCGCTAACTGGCGCGACTACATTCAATTAGGTCTCAACGATGAGCTAGTGACCTGCTTCGCAATGGTGGCCCATAACCTGGAGCCCAAGCCGTTGAAGGAAGCGATCCAGTGGCTCCACGAAGCGTATTACAACAGCCTGTTCTAGTGGAACGGCGCTGCGGCGCTACAATCTAGGCATTGCTGGGGTAGCTGTCACGCCGTAGGCCTCATGGTAAGTAAGGCGATCGCCAAACACATGTCTCAGTCCCGCCAGGGCTGGTTGAGTCTGGGGCTGGGGCTGCTAGCTCTGCTTTTGGTCGATGCCATTATCAACCTCCAGGCCGAACGCCTCTGGTTTGCCGAGGTCAATTACCTGGAGCTGTTTTGGGTGCGGCTCAGTTCGCAGCTGGTGCTGGGCCTGATTCCCATCCTGGTTACCCTGGCATTTACCTGGGGCAACCTCACCCTGGCCGATCGGGCAAAATCTTTAGAGGCACCCGGCGATCGCGTCGCTCGGGCCCGCAGTTTGGGGCTAAGCGGTTTGCTGGTGCTGGGCGCCACCCTGAGTTTTTTGGTCGGGGTGCAGCTCATTTACCAGGGCCAAATTGCCAGGGACTTTTGGCAGCAGACGGCCACCCTCTACGATGCCAGCACGCCGCTGCCCCTGTGGCCCAAGCTGCAGCTGTTTGACGTAATTGGCCAAATTTTTATCACCCAGCCCTGGCTGATTGTGGCCCTGGGGATTAGCACCGTGGCGTTTTTGATCTACCCTCGGCAGCTGGGGCGGCTGGCGGCGGTGCTGATGAGTCTCGGCTACGGGCTCATTTTGGCCAAGCAGTGGCCCTCGGTGCTGCTGGCCCTCAACCCGGTGCCCTACGACCAGGTTGAGCCGATCTTTCAGCGCGATATTGCCTTCTATATTTTTCGCCTGCCGGTACTGCATCTGGTGGAGTTTTGGGTGGTGGGCACCCTGTTTTTTACCCTGGTCAGCGTCTATCTGGTTTACCTGCTGGCCGAAAACACCCTCAGCCAGGGGCGATTTTACGGCTTTTCGCCGCCGCAACAGCAGCACCTCTACACCCTGGCGGGGCTGCTGTTTTTGGCCACCAGCTTTAGCCACTGGCTGGGCCGCTACGAGGTTCTCTTCTCCCGCGAAGGCGTTGTGTACGGGGCGGGCTATACCCACATTCACGTGCAGCTGCCCGTCAACTGGGGGCTGGCCATTTTCAGCCTGGGCCTGGGCCTGGTCTTTTTGCTGCGCGGGCGGCTGGGGGCACTGGGTTATATCAACCCCATACGAAAATCGGCGCGGCCCATTGCCCGCTCCCCGAGGCAGGTAGAACCCCTGGGCTGGTGGGCGGGGTTTGGGCGCACCAGTCTGCTGGTCAAAGGGGTGTGCGGCTACCTGGTGCTGACGGTGCTGGGGCTGGTGCTGGCCCCCATGGTGGTGCAGCGGCTGGTGGTGCAGCCCAACGAGCTGCAGCGCGAGCGACCCTACATCACTAACTCCATTGCCCTCACCCGCTCAGCCTTTGATCTGGAGGCGATCGAGTCAGAACCCTTCGACCCCAGCGGTGATCTGACCGCTGCCGACTTAGAAGAAAACGACCTCACCCTGGAAAACATTCGCCTGTGGGACTCACGACCGCTGCTCGACAGCAACCGCCAGCTCCAGCAAATTCGGCTGTACTACGAGTTTAAGGATGCCGACTTTGATCGCTACAACATTTTGAACGAGCAGCGGCGATCGGAGCGTCGCCAGGTGATGATCTCGGCGCGGGAACTAAACTACGAGCGGGTGCCCGAGATTGCCAAAACCTGGGTCAACGAGCACCTGGTCTACACCCACGGGTTTGGCTTCACCATGAGCCCGGTAAATACCGCTGGCCCCGACGGGTTGCCCACCTACTTTGTGCGCGGCATCGACAATATCCCCAGCAGTGACGAGGTGCGCCAGAGCATTCCGATCGGTGAGCCGCGGCTGTACTTTGGCGAGCTGACTGACACCTACATCATGGCCAACACCAGGGTGCTGGAGCTGGACTACCCCAGCGGCAACGAGAATATTTACACCACCTACCTGGGCCGGGGCGGCATTAGTTTGGACAGCTTCTGGCGACGGCTGCTGTTTGCCCGCCACCTGTTCGACTGGCGGATGCTGTTTACCGAAGACTTTACCGACGATACACGGCTGCTGTATCGCCGCAACATTGCCGATCGCGTGCGGGCGATCGCGCCTTTTCTGCGCTTTGACACCGACCCCTACCTGGTCACCGTCGACATTGGCGATGCCTCTAGCCAGTGGGGCACTGGCCCAACTCACGGCAGCCCCGCGCCGCAGAGCATCGACTTCGACTCGTTTCGCGATCGCGACCCCAACTTTATTGCCGAAAATTTCAACGCTCAGAGCGGCGAAAACTACCTCTACTGGATTATCGATGCCTACACCGTCAGCGGTCGCTATCCCTACTCCGACCCTGGCGACAACGACTTCAACTACATTCGCAACTCGGTCAAAGTGGTCGTCGATGCCTTCAACGGGTCGGTGAGCTTTTTTATCGCCGAACCCAACGACCCCATCATTCAAACCTGGGATCGGCTGCTGCCCAATATGTTTGAGTCGCTGGAGGCCATGCCCGAAAGCCTGCGCGCCCACATTCGCTACCCGCAGGATCTGTTTTCGGTGCAGGCCGACTCGCTGATGACCTACCACATGACCGACCCCCAGGTGTTCTACAACCGGGAGGACCAGTGGCGCGCCCCCAGCGAGATCTACGGTAGCGAAACCCAGCGGGTAGAGCCCTACTACCTGATTATGAAGCTGCCCCTGGAGGAAACCGAGGAGTTTGTGCTGCTGCGGCTGTTTACCCCGGCCCAGCGCAACAACCTGATTGCTTGGCTGGCGGCGAGATCAGATGGCGATCGCTACGGATTGCGGCTGCTCTACCGCTTTCCCAAACAGGAGCTAGTCTTTGGCCCCGAGCAGATCGAGGCCCGCATCAACCAGGACCCCGAAATTTCTCAGCGCATCTCGCTGTGGGATACCCAGGGCTCGCGGGCACAGCAGGGCAACCTGCTAGTGATACCGATTGAGCAGTCGCTGCTGTACGTGGAACCGCTGTACCTGGTGGCTGAGCAAAACCAGCTCCCCACCCTGACCCGGGTGATCATGGTCTACCGCAATCGGATTGCGATGGCACCCACCCTGCAGTCGGTGCTGTCCACGGTATTTTTAGAAGAGCCAGAAACAGCGGCCCCGATTTTGCGCGATCTGGGGGAAGACATTCCCGACGAAGACGTGGTGCCGGGGCTGCTCGATATCGAGACCCCCTCTGGAGCCCCAGCCAACGAGGGCGAAGTCGACCTGCCAGACCCAAATTTGTAGCCTGTATTGGTGCTGGGTCATCACAGCATATACAGCCCGTCGGCTCAGTGGAGGAAAGGTGATATGGCAAACGGGAAATTGACGTTTCGTTATGACCGAGTGGGAGACATTCTGTACATTGATCAGTGTGCGCCCTACGCTGAGCAGGAGTCAGAGGAAATTGGCGATGATGTGATCGCCTGATTAAATCCTGAGTCAAGCGCGGTTGAGAACCTTGAGGTCCTGTTTTTCTCAAGGCGAGTGATGGAGTCAGAGACCCTGGAATTGCCTATTAATGGGGAGTTGCGGTTAGCTGGATAAATGAGCCTGAAGGATACTAGCATCCTGGCCAGAGACGTACGGTGATAGATCAAAGATGAGGTGAACGTCGCTGGGTGCTGAAAACTGAACTGGCGGTTGATTGATGCTCTACTAGGGGCGATCTAAAAACTGCTCGATCATTTCTTTAGCGGGTTCGACCATGGCCCAGGTGCCGTCTGCCTGGCGACGCAGGGTAGCAAAGGAAACATTGTCGCCATTGCCAATCGGGTCGCCCTGGGCAAGATCGCCCAGCTTGGGCTGGCGCAGCCCGCAGATGCGAAATAGGTAAGCGGGCACATCCGGGCTCGACAAGATAACGCACAGATCGGCCTTGCCCTCGGCGGGCTGCACCTGGCCGTCAAAGGGCATAAACACCCTCTTGCCCTGAATGTCGAGGGTGATGTCGCCCAGGCCGCTCTGCACCTGATACCCGGCTAAGCGATCGCCCGGCTGCAGCGCCCACTTTTGATGCAGCGTCACGTTGCGGGGGCCGGGGTTAGCGCTGGGGCCAGAGCAGCCCCAAAGGCCGCCCAGCAGCACCAGGGCCAAGACTCCCAGGCGGGGACTTAACCAGTTTTTTCGCTGACCGCGATCGCTCACCATGTGCCTCTGCCGTGCGCCCTGTCTGAATTTCCTGGTCGGCAAGCATAATCTCGCCAGAATACGCTTGAACTAAAGTTCATACATACTGAATTATGCCACGGATCTTTCAGGGCGGTGCAGTAACCCGGCACAACGTCATGCCTTGAGGGGGCAGGGAAGGCGCTAGGATGATAGCGCTATTTGGAAGGTCTACCGTGTTTATCAGCGTTGTTACCCCCACCTACAACCGCCAGCCCATCCTAGAAAAATGCCTCCGCGCCCTGGAGCAGCAGGTCTACGACCCGGCGCTAATCGCCGACTACGAACTGATGGTGGTCGACGACGGCTCTACCGATGGCACCCAGGACTGGCTGCGCCAACACGCTGCCGAGTTTCCTCACGTGCGGCTGGTGGAGCGCAACCACGGCGGGGCTGGGGCGGCCCGTAACTACGGGGTTGAGGTGGCTCGGGGCGACACCATTGCCTTTATCGACAGCGACGTGATTTTGGTGCCGGGGGCGCTGCAGGCCCACGCCCAGGCTCTTAGCAATGCCTACCAGCGGTTAGGGGACGATCGCGCCTTTAGCGCCGGCCGCCTGGTCAACACCTGCAACTTTGAGCAGCCCACCGACGAACCGGCCAAAGTTACCGATTTTTCAAACGCCTTTTTTGACACGGCCAACGTGGCGATCGCCCGCCACTGGTTACTCACCGCTGGCCTGTTTGACCCCGACTTTCGCCTCTACGGCTGGGAAGATCTGGAGCTAGGGGTGCGGCTTAAAAACCTGGGTATCTCGATGGTCAAGGTGCCCGAGGCGCTGGGCTACCACTACCACGCCCCCTTCGCCCTCGATCAAATTCCCAAAATGATCGATCAAGAAATTCAGCGGGGCCGCATGGGGGCGCTGTTTTATCAGAAGCACCCCACCCGCGAGGTGAAGATGATGATTCAAATGACTTGGCTGCACCGCATTTTGTGGGGGGTGCTCACCGCTGGCGGCAGGCTGAATGAGAAGACGATGGCACCCCTGCTACGCTGGCTGATCGATCGCGGCAAACCCCAGGTAGCGCTGGAACTGGCGCGGGTGTTTTTGAACTGGTACACGGTGCAGGGGGTTTATGCGGCCTACAGCGAGATGCAGCGGGAAGGGTAGTGGTCTGCTAAGCCAAAGGTGAGCGGTTAGTGGGGGTTCAGGGTTCACGGTGTACGGTTCAAGGCTGGTCGTAAACCGTAAACCGTGAACCTCAAACCTTGTACCTCTACAGCAAGAACATTTCGGCGGCGCTGGCGATCGCCATGGCCAGCAGCGCTACTGAAACGTACTGCATAACGGGTGTTTTGTGCTGGCGACGCCGCTGGGCAGAGCGCAGCGCTCCAGCAATATGGGGGGCACCCAGCAGGAAAAAGAGCAGTTGAAGAATATCAACCTTTTGCCGCTCCAGGGTCAGATTGGATTGGTGGTGCATCGGGATGTCTCCTTCAGGTTGGCACAGATGTGGCAAGACACAATGTAACACAATATTAAGAAAGCATTGTGTTACGACACAATCTGATCGTTGTGTGTTTGGGAGGGATGTATTGATGGTGAAACTAAGCGAAATGTTCCCGATTCGGGAATCGGTGGCTTCTCAGTCGCCCTGCTGCAAGCTATGAGGCTCAGCATCTAGCGGCTTAGACCCCTTCTCTGCCCCCTGCCCCTCGCTCGTGTAATAGCTCGAACACCACAACTCGCATCACCAGCAGATCCTGGCCTACCAGAGATCGCCCAGGGAATCTTGGGATGGCGGCTGACTAGCCTTGGAAGACGGGTTTTGCCAGGCTTCAATGACTAGCTCAGCAAGCGCCTGCCCTACCCAGCGGTTGCCCTCGGTGCTGAGGTGAATGTGGTCGAAGTAGAGCGCTTCGTAGCGGGTCTGCTGAAACTGGGGCAAAAAATCGAGGTAAGGAATTCCCTCGGCTTGGGCGAAGGCAGTCAGTCGCTGGCGGGCAACCTGCTCGTAGTCGCGGGGGCCATCCTCTAGCTCGCGCCGCAGGGGGGTCATGGCGATCGCCAGCTGTCCCCCGGCGGCTTCGACCACCTGCTTGAGCTGGCGAATGGCTTCGAGATTGACGCCGACGCGATCGCCCCCCTGGTCGTGCAGGGCCTGAAGCTCGGGGCTGGGGGTATATTTGCGGCGGCGGGCCACCGCCTCCCACAGGGCCAAAGGCGGGCGACGGGTGGGGTACTGGGGGCTACGGCCCAGGTCGTGGCTGTGGGGGGCAACAGCAAACAGGTCGTCGGTATTGAGCACCAGCAGCACCACCTGGGCCTCAAAGGTGCCAAACCGCAGCACGTAGCCCAGCTCATTGCGCGGCCCCCAGGAGTTAGCCGAGGCGTTGAGCACCTCCACCTGCTGAAACTGGGTGGGTTTGAGCGGCTCTAGGGCCGTCTGCACCCGGAGCGACAGCAGCTCGGCCTGGTCAGTCCACCAGCCGCCGTTGACAATCGAATCGCCCACCATCAGCACTCGCAGGGTATCGGCGGTACGGTGCGGTGACGTGGCTGGCCCGCGCATGGAGTAGGCGTTGATGGCAATGCGGTTGCCCCGCCGCCGCAGGTTTTGGTGAGGGGCCAGTCGGTAGCCGGTGCGGGCATCGGCGATGTAGAGGGGTGGGTTGCCCAGGCCATACCTGACCCGCAGAAAAATTTCCGCGACGGCCAGGGCCAATACTCCAATAGCCAGTACCCAGATTGCGATTTTTACCAACGTTCTGCCGATTGCAGCACCAGCATTCTAGTCACATTTCTCACCCTTTGGGCATCGGGTTAAGGGCCAATGCGGTTGGTGAAGTGAGCGATCTGCGTTTGCTAAGGGTCATTTGACCCTACTTTTCGACCAGCTCGCGGAACCAGTTGTCGCTCCAGAGTTCGTCGAAGGCGGGTTCTGTGCGGGCCTCTTCGCGGTAGTCGGGGTCGAGGCGCACCGCCTGCTGCAGCGCTTCCATGGCGTTGTCAAACTGACGCTGGAGGGCGTAGCAGAGGGCCTTGTTGTAGTGGGCTTTGGGGTAGTCGGGGTCGATGGCGATCGCGCGATCAAAGCTCTTGATCGCGTCGTCGTCGCGGCCCAGCTTGACTAGAGCCAGCCCCCGGTTGTCCCAGGCTTTGGGGGCGTCGGGGTTGAACCGGGTGGCCTTGTCAAAGCTGACCAGGGCGTCGTCGTAACGCTCTAGCTCAATTAGCGAGAGACCCCGATTGAGCCAGGCGATCGCATCGTTGGCCTGATACTCCACCGCCTTGTCAAAGGAGTTAAACGCCTCCTCGTGCTGCTGCAAAATGCCGTAGGATACGCCGCGATTCACCCAGGCCTCGTGGTACTCGGGGTGAATTTCCAGCGCTTTGTCGAAGGCGGTAATAGCGTCTTCGCGGCGCTTCAG
Organism: filamentous cyanobacterium CCT1; assembly: GCA_003017855.1. Classification (GTDB taxonomy): domain Bacteria; phylum Cyanobacteriota; class Cyanobacteriia; order Phormidesmidales; family Phormidesmidaceae; genus Nodosilinea. The sequence goes on from PYER01000061.1 coordinate 23,226, forward strand.
GCGGCTCAGCACCATGCCTCGGTTAAGCCAGACCTTGGCGTCGTTGGGGGTGACATCGGTGAGCTGGTCGAATACCGTGAGGGCATCCTCGTGGCGGCGCAGCTCGCGCAAAATCAGGCCTTTCTGCATCAGCGCCCCGGTGTGTTTGGGCTCTAGCTCCAGGGCGTGGTCGAGGGAGTCGATCGCCCCTTCCAGCTGCTCTAGGGCCTGCTGGGCCTGGGCCCGGTTGATCCACACCCGGGTATTGACGGGCTGAATGTCCAGAGCTTTGTCGTACTCGGCCACCGCCAGGGCGTAGTCGTTATTGGCCAGGTAGCGATCGCCCCTGGCGATGTACTCATCGGCGGTGAGAAACAGCTGGGGTCGGTTGGTCTCCAGCCGACCGATCTTGTCGGTAATCGTCTCAAACTGCTGCCGCGCTTCGCTCATAAACGAGTCGGCCAGGTACTGGGGCGACACCTCGCCCAGGCGGCGCATGATCTCGTCTTTTTGGTGCTGGGCTTCGGCGGCGATCGCCTCCAGCCGCACCCGGTAGCTCTGCTGCAAATCCTCCAGTCGGCCCAGGGAGACCTCGCGCCCCGCTCCTATATCGGCTTCGAGCTGGGCAAAGCGCTCGGCCATTTCGGCCATTAGCCCGTCGAGCTGGCGGCGGGCGGCGGCCTCGCGCTCGGCGGTGGTGGTGCCCAGGTTGGCCAGGTCTTCGCTGAGGCGGGCGTCAAAGCTGTCGATCTTGTCGAGGACGCGATCGCGCTTGGTAAAGATTGCTCCCCGCACCTGGTTCAGCTGCTCGGTAAAGGCCGCCTCCATCGCCCGCAGCCCGTCGATGATCTGGGTCTGCTGCTCGCCCGTGGCATCCTGCAGCACCCGCACCTGCTGGCGAAAGGCGCTGGCGGTGGCGTCGATATCGGTCAGCAGGGTCGATCGCTGAATTTCGGCCTCGGTGGCCATTTGGCCCAGCTGGTTCTGCAAATCCTGAGCGGCGCGCTGAAAGTCGTCCAGGGTGTTTTGCTGGCGGGCATCGACCTCGGTGCGAGTGGCGGCAAAGCGCTCCAGGGCTTCGTCTGCAGCCCGGCGGAGGTCGCCCAGCAGCATGTCCTGCCGGTTTTCGATATCGATTTTGAGGCCGCCAAACTGGGCCAAAAACTCGTCGGCCTGGCGGCGCAGGTCGGCCAAAATGCGGCTGCGCTGACCTTCCACCTCGGTGCGCAGGTTGGCAAAGCGCCGGGTAAACTCGTCGATCGATCGCTGAATGGTTTGCAGGGCCAGGTCGCGCTCGCCCAGGGCGCTAACCTGCAGCTCGCCCAGCTGACGGCCAATCTCATCGGTCTGGGTTTGCAGACGGCTGAGGCTGCTCTGGCGCAGGGCATCGAGGGCTTCGCCAATGGCGGCGGTCTGGCGATCGACCTGGTCGCTAGCCTGGGTGGTGAGCTGCTGGCGCAGGTCGGCCAGGGCCACCATGACGCGATCGCGCTCCTCCTGCATGGCCTGGGTCATGGTGCCCATCTGGTCGGCGAAGCTGGTCTCAGCATTGCCAATCTTTTGCAGCACCGCGTCCTGCTGCACTTCCACATCGCTGCGCAGGCGGTTGACGTCGCGCAAAAAGCCGGTCTGGTTTTCCTCTAGGGTGCGAAACACCACGTCGCGCTGCAGCTGGGTGTCTTTGCGCAGGGTGGTGATTTCGTTATCGGCCGCGGACCGCAGCCCGGTCAGGTGGCCGACAAAGTTGGCCTCGGTGCTCTCCAGCTTCACCTGCAAATCGCTCAGGGTCGACTGCCAGTCGTTGATGGTGCGGGCCTTAAACTCGGCCAGGTCATCCACCAGCCGGTTGAGCACCTGCTTTTTGGTGACGGCCTCTTCCTGAAAGCGATCGGTGCGGCTGTTGAGTTCGGTGGCTCGCTCCTTGGCCTGGGTCAAGATGTAGTCGAGGTCGCGGGTGGCGGTTTGAATCTTGGTTTCGAGATCGGTGATGTCGTTGATCTGGTTGCGCACCACCAACGAAACTTCTTGAATCACCGATCGCCGCATTAACCAAAGCATTACCACGCCCAGACCCAGCAGCAGCAGCAGGGTGCCCAGCATGACAAAGAACAGCGTGGTGGCGCGACGAAAGGCTAGATCGGCCTCGGTGCTGAGCCGCTCGATCTCAGCCGTAGTGGCCACCTGAGCCAGCAGCACGGGTTCCTGGGCTGACTCAGAGGTTGCGGCGACTGTTTGGGCAGCGGCCCGTTCCGAAAACCCAGGCTGAATCACCGCCCCACCGCTGAGCAACATCAGCACCAGCAACAACAGGGGGCGGGGAACATCGGCCAGGGAACGCATGGGCTGCCTCATCAGGACTTTCCTAATGGAATATGCTTAGGATACCTGATACTTCAGGGGGTTAGGGCAGCGGCTGTGAACATTCACCCCTGGAGTCAACCTGTCTCTGATGCGGGTCTGGCGACCATTTAGCGATTCTCTAGCGACCATAGTTGTAGCCGCTGGGCAGGATGGTGGTGCGATCGCAGCGGCTCTGGTCTAGATCGACCCCGGTGGCGCGAAACAGATTGCAGCGGTTGAGCACGGCCTGGGTGAGATCGGCCCCCTCGAGCTTCGCCCCGCTGAGGTTGGCCCCGCTGAGATCGGCCCCGTGCAGGGTCGCCCCCCGCAAGTCGGCCCCGCTCAGATTGGCCCCGGCCAGACTGGCCCCACTTATGTTGGCCCCGCGCAAATCGGCGCGCCCCAGATCGGCCTCGTTCAGCACCGCCCCAGACAGATCAGCGCCATAGAGGTTGACGTCGCCCAGGTGAGCCTTGATCAGGCTGGCCCCAGCCAGTCTGGCCAGACTGAGTTTGCCGTAGGGAATGTAGCAGTCATCCAGGCAGCTGCCCTGCAAATCGATCTGGCGCAGGTCTACCTCGAACAATTCCACCCCGGTCAAATTGACGGTCGAGAAACATCGCTGACCATTTTGGTATGCCGCGAGTAAGGCATCTTTGGTAAGTCGATCCATCGTAGTTGTCGAAATCAGGCGGCAAGCCTGAGTATTTGTGCTCAACAAAAGGACACTTGACACTGTAGTCGTTTACGTTTCGTAACAACGAAGCGTTAATGATGTCTTCAGGTTTTTGAGGATGCCCCTCAAGTCTGAAACCGGCACAAAACCGAACCTAGAGCACCGTCTTTCCCCTAAGCCCCGATCGCGACCCACTCCACCTACCCCATCCAAAGCCGATTACGCCCACCCT
>PYER01000062.1 GCA_003017855.1 filamentous cyanobacterium CCT1
CACCTGGGCCGACAGCCCCGACAGCAGAAAGCCCATGATCGGCTGACAGCGATCGGCGCAGGCTCCGTAAAATTCGCCGGGTTGTTTGTCGCCCTGGGCAGTTCCCCACCAAAACTCGGCCATGGCCAGGGGCACCAGGTCGTGCTCGGCGGCGGTGTGTAGCAGCTTGGGGGCGCAGCAGTCGCCCGTGCCCGTGGGCAGGTTGCCTAACGATTGAATGGTCACCGATTCTCCGTCAAAGTTGGTGAGGCGGTAGGCGGCGTGCATGTCGGCCTGGAGCTGGCGGGAGAGATCGCGGCGCTGCTGCTTGAGGGCAGCGATCGCGGCATCGGCGGATTGGATGACGGCTTCTAGCGGGGCGAGGCGATCGCGCCACTGCTGCTTAAACTGTCTCAGCTCGGCTTTGTCACCCCGGCTTTCCTGCTCCAGGACGGCTAGAGCGGCTGTGAGGGGTTCGCCTGTCAGCGTGTGGGTTAGGGTTTGACGCTGAAGGTCGCGGGCTTGTTTGCGATCGCGGTGTCGCTGGTTGAGCGCCTGGCGGGCCTCGGCCTGCTGCTGCTGGAGCTGGTTATAGATGGCTCGCTCTGACAATTGCTGCAGGGTGAGCAGGCGGGTTTTGATTACCGCCAGCCCGTTGAGGGTGTGGGCCTCTTGCAGGGCTACCTGCGATCGCCCCGGTATGGGCGGCACCCAGCCGGGCAGCTGCGCCTGTCCCTGCCACAGCCCCGAAAACGCTTTCAGCACCCCGATCCCGGCTGGGGTTTGCACTAGCAGTACGCCGTACATCTTGCCCTCGGCGTTTTTAGATAGTTGAGCTGCTTTGAGCTGCGCCATCAGCTGCCGGGCTACGGCTTTGGCTAGCGCCGTGCGGGGCAGGCTGTAGTCTTGCCCGGTGCGGGGGCAGCGGCCCCGATAGCGGTAGTCGGCGGCGTCGGGGGCGGTCAGCGTTGCGCCAGTTAGCCAATCGTCTAGGGGAAAAAGCAGCGTATCCAGCACGGTTCAGGCACAGATGTGTAGAGGGTGAGACTTTGGCCTATTGAGGTAGCTTTGTAGGGGCTTTACCTGGGGCGATCGCGATTTTAGCAACAGGCTCAATCCTAAAGCATCGACTGAGGCTGCCAATTTCTACCCTAGGGAAGATTGAAATTCGTCTAGTTCTATCCAAAAGACTAGGATCTATCTAAAAGGAGATTGGGTAATAAATCTAGCGCTGGTATGGTAACGATGCGTGATGCTGCGGTTTTGGCATCGGCGCTAACCTCGCGAAAAAAAGATGATTCCCCATGACAGTAGACCTCAAAGTCGGAGCCATTTTACAGAGTAATGGTCAGTGTCGTTTTACGGTTTGGGGACCTGAGCTAGACTCCGTTGAACTAGAGCTGGTATCGCCTAAAAAAGATACGGTTTTAATGCAGAAAAGCGAGGATGGCTACTGGTCAACGACGGTTGAAAACGTGGCCGCCGGAACGCAGTATTTCTACCGCATTGACAAGTCTGAAGATTTGCGGCCCGACCCGGCGTCTTTTTACCAGCCAGAGGGGGTGCACGGCCCCTCGGCGGTGGTTGACCTCAGCGGTTACCAGTGGAACGACAACGGCTGGAAGAATATTCCCTGGCCAGACTACGTTATCTACGAAGTCCATATCGGCACGTTTACCAGCGAGGGCACCTTTGAGTCGGCGATCGCGCAGCTGGCCGACCTCAAGGCGATGGGCATTACCGCGATCGAAATTCTGCCCGTGTCGCAGTTTCCGGGCGCGCGCAACTGGGGCTACGACGGCGTGTTTCCCTATGCCACCCAAAACTCCTACGGCGGTCCAGACGGGCTCAAGCGCCTGGTCGATGCCTGCCATCAGGAAGGGCTGGCGGTGATTTTGGATGTGGTCTACAACCACTTTGGCCCCGAGGGCAACTACACCGGCTGCTACGGCCCCTACACCACCGACAAGTACAGCACCCCCTGGGGCAACGCCATCAACTTCGACGACACCTGGAGCGACGGCGTGCGCCAGTACTGCATCGAAAACGCCCTCTACTGGCTGCGCGAGTTCCACGTCGACGGGCTGCGGCTCGACGCCATTCACGCCATCTACGACTTTAGCGCCAAGCACGTGCTGGCCGAGCTGGCCGAAGAAGTGGCCAAACTGTCTGAGCAGTTGGGCAAACCCCTCTACGTCACCGCCGAAAGCGACCTCAACGACACCCGCATTATTCGCCCCGTAGAGCAGGGTGGCTTTGCCCTCCAGGCCCAGTGGTGCGACGACTTTCACCACGCGCTGCACACCCTGGTTACAGGCGAACGCTACGGCTACTACCACGACTTTGGCACCTGCGAAGATTTGGCGACGGCGATCCGCGATCGCTTTGTCTACAGCGGCAAATTTTCGCCTTTTCGGCGGCGGCGGCACGGCAACGATGCCACCGATTTGCCCTCGCACCAGTTCATTGTCTGCGCCCAAAACCACGACCAGATCGGCAATGCTAAGGGCTGCGATCGCCTCTCCAAGCTGGTTCCCTTTGATGCCCTCAAGCTGACGGCGGCGGTGCTAATTAGTTCGCCCTACATTCCGCTGTTATTTATGGGCGAAGAATATGGCGAAGTTGCGCCCTTTAACTACTTCATTGACCACAGCGATCCTGATTTAATTGAGGCCGTTTTTGAGGGCCGCAAGCGCGAATTTAAAGAGGCCCACGGCTTTGGCGAACCGGCCCCTGCCCACGAGGTTGCCACCTTTGAAGCCTCTAAACTGAACTGGAATTTGCGCCGGTCAGGGCAGCACAAAACTCTGCTGAGGTTTTATCAGCGGCTGCTCGAACTGCGGCGGCAGCTCAAGCTCAACACCCCGTCCTATTCCAAGGATATCGATATCAATACGGGGCACGATCGCGATCAGCAGGTGATTGTCTACCAGCGCACTACGGATGCCGGGCCGCTGCTGTTCTTAATGAATTTTATGCAGGCCACCACTACAGTTGATATTGAGCTGCCCCAAAAACCCTGGCAGCTACAGCTCGATTCGGCGGCCCCCGAGTGGGATGGGCCGGGGTCGTCTCTACCCGAAAAAATTACCGAAGCGCAGACGCTAGAGCTGCCTTCTCTGAGCTTTACGCTGTATTCGGCGGCGTAGCTGGCGCGGGTGTTACTCCCTCGACTAAGGGTTCTAGTTTGTTGAATTTCTCATCCTCTTTTGGAACTCGCCATGCGTATTCCCACCGCTACCTATCGCATTCAGTTCAACCCGGAGTTTGGCTTTGCTGCGGCCCAAAGCATTGTTGACTATCTCAAGAATCTGGGCATTTCAGACATCTACGCGTCGCCAATTTTTAAGGCGCGACGGGGCAGCACCCACGGCTACGATGTGGTTGACCCCACCCAGCTCAACCCCGAGCTCGGCGGTCAGGAGGCGTTTCAGCCGCTGATCGATACGGCGCACCACCACGGGCTGGGCTGGCTGCAGGATATTGTGCCCAACCACATGGCCTACGACGGCCAAAACCGCTACCTCATGGATGTCATGGAGTACGGCCCCAACTCCCCCTATTTCGACTTTTTTGATATTGAGTGGGAAGGGCCTGAGGAACTGGGCGGCAAGGTGCTCGCGCCCATGCTGGGCGATTTTTACGATCGCTGTCTGGAGCGGGGCGAAATTCAGCTCAGCTACGATGAGTCGGGCCTGAGCGTCAACTATTACGGCCTCCAGTTCCCGGTGCGAATTGAGTCCTACGGGCGGTTTTTGAGCTACCAGTCGGGGCGGCTGGCGCAGCATTTAGACAAGCGCGATCGCACATTTATCAAAATTTCTGGCATTCTCTATCTGGTCAAAAATGCCATCGTCGATTTGCAGGGGCGCGAGTACCGCGACCAGGCTCAGTTTGCCAAGGGGTTGCTGTGGGATGTCTACCAGGACAGCGACGAGGTGCGCGAGTTTATCGATCAAAACCTGGTCATTTTTAACGGCACTCCCGACCAGCCCAGCAGCTTTGATCTGCTCGACGAGCTGCTATCAGAACAGTTCTACCGGCTCTCGTTTTGGAAGGTGGGGGCAGAGGAACTCAACTACCGTCGCTTTTTCACCGTCAACGAGCTGATTTGCCTCAAGGTCGACAACGAAGACGTTTTTGATCAGACCCACGACCTGATCTGCCAGATGGTGAAGGGCGGGCAGTTTAACGGGGTGAGGGTTGACCACATCGACGGGCTGTACGACCCCACCCGCTACCTGGAGCGGCTGCGCGATCGCCTGGGCGACAGCTACATCGTGGTCGAAAAAATTCTGGAATTGGAAGAAACCCTGCCCTCGGGCTGGCCCATTGAGGGTACCTCCGGCTACGACTCACTGATCCAGCTCAACGGCATTTTTTGTCAGCAGGAAAATCAGGATTCATTCAGCCACATCTACCAGCAGCTGACCGGCGAAACAACGCCTTACACCGAACTGGTGCGGCAGAAAAAGCAGTTGATTGCCGACACCAACCTGGTGGGCGACATTAACAACCTGGCTCGCTTTCTCAAGCGGGTATGTCAGCAGTACCGCTACGGGCGCGACCTGACCCTGTATGGGTTGCGTACCGCCATTGAAGAGGTGCTGATCGCCTTTCCAATCTACTGCACCTACGCCAACCAAAAGGGGATTTCGGAGCGCGACCTGGCCTACGTGCAGGAGGCGATCGAGATGGCCCGCCGCCGCATCCCCCAGCTGGTCAACGAGCTAAACCTGATCGAAAAGTTTCTGTCGCTCAACTACGAGGGCTCGCTGCCTGAGGAAGAAAAGGCTCAGTGGCTGCACTTTGTCATGCGCCTGCAGCAGTTCACCGGGCCGCTGATGGCCAAGGGCTTAGAAGACACCCTGTTCTACAGCTACAACCGCTTTATTAGTCTGAACGAGGTGGGCGGGTCGCCGGGGCATTTTGGCCTGTCGGTGCGGCAGTTTCACCAGCGGCAGCAGCAGCGGCAGCAGCAGTGGCCCCACGCCATCAACGCCACCTCGACCCACGACACCAAGCGCAGCGAGGACGTGCGGGCGCGGCTCAACGTGCTGTCTGAGCTGCCAACCGAGTGGGAGACGGCGGTGAATAACTGGCGCAACCTCAACGGCAGCCACAAGACGGTGGTGCGCGATCGCGTGGTGCCCGACGCCAACGACGAGTATTTTCTCTACCAGACCCTGGTGGGGGCCTTCCCCTTTGACGACAGCGAGCTGACCAGCTTTAGCGATCGCATGGCCGACTACGTAGTTAAAGCGGTGCGCGAGGCCAAGGTGCATACCGCCTGGCTGCGCCCCGACGCCGACTACGAAGATGGCTTTGTGGCTTTTACCCGCGCCATTCTCACCCCCGGCGACGACAATGCTTTTCTAAAGGCGTTCCGTCCGTTTCAGCAGCGGATTGCCGACTACGGCATCTACAATTCGCTGGCCCAGGTGGTACTCAAGCTGATGCTGCCGGGGGTGCCGGACATTTACCAGGGCCAGGAGCTGTGGGACTTTAGCGTGGTCGACCCCGATAACCGCCGCCCGGTCGACTACAACCTGCGTCGCCACTGGCTGCACGAGCTGCAGCACTGGGCTGAAGGTGACCGTCCGGGCCTCTTACAAAATCTATTGGAGTACCGCCGCGACGGACGGATCAAGCTGTGGGTAACCCACTGTGGCCTCTCAGCGCGGCAGGCCCACCCCGAGCTGTTTGAGCGGGGCGACTACCAGCCCCTCTTTGCCCGCGGCACCGCCGAAGACAGCGTGGTGGCCTTTGCGCGACAGCGGGGTCACCAGTGGATAGTGGCGATCGCCCCCCGCTTTTTGACCCAGCTGACGGCCCCCGGCGACTACCCGATTGGCAAAGTCTGGGCCGATACCACCCTGGCCCTACCCGGCCACGTGCAAAGCTGGCGGAACTGGATTACTGGCGAAACGGTGACCCCCGCCGAAGAAACGCCCCTATCGACCCTGCTAGCAACGTTTCCGGTGGCAATTTTAATCGGTGAAGCCACAGACTAACCCCCATAAAAGAAGGCCGCCCACGGGCGGCCTTCTTTATTTGTGATAACGATTTAGAGAAAGACCAGGCTGCTGTGGCCTGGGGTAGTTAGCTGGCGTCAGAAATATCTTGATCAATCAGCTCTTTGACGTGGGCAGGCTGCAGTTCAAGCCAGTCGATCATTTGGTTCAAATTCCAGCCTCTGTACTGTGCGATCGCGCGAATTTGCGCTAGCGTAATGGTCGGTGTAGGATCAATCAGCCAGGATTTAATGCTGTTTCTGGGTAGTTTTAATAAAGCTTCCAGGGTTTGTCTTTCTTGATAATAGGGTTCCTGTTTTAGCCACTCCAGTAGAGCCGCGGTATTCCAGGGATAGTGATTTCGCATCGTGCAGAAGCTCATTGGCAATTGTCAAATATCGGGGCAAAACATCGATAATTCCGATACTAGAGCCCAAAAGTGACAGCTTTGTGACTAGCGTTTCCACATCATTTCTTATTATTCTTAACCCACTTTAGAACGAAAAATTTTTGTTCAGCGAATATATTTTGAGTTAGGGCCTTTAGCTCACACGGGCTAGGTGCATCCCAAGGTTGCAAATTTGTGGATTCGGTGGACAGCTGACCCGTCATACCCGTGTTAAACGGGCATCCAACCGAGAGCAGTTGCTAACCCAGTGGATTCCCGCCTGCGCGGGAATCTCCATGTCGCTAGCGCGCCACCCCGAACAATGAAAACTGTAGGGTGCATCCGCGCAGCGATGCACCATCTCCAAAGCTATTCTCAGAGCAATGTCCCATGACGCTGACGCGTCACTCCAAACGATGAAAACACTTCAAGCCGTTCCCTGAGCGGAGTCGAAGGGAACGGGCTTCGACTCCGCTCAGCCCTCGGTTATTTTCAGGGCAACGACAGGCACGATTCTCTTGCCAAATTAATGACGCAGCGTATTACAAAACTAGGATGCCCCCAGTGCCTAATGCCAGGAAGAGCTGTCCCCTTTAGGATGAGTATTGTTAGCCTCAGCTCTTGCGAACTCCTATGACCTCCTTCGCCTACCCACCCAGCCCCCAGCACGACCAGGTCGATACCTACCATGGCGTAACGGTGCCCGACCCCTACCGCTGGCTTGAAGACCCGCAGGCTGCCGCCAGCCGCGAGTGGATCGCGGCGCAGAATACGGTCACCAATGGCTACCTGCAAACGCTGCCGAAGCGGCGGGAGATCAACGATCGCCTCACCCAGATCTGGAACTACGAGCGCTACAGCACCCCCTTCAAGCGCGGCGGACGCTACTTTTACTTCAAGAATGACGGGCTGCAAAACCAGAGCGTGCTCTACACCCTGCCCAGCCTGGAGGCCGAGCCGCGAGTCTTGCTCGACCCCAACACCCTGTCGGAGGATGGCACCGTTTCCCTCAGCGGCATGGCGGTGAGCGAGAACGGGGCGTACCTGGCTTACGGTTTATCCAGCGGCGGCTCCGACTGGGTGGAGTGGCACGTGCGCGACATTGAGACTGGCGAAGACACCGACGACCTGCTGAAGTGGGTAAAGTTTTCGGGCGCATCCTGGACTCACGATCATGCGGGCTTTTTCTACAGCCGCTACGACGAACCGGATGAAACCACCAAGCTGGAGGCCGTCAACTACTACCAAAAGCTCTGCTACCACCGCATCGGTACGCCCCAGAGCGAGGACGTGCTGGTCTACGAGCGACCCGACCAGAAAGAGTGGGGCTTTGGCGGCGGCGTCACCGAAGACGGGCGATACCTGATCATCTCGGTATGGAAGGGGACGGACCCCAACAATTTGGTCTTTTACAAAGACCTGAGCGACCCCGAGAGCCCGGTGGTAGAGCTGATTTCGGAATTTGAGGCCAGCTACAGCTTTGTCGACAACGACGGGCCGCTGTTCTGGTTTACGACGGATCTGGAGGCACCGAAGGGGCGGCTGATCGCGATCGACATCACTCAGCCCGATCGCGCGCACTGGCAGGAGATCATCCCCGAAAGCGAGGACACCCTGGAGGGGGTGGGCCTGCTGAATAACCAGTTCGTGGCCGACTATTTGAAAGACGCCTACACCACGATTCGTATTTTTTCGCTCACGGGCGAGCTGGTGCGGCAGGTGGTGCTGCCCGGCATTGGCTCGGCGGGGGGCTTTGACGGCAAGCGCGAAGACACCGAAACCTTCTACAGCTTCACCAGCTTTACGGTGCCGCCTGCCATCTACCGCTACGACATGGTGACCGGCGAGAGCACCCTCTACCGCCAGCCCGAGGTCGATTTTGACCCCGACGCCTACACCACCACCCAGGTGTTCTACGCCAGCAAAGACGGCACCCGGGTGCCGATGTTCATTACCCACAAAAAGGGGATTGATCTAAACGGTCAGAACCCGACCCTGCTCTACGGCTACGGCGGCTTTAGCATTTCGCTGACGCCGTCGTTTTCGGTCAGCAACCTGGTGTGGATGGAGATGGGCGGGGTGTACGCGGTGCCCAACCTGCGCGGCGGCGGCGAGTACGGCGAAGACTGGCACCTAGCCGGTACCAAGCTCAACAAGCAGAACGTGTTCGATGACTTTATTGCGGCGGCGGAGTGGTTGATTGCCAAGGGCTATACCTCGGCGGAGAAGCTGGCGATCGCGGGGGGCAGCAACGGCGGCCTGCTGGTGGGGGCCTGTATGACCCAGCGCCCCGACCTCTTTGCGGCGGCGCTGCCCGCTGTGGGGGTGATGGATATGCTCCGGTTCAACCAGTTCACCATCGGCTGGGCCTGGGAGTCAGACTACGGCTCGCCCCAAAACGAGGACGAGTTTAAAGTGCTCTACGGCTACTCACCCCTGCACAACCTCAAATCCGGAACGGCCTACCCGGCGACGCTGATCACAACGGCAGACCACGACGATCGAGTCGTCCCAGCCCACAGCTTTAAGTTTGCGGCGGCGCTGCAGGCGGCCCACGGCGGCGAAGCTCCGGTGCTAATCCGCATTGAGACCAAGGCGGGGCACGGGGCCGGGAAGCCCACCGCGAAGGTAATCGAAGAGGTGTCGGACAAGTGGGCCTTCTTGGCGGCGAATTTAGGGATGGTGTGACCGGAGGGTGAAGCCAGCTAGCGCTGCGTTAGGCAACGCTGGTCAGTTAGCTAGCGGGTCAGCCGTTTTGATCAAGCTGGCGCTGCAGTCTAGCTCTCCCGTGCAAACCGGCTCCGGAAACGAAAAATGCTCCAGCACCTGGGGATGAATTTCGCCAAACTCTCCCACTGGCTGCCCGTCAACCAGCACCGTGGCGGCGCGGCCAGCAATATAGTAGGGCGCGTCGCACACCGCCAGGTCGTAGCGGACGCCCAGCGCCTTGAGCATAGTCTGCATATAAGCTTTAGCCGTGGTAAATGAGGCGCGGGCATCGAGGCTGGCGAAGCCCCAGCACTGGCTTTCGTGAATGGCGCCTGAGGTGCCAACCCGCAGCACTTCTCCGGTTTCGTAGATGTTAATGGGCTTGGGGGCGCTGATATTGCGGGCCAGAATGTCGAGCAGCCCCGCCTGCAGCGTCGGACGAGTGGCGCTGTAGGTGCGGCTTTTGGCGTTGCCAGTTTGCAGGTACGGGGCCGCAAACAGATCAAGACTGTCGGGGTCGGTGAGTACGTAACTTTTCACTTCGGCCAGCTTCATGCGCTGGGCCAGATCGCCCACCTTAAACATGACCTGGCGCAGCGGGTCAGCCTCCCCCAGGTGAAACTTGACCGCCAGCGGTTCGGCCTGCAGAGTAGCGATGCCCAAAGCAACCAGCAGATCGCCCGCAATGTCTACCTGGCTAAAAATGTCGGTGCGGTAAGTGGGTGTATACACCACATCGGTACCGCTGACGTCCAAATCCATCCGAGACAGCACGCTTCCAAGGCCGCTTTTGGGAATGGCGGTACCCATAATTTCGTTCAGATACTTGGCCGAAAACGGCACCGCGCGACGGGTGAGGCTGGGGGAAACGAACGCTTCCTGGGGAGTAACAATCTCGACCGTTTGCACCTCAGCCCCAGTGTCTAGAAAATTGTGGGCCAGAATGTTGGCGGTCTCCAGCACCGTTTGCGGCAGAATGCCGGTGACATCGATCAGCAGGTTGCGGGTGCTGGCCGTTACCTCTCCCACCCCGGCCCCGTTGATAATCGGCGGCATGGAGAGCACGGTGCCGGTGGCGTCGCGCAGGACGGGAGCATGGTGGTTTTCTTTCAGGGTGTGGGCGTAGAGTTTGCCCGCCGGGTGGGTTTGCAAAATTTGCCACGCTGTCATGGGCTGGGTGCTGTGCAATGGCACAAAGGTCAGCTGATCTAGAGATTCTGCGCCGTAGGTCAAGTCGCCGCTGATCTGGTTAAGGTCGTAGACACCGATCGCAATTTTTTTTCGCTGACGACCAAAGGTCTGGGTCACTTTTTCCTGAAACTGCACCAGCACCTCCAGCCCACCATCCTGAAGGTTGGCCCCGCGCACAACCAGGGCGGCAATGTGGGGGCGCAGGGGCAGCACCTCGGGCTGCACCACTACTCGGCAACCCGACGCAATGAGCTGATCGGGCACCGTGCGGGCCAGGCCGTTGTAAATGTTAATGGCGCGGGTGAACCCTTCTGCCGCCAGTAAATCTGGGCGCTCGGCGGTCACCTCAACCTCCAGGGTTTGCTCGCCCAGGGTGGCGTCGAGGCCGTAGTCAAAGGCCTGCTGGGCCAGCTTTTGGGGAGGGGTGGCGGTGAGCCGCTGCAGGTAGGCGAGGGGAAAGGTGACGGTAGGCATGGGGTGGGAATAAACGGATCATTCCCTAGGTTATCCGTTCTTGCAGGTGGAATGGCACCACAAAAATACCCTGCTGGCCGCCGCTTCGATGTGAAGGGCTGCACAGCAGGGTAACTTGCAAAGCTTGGTTAGACATGCGGCTGACTTTTCTGTCAGGCGTAAAGAGAACTTACTCTTTTACAAAGTCGCATGATAGCTGATGCGGTGATATCAAGCCGTTCTACTACTTTTTAGAAACCAACTCTTTGTCGCGATTGCCGCTGGTCTCCATGGCTTCGCCTTCAACAAACGATCGCAGCATCCAGGCCATGCCTTCGTGCTCTTCCATCAGGCCGGTCAAAAAGTCCGAAGTACCTTCATCATGGAACTCTTCAGAGGTTTGGTCGACGTACTCACGCAAGTTGCGAATGATCTGCTCGTGATCGACGACCAGGCGCTGAACCATCTCCGATGCACGGGGCAGGTCGCCAGCGTGCTCTTTCAGAGAGGCATGCTTAAGGAAACCGTCTGCGGTGCCCAGAGGATAGCCGTTTAGCATGCGCACGCGCTCGGCGATCGCGTCGATATTGGCCGTCAGGGCTTCGTACTGCTCTTCCCACAGCTCGTGCAGGCTGCGAAACTGAGGCCCAATGACATCCCAGTGGTATTTCTTTGTCTTGATTAGCAGCAGGTAGGCATCGGCCAGAACTTTGTTGAGAATGTCGACCACGCCTTGGCGCTGCTGATCGGATAGACCAATGTTAATGCTCATAAATTTGGTTACTCTTTGTCGTGTGACTGCGTTCTGCTCTATCTAACCGCAGCCGCACGCAAATCTCATCTACCCTCTGTGGGAAACCAGGCCGCAAGTGTCTCTTCCTTCAGATTGTTTTGCTGGCATAAGTCCTCCATGGGTTAGATGTTGAGGGGGGGTATTGGACATAGCTTGGGAGACAGACGTTATCGAAGCGACTCTGCATATGGCTAGTTCATCTCCGCTGACCGGCGTGATTTTAGTAGATTGTGCGCGAGCAAATGCCAGCGAGGGGCTCGCGATCGCAGCCGAGCGGTGTGGCTATGGCAACGACACGGCGAAATTTCAGACGGCGCTGAAGTCGGCCTGTAGCGATATGAATGTAGAGATCGAGGGCCTTTCTGACCTAGAAGACGACGAGCCCGCTGCGGTGCGTGCCGAACGGGGCATGGAAGTGGCACCCGACACGCCCAGCGATTTGTAAAAAACCAGAACCCTGAGTGCTCCTGACAGCCACCTATCAAGCGATAGGTGGCTGTCAGGACTGTAGCCTATGCCTTGGACACAATGTGCCGCTGGGTGAGGCGATCGAGCTGCTTCACCAGCAGGCTAAGGAAAAGACCCACGTCGGTGACGACTCCAATCGACTCTAGCGAGCCGCGATCGGCCAGCTTGGTGACGACAGCGGGGTTGATGTCGACGCAGACCATTTTGACCCCGGCAGGGGTCATGTTGCCGACGCCGATCGCGTGCAGCATGGTCGAGAGCATCAAGATCAGGTCGCAGCCTTCGATCAGGCGGGCGTAGTCGGCCTGGGCGGCGATCAGGTCCATTTTGGTATCGGGCAGGGGGCCGTCGTCGCGAATCGAGCCCGCCAGGGAGAAGGGCACGTTATTTTTGACGCACTCGTAGAGCACGCCGCGGGTGAGCACGCCCTGCTCGACGGCGCTGGCGATGCTGCCGCAGCGGCGAATGCTGTTGATCGCCCGCAGGTGGTGGCGGTGGCCGCCCCGCACTGAGGTGCCCTGCTTCATGTCGACGCCGAGGGAGGTGCCGAGCATGGCCTGCTCAATGTCGTGAACGGCGATCGCATTGCCCCCCAGCAGCGCCTGCACGTAGCCCTCGCGAATCAGCCGCCCCAGGTGGTCGCCGCCGCCGGTATGAATCACCACCGGGCCAGCTACCACGGCCACCTTGCCGCCCTGATCGCGCAGACGGCGCAGATCCCACGCCACCTGTTCCACAATCAGCTCCACCCGACGCTCGCTTGAAACGCCGGACCCCATGAAGCTAAACTCCTCGGCGGTGGCGGTAGCGGCGGCGCGGCTGCGATCTTTGGTGCTGCGCACGCTGCGAATGCCGTCGTAGCCGACGATTACCTGGTCGCCCACGGCCAGGTCGCGCAGCAGCTTGCAGGTAGCGACCGGCTCCGATGCCGATACCACAATCACGCCGTCCATGCGCTGGCCCTGCACCCGCACCCACTGGCCCCGCACCCGCACTTCAGTGGGGTAAATGGTCGAGCTGTAGAAATCGTCAGGGGCGACGCCCGCCTGAGTGATGGTGACCAGCCGGGCATCCTGCTGATCTTCGGGCAGAGCCACCGCGCCCAGGTCAATCAGCTGAGCCATGATTTCGTCCATCACCTCGCGATCGGGGGCTGAAACCCGAATCTCGGCTGAGGAGGTGCTCTGACGCTGCTCGCCCAGGCTAAAGTTCAGCACCTGGAAGCTGCCGCCCCCTTCCATGATCAGGTCCAGCGCTCGGCTAACCAGGCCCGAGTCGAGCAGGTGCCCGGTCATGGTGACGGTGCGGGCCAGCAGGCCGCCTTCGCGAGCCGGTTCGGGGTGCAGTGGCTCAGTCACGCGCAGGGTAAGGCACTTGGCCGCGCCCCCTGCCTTGAGGAACTCGGTCAGGGGAGTCTCGACCACCTCAAATCCCGCCTCGGCCAGGCGCGCCTTCAGCTCGTCGCTGGCCTGGTTCATGATCACAATGCGATCGACGTTGACCGCGTTGCAGGCGAAGTTAATCGCGTCGGGCTCGTCGATGGCGATCCGCTTTTCGGGCGGCACCCGCATTTCGATCAGGCGGTTGGAGTAGGCGTCGAAGGCCGGGGGATAGTAAAGCAGGTACCCACCCGTTAGCGGGCAGAAACAGGTGTCGAGGTGGTAAAAGCGCTCGTCCATCAGGTGCAGCGACAGCACCTCAATATTCAGCCACTGGGCCACCAGCCCGTGGGAGTCAAGCTCGGTACGAAAGCCGTAGCCCGCCCACAGCCAGCGCCCCTCGCGATCGAGCAGGGCGTCGCCGGCCCCCTCAAAGGGCAGCTCGGGCGGCAGGGTAAATACCTGATGCCCCTGAGCCTCAAACCATTCCTTAAAGAAGGGCTCTTCGCCCTGGCGCTCGGGGTGCAAAAACCGGCTCAGCACCACTCGGTTACCCAGAATCAGGCCAGCATTGGCGGTAAACACCATATCGGGCCAGCCCGGCTGGGGCTTGACCAGGTCTACATTGGCGCGATCGGCGATGATCTGGTAAAGGCTCTGCCACTGCTCCTGGGCGGCTTCCAGCGACGAGCGGTGAATGTTGCCCTCCATCCAGGGATTGATCACATAGTCCACCTCGTAATGGTGGGGGGCACACATGAGAAAGCGAAGGGCGGAGGTCATAGGAGAATGTTGTCGTTAAGGGACTGAATCGAGCAGGCGGGCTAGGCAACGGAGGCCGTTTATCCTGGGGCGCTCAAGCAAACAGCCACTCAAATAAACCAGCCGTTCAAAAAAGTAGCCGTTCAAAAAATAGCGTTGAGGGCCAACACACTATTTTAGGCCTTCAACGCCGTGACTTGATTCAGTTGTCAGGAGTTCTGGAGATTGAGGCGGCGATCGCCCTCTGTCCCTCCGGCAGGAACGCTACGGCTACTCTCCAGCAGGCAAATCGGTAAAAAAGTGGGCTTCGGTGAGGCGATTGTTGGTGAGAATAGCGCTGGTTAAGTTGCCGTGGCGCAGACGACGAGCGGCCGCCAGTTGAGCATCACTCGCTGTTGTCGAGGGCACAAAGACACTGCTGCCAGCAGGAGTCATCTGAGCCGATACCGTGACTGGCACCAGCGCAGACTGGGCCGCCAGGTCAGCTGCTTCGGCCCGGTTGCCTGACGAGTCGAAGCCGACCGCCAGCATAAACGCCGCTAGACCAATCAGCAGTGCCAGGCGAATATCAATAACCTGGAGTACCTGAATGGCCACGTCCTGCACAGAAGACCAAAACGCTGCGGGTGAATCGGTATCGTTAAGCAAGATAAAACTCCTCCAGCACGACTGACCCAGTTGCTACAGAGACTCGTCAGGGTCAGCCATTGCTCTCATCTGCCGAATCTTTAGAAATCCCACCGAGGCGGTTGCAGCAGCTATCGAGGTAGCTATAGGCACAGCTCAATGGTTTCACTTAGATAATTTATACACATTACGTCACAAAGTCACAAGTTGTTAAGGCCTAGCCACCCTGGTCAGCTATCCCAGCCAAAACGCTTAAACGCCTGTGGCGCAGGGGCTGGCAGTGTTCCCTAAAATTAATCTATGAATTTTTGCAAATCATAGATCTTTTTCAATGCTTGGAGCCATAGCTGTAGTCAATCGGGTTGGGACAGCTGTCAAACGAGGCTTCAAGCGTTTGAACGTTTTCAGGCTTCCAAAAACAGCCACAGCCGTTCCCTGAGCGAAGTCGTTGGCGAAGCCACTCCAGAGGGGTTAGGGAATGGCTATTTCCCAGGGCGAATCCGAAGCGCGTAACCCCAATTTCAGACAGGCGGCTTGCGTAGAGCACAGGCGCAGCCAAGCCAAAAGCTTTACGGTGTCGGCCCGGCCCAGCTGGAGAGAATCAAGGCGGATTCAGTATGGCTCAGAATTCTGGAGGACTAAATGGGCTCCAGCCACAGCGAAAAAATCCAGGTGCCGTCGCTCAGCTCGCTCCAGTTACCCGAGGTGCGCCCGGTGACGTTAACAATTGAACCGTTAGGTACGTTCCTCGCGACGCCAAACTCGGTGCCAGGGCCGTTGAACACTGAGGTTGAGTCGCCATCGGTGACAACCCGTCTCTGGCCGCTGCCCGGAGGTGGATCGGTAGGGCCAGGGCTGGGGTCGGGGGATGGATCGGGCGAGGGTGAGGGCAGCGGCGTTGGGGTGGTCGCCCGGTATAGGGCTTGCCAAGTGGCGGCATCGACGATGCCGGTAACGGGTAGACCGTTGACCCGCTGAAACTCCCGTACGGCAGCCTGTGTCGTTGCATCGTAGATGCCATTGGCAATGAAATTGGGCGGCAAAAAGCCGGTTTGGCGCAGCAGCCGCTGAAGCTCAATAACGTCTGCTGTCGGCCCCGGTTCCGGTCGAAGCGTCGGCGGTGGTGTGACGTTTTGAATCGGGCCGCTGTACCGCAAATAGGTGCTGTCGACCCAGTTGCCGGTAGTCAGCTGCGCCCAGCCCACATTAAATCGTCCCGTCAGCGCGATCTGGGTACCGCCGACGAACTGCCCCACCACCGGGTACTCGCGTCCAGGGCCAGAGCGAATGTTGAGGCCGAAGTTTTGCGGCGTAATGACCATGGCCAGGTTGCGATTGTCGGGGGCGGGCACCGTGCCCACAGGGGAAGCGCTGACCAGATTACCCGCTACCCAGGTGGCATCGACCAGCTGTACCCAACCGTTGCGGCGCGCCCCCGATAGCTGCAGGGCGCTGCCTCGGCGCACCTGGCGGTAAATGCCGTTGTTGGTGCTGGGCCCCCAGCGCACGTTGAGGGCAAAGCCCGGGGGGGTAGCTACGTAGACCGTTTCGCCCCAGCGGTAGCTGTTGGCCATTGCCGGAGCCGTTAGACTGCTGCCCAACAAAATCGCCCCCGCCGCCAGAGTCACAGCGTACGGCGTCGGCCATCCTTGAGCCGGACAGGAAACCGCTAGCTGATTTGGGCTAGAGTCGCTATCTAGGCCAGATTCCCAGACTAGCCACAGCAGGTTTTGGGCCAGGCTATCCATAGGTCAACGGGGGTGGCAGAAAGAATGGGGTAAAACCACCTCAATCATATCGGTTTTTGCCGAATACCCAAGGTTTACCGCCAAAAGACGGCAGGCTAGCCGCGCCAGGGGCCAAAGCTAACGCAGGGGAGGCAGAGGGCGGGGCGATCGCCCCATGCGTCCTTTTGTCAGGCTAAGCGGCGGCCAGCGGCGGCACAATCAGCAGCGTCAGCCCGTAGCGACCTACCACCGTGACCCAGCTCGACGGGGCCAGGGCCATACCGGCGGCATCGATCACGCCTTCGTAGATTCGAGCCGGCCAGTAGGTGCCCTGGTAATAAACCCGGCCCTCAAGCTGGGCGGTGATGGGGCAGTCTACCCGGGCGGTTTTGGGGGTATCAAAGAGTTCCAGAGTGTGGGTCAGATTCATCGCTATCCTCCCGATGGTGCTTAAGGAAGTTTTGTGTGCTTACTCGTAAGTGATGGTTGAGTACAGCCTGTGACAGTTCAGGCGGTGTAGCGGCGCTCCGGGGTCGGCGGTCCTGTTCAACTCCCAGGACTAAGACTGGGCCTGGGGTTGCGCTCCCCAGCGCGATCGGGGGCGCTCAACCAGGACTGCTCTAAACCAGTAATGAAGGACGATAGAGGGTGCAGTACTGGCACAACGTCAGCCCTATGACAGATTTTGAATCGTTTGTGGGCGCAGGCTACTCTGCGCCCGTGACCGCTACCCTGCCACCGCTATTCCCCCATTTTTATCAGTAGAAACTACCAAAACTGAAGGACGCTTTCAACCCCAGATGATCGGCGTAACTGAATAGAGTCGTGGCGACACTGGAATATTTATGGTACAAATAACTAAAATCAGTCGCATTCGTCATGACTTATCCAGCACTACTGGCCGCTCCCGAAGACTATGGTTTGCTGACCGATCTGTACCAGCTCACCATGGCCAGCTGTTACGTAGGGGAAGGTATGGCCGATCGCCAGGCCAGTTTTGAGCTGTTTGCTCGCCGCCTGCCCAGCGGTTACGGCTACCTGATTGCTATGGGGCTGGCTCAGGCGATCGACTACCTGACCAATCTGCGGTTTTCAGAGCAGCAGCTAGAGGCCCTGCGGCAGACGGGGCTGTTTGACCATGCCCCAGCGGAATTTTGGCGGCGGCTTAGCCAGGGCGGCTTTAGCGGCGATCTGTGGGCGGTGCCCGAGGGGACGGCGGTATTTGCTAACGAGCCGCTGCTGCGGGTGGAGGCCCCCCTGTGGCAGGCCCAGCTGGCCGAAACCTACCTGCTCAATACCCTTAACTACCAGACCCTGGTGGCTACCCGCGCCGCTCGGCTACGGGATGTGGCTGGGCCTACGGCAACGCTGCTGGAGTTCGGCACTCGGCGGGCGTTTAGCCCCCAGGGATCGCTGTGGGCGGCGCGGGCGGCCCTGGCGGCGGGGCTAGACGGAACCTCTAACGTGCTGGCCGCGCTGGAGCTAGGGCGGCAGCCAGCGGGCACCATGGCCCACGCCCTGGTAATGGTCTTTACCGCCCTGGAGGGCCATGAAGACGATGCTTTTGAAGCGTTTCAGCGCTACTTTCCGGGGGCGGCTCTGCTGATTGACACCTACGACACGGTAGCGGCGGCAGAGCGGCTGGCCAGTCAAAATCCGCCAGTGACGGCGGTGCGGCTGGATTCCGGTGATCTGGGGGCGCTGTCGAAGGCGGTGCGATCGCATCTGCCTGAGGCTAAAATCTTTGCCAGCGGCGACCTGGATGAGTACGAAATTGCGCGGCTGCGGCAGGCGGGGGCGGCGATCGATGGATACGGTTTGGGTACCAAACTGGTGACCGGCGACCCGGTCAACGGCGTGTATAAGCTAGTCGACATCGACGGCATAGCAGTGATGAAGGAATCGAGCCACAAGGCCACCTTGCCCGGGCGCAAGCAAATTTTTCGACGCTACGACGGTGGGCAGGCGGTGGGCGATCGCCTCGGCCTGGTCAACGAGGCGGCGGCTCCCGACGAGCAGCCCCTGTTGCAATTGGTGGTGAAGCAGGGGCTGCCCCTGCAGGAGTTAGAATCGCTGGATGCGATCGCCGCCCGTACCGCAGCCTCGGTGGCCAGCCTGCCCCCGGCTGTGCGGCAGCTAGAGCATCCGGCCCTCTACCCCGTGGCGCTGTCCGATGCGCTGGAGGATCTGGCGGCGCGCACCCGCCGCCGTCCGGCACCGCTGCCCCAGCACTGAGATGGCTCCCCTGACCTCGCCTGACCTAACCGCCCGCCGCCCTATGGATTGTCCTGAGACGCTTCGTATTGCCCTGTTTGGCACCAGTGCCGACCCGCCCCACCGGGGTCACGCCGCCATTCTGGCCTGGCTGGCGACCCAGTTTGACCATGTAGCCGTATGGACGGCGAACAATCCCTTTAAGGCGCACCAGACCGATTTGGGCGATCGCTTTCGCATGCTCGAACTTTTGATCGACGAGCTAGACGTGGCTCCTCGCCGAGTGCAGGTCCATCCCGAACTGAGCCACATGCGCACCGTTGTCACCCTGGAGCGAGCCCGGCAAATTTGGCCCAATGCCCAGTTTTCTCTAGTTGTCGGGGCCGACTTGGTTGAGCAGTTACCCACCTGGCACCGGGCCGAGGAGATCTTCGCTGCGGTCGATATTCTAGTGATTCCTCGCCCAGGCTATGACCTCACTGAGGCAGGGCTGGCCGATCTGCGGCAGCACACCAGCGTTACCGTAGCGGCTATGCCTGCGATCGACGTGTCGTCGTCCCGCTACCGGCAGTGGTGCAGGCCTACATTTCTCAACACCACCTCTACCCATGTCCGCAAAACTCCACCGAACCCCTGACCACTCCCTAAGCCCGGTGCCCCTAGCCGACTTTAAGGTGGGGGTCGACAACGTCATTTTTTCGGTCGATACCCAGCAAAATCGGCTGCTAGTGCTGGTGGTCATGCGCCCTGATCCACCCTTTGCGGGCTACTGGAGCCTACCGGGCACCCTGGTGCGCCAGGGCGAATCGCTGGAAGATGCCGCCTATCGCGTGCTAGCCGAAAAAATTCGGGTCAACACTCTGTACCTGGAGCAGCTCTATACCTTTGGCGGCCCCGATCGCGACCCCCGCGAGTCGCCTACGGCCTTCGACGTGCGCTACCTTTCCGTCAGCCACTTTGCCCTGGTGCGCTTTGAAGATGCTGAGCTAATCGCCGACGGCGTCAGCGGCATTGCCTGGTATCCGCTGGCCCAGGTGCCCCAGCTCGCCTTCGACCACAACGAAATTTTGGCCTACGGCTACCGTCGCCTGCGCAACAAGCTGGAGTACAGCCCGATCGCCTTCGACGTGCTGCCCGAGGTCTTTACCCTGGGCGACCTCTACCAGCTCTACGTCACCGTGCTGGGGGAAGGCTTCTCTGACTATTCCAACTTTCGCGCCCGGCTGCTAAAGCTGGGCTTTTTGCAGGATACCGGCCACAAAGCCTCGCGCGGGGCCGGTCGACCCGCCAGTTTATACCGATTTGATGCTGCCGCGTTTGAACCCTGTAAAGATAAACCGATGGTGTTTATTTGATTTAAATTTATGAAAGTCAGAGCACCCAAAAATCGAACTATAGATCTTACGGATGAGGATCGAGATAGATTTTTGCAGAGATTGATCAGCCTGGAGAATGATCAATCCACCGTCGATATTCTCAACAAAACTATCTGTCAGGATATGTTTGGTGCCCTGCCCTACTTACCCCACAGTTTTGTCGATTTGCTGATTGTTGATCCGCCCTATAACTTAACCAAAGACTTCAACGGCAAGACG
Source organism: filamentous cyanobacterium CCT1 (assembly GCA_003017855.1). GTDB lineage: Bacteria > Cyanobacteriota > Cyanobacteriia > Phormidesmidales > Phormidesmidaceae > Nodosilinea. Next base: position 20,300 of record PYER01000062.1, read on the forward strand.
TTTAAGCAGTGCGATCGCGCCACCTATGCCGATTGGCTAGACAGCTGGATTACTCAACTTCAGCCCCTGCTCAAACCCAGTGCCTCTGCCTATTTTTGCGCCGACTGGGCTACCTCAATGGCCATGTATCCCGTTTTAGAAAAGCACTTTCTGATCAAAAATAGAATTACTTGGGAGCGCGAAAAAGGGCGTGGTGCCCAGGCCAATTGGAAGAACGCCAGCGAAGATATCTGGTATTGCACGGTGTCTGATCGCTACACGTTTAATGTTGATGCCGTCAAGCTCAAACGCCAGGTGATGGCCCCCTATCGCAACTTAGCCGGACAGCCCAAAGACTGGGATGATACAGGCGTAAAACCCTACCGCCTCACCCATCCCTCTAATCTGTGGACCGACATCACCGTGCCCTTTTGGTCCATGGCCGAGAACACCGATCACCCAACTCAAAAACCCGAGAAACTGATTGCCAAACTCATTCTCGCCAGTTCTAACCCCGGTGATGTGGTATTCGACCCGTTTCTTGGCAGCGGCACGACCTCGGTGGTGGCTAAAAAGCTGGGGCGCCAGTATGCCGGGGTTGAGCAAAATGCTGACTACTGCTGTCTGGCCGAAAAGCGGTTAGCCTTAGCTGATTTAGACCCTAGCATTCAGGGCTATGCCGACGGCGTGTTTTGGGAGCGCAACACCCTGGCCGCCCAGCGCAGCCGCCCCCAACAATCTATACCCACTGAAGCCTAAGAATCTGCCGCTGGCTGAGCGGAGTCGAAGCAGCGGCGATTTAAGTCAGCTACCGCCAGCGTTTTGGTTGAAATTCCTTTTTCTGTTGGTTAACTCCTATGAAATTTGCGATCGCCCAGCTCAACCCCACCATTGGCGACCTGGCCCACAACGCTCAGCAGGTGCTCGAGGCCGCCCGCCAGGCCGCCCGCTTGGGGGCTCAGGTGCTGGTCACCACGGAGCTGGTGCTGTGCGGCTACCCGCCCCGCGATCTGCTGCTGCGTCCCGGCTTCATTCAGGCGATGGCCGACACTCTAGAAGCCCTGGCGCAAGAGTTGCCCCCCCACCTCTCGGTGCTGGTGGGCTACGCCGCCGCCAACCCCAAAGCCCGCTATTCCGGCGAAAAGCCCCTGTTCAATAGCACCGCCCTGCTCCAGGGGGGCCGGGTGCAGCAGGTGTTTCACAAGCAGCTGCTGCCCACCTACGACGTCTTCGACGAAAACCGCTATTTTGCCGCTGGTCAGGGGCCGAGCAGCTTTACCCTGCCCTGCGGCGACTGGGGCATTCGCGTTGGCGTCACGATCTGCGAAGACCTGTGGAACGATGAAGAGTTCTGGGGCGGTCGCAGCTACCCCCGCAACCCGATCGCCGATCTGGCCAACGCAGGCGTCGATTTAGTCGTCAACCTCTCTGCCTCGCCCTACTCGCTCAACAAAGCCCAGCTGCGTGCCGCCATGCTGGCCCACAGCGCGGCCCGGTTCCGCTGCCCCATTCTCTACGTCAACCAGGTGGGAGCCAACGACGATCTCATCTTCGACGGCACCAGTATGGCCTTTAACCGTCAGGGCAATCTGGTGGCGCGGCTGCCTGCCTTTGAGGCCGGACTGGCGATCGTGGAATACGACCCGATGGGGCATGACCTGCGCCCGGCTGCGCTTGCGCCCCTGCCCAGCGATGAAAACGAAGCCCTATGGTCGGCCCTGGTGCTGGGGGTGCGCGACTACACCCACAAGTGCGGCTTTTCTAAGGCGGTGATCGGCCTCAGCGGCGGCATTGACTCGGCGCTGGTGGCCGCGGTCGCCGCTGCCGCCCTTGGCCCCGATCAGGTGCTGGGGGTGCTGATGCCTTCCCCCTACAGCTCAGAGCACTCGGTCACCGACGCCCTGGCCCTGGCCGACAATTTAGGTATTGCCCACCAGACCCTGGCCATTGGCCCCCTGATGGCCGACTACAACCAGGTGCTCGATCCCCTATTTGCCGACACCAGCCCCGGCATTGCCGAGGAGAATATTCAGTCGCGCATTCGCGGCAACCTGCTGATGGCGATTTCCAACAAATTCGGTCACCTGCTGCTGTCGACGGGCAACAAGTCGGAGATGGCGGTGGGCTACTGCACCCTCTACGGCGATATGAACGGCGGCCTGGCGGTGATTGCCGACGTGCCCAAAACGCGGGTCTATGCCCTCTGCCAGTGGCTCAACCGGCAGGTCGGCAGCGGCGCTGCTGCCAGCCTGGCAGAACTGAGCGATCGCGCCAGCGCCCTCACCAATGGCCTCATTCCCCAGCACATTCTCGACAAGCCTCCCAGCGCCGAACTCAAGCCCGGCCAGGTGGACCAGGACTCCCTACCCTCCTATGACGTGCTCGACGACATTTTGGAGCGCCTGGTGCAGCGCCACGAGTCGGTTGCCAATATCGTCGCCGCGGGCCACGATGCCGCTGTGGTCGACAAGGTCGTGCGGCTGGTGGCGCGGGCCGAGTTTAAACGGCGGCAGGCCCCGCCCGTGCTCAAGGTCACCGATCGCGCCTTTGGTATGGGCTGGCGCATGCCGATTGCCAACCGCTGGACCAGCGAGGTGCAGGCCGTGGCCCAGCCGTCCGACCCTGAGCCCCTGTTGCAGACCTAGAGTCCCTATGGTTGCCATTGCCGGATTTTTGCGTCAAGGGGGCAATAGCTGGAGGCAATCGCGCTAGCCTAAACATAGCCCTTACCCGCGTTTCCATGCCGACCTCAGAGTCTTCAGCACCCCCCGCTTGGCCTACCCCCGACAGTGTTGCTAACGGCTTCGATACCCAGCACCCCCCCGACCCCAAGCTGATCGACGCCTGCGTACACTGCGGGTTTTGCCTCACCACCTGCCCCAGCTACCGGGTGCTGGGCAAAGAAATGGACTCGCCCCGGGGCCGCATCTATCTAATGGATGCAATTAATACGGGCGAAGCGCCCCTGTCGGCCACCTCGGCCCAGCACTTCGACTCGTGCCTGGGCTGTCTGGCCTGCACCACGGCCTGCCCCTCGGGGGTGCAGTACGACCAGCTAATTGCGGCGGTGCGACCCCAGGTCGAGCGCAACCACGCTCGGCCATTGCCGGAGCGGCTGGTGCGATCGCTGATCTTCAGCCTGTTCCCCTACCCCACTCGGCTGCGGGCGGTGGCTGGGCCGCTGTACCTCTACCAAAAGCTGGGCATCTCCAAGCTAGTGCAAAAAACCGGGCTGCTGGCCAAATTGTCCCCCAGCCTGGCGGCGATGGAGTCGCTGCTGCCGCCGATTACCGCCGAGAGTTTTCAGGATGACCTGCCCGAACTCGTCCCCGCCGTGGGCGAAAAGCGCTACCGGGTGGGTATGGTGCTGGGCTGTGTGCAGCGGGTGTTTTTCTCCGATGTGAATGCCGCCACGGCGCGGGTGCTGGCCGCCAACGGCTGCGAGGTGGTGATTCCCCACGAGCAGGGGTGCTGCTCGGCGCTGCCCGCCCACCAGGGGCAGGAGGCCCAGGCCCAGGTGCTGGCCCGCCGCATGATCGACTGCTTTGAGGCCGCCGAGGTCGATTTTGTGGTGATTAACGCGGCGGGCTGTGGCCACACCCTGAAGGAATACCACCACATTTTGCAGGATGACCCGGAGTACTGCGATCGCGCCCACGCCTTTGTCGCCAAAGTTAGAGACGTGCAGGAATTTCTCGCTCAGGTGGGGCTGACTACGCCGCTGCATCCGCTCTCCGAGGGCACCCTGCCCATCGTCTATCAAGATGCCTGCCACCTGCTGCACGGGCAAAAAATTAGCCTCCAACCCCGCCAGCTGCTGAAACAAATTCCCGGCGTGACGCTGCGAGAGCCCATTGATGCGGCTCTGTGCTGCGGCAGCGCTGGGGTCTACAACATGCTGCACCCTGAGGTCGCCACTGAGCTAGGCCAGATGAAGGTGAAGAATCTGCTGAATACCGGCGCGACCTTGGTGGCCTCCCCCAACCCCGGCTGCTCACTGCAAATTCAGCAGCACATGGCCGGGCAGCCGCGCGCCATTCCCCTGTTTCACCCGATTGAGCTGCTCGACTTTTCAATGCGTGGGGTGCCGCTGCCGCTAGAGACTCAAGTTTGACGGGCGGGGGTATTCTAAAACTCTAGGCCACCATTCGGCCATTTCCTTCACGTTTCTGCCGCAATGACTCCCGTTCACCACCGCCGCCTTCAGCTTAAAACCCAGCTGCTCCAGCAGATCGAGACCCTGGAACCCGAGGATGCGATTCTGCCGGACGAGCACCCCGCGATCGATCAGATTATTTGTGAATTAGAAACCCTCAACCCGATCGATCAGCCCCTGCGCCAGGAGCATTGGCCCATGCTGTTGGGGTCATGGGCGCTGGTCTACGCCTCGCGGGGTACGGTGATCACGCGCCGCATCGGTCGCCAGTTTCCGCTGCCGGTCGGCATTCAGCGGGTGTGGCAGCGCTTGATTGGCCCAGAGGGCACAGGCGCAGCGATCGCCAAAGACCGACCCCTGGGGGCGATGGCCAAAGATCAAGTTTCGGAAGCGATCGCCAAAGACCGTTATCTAGGAGCAATCGCCACCGAAAATGGAGCCGTGCTCTCGCTGCCGTTTTTGGGCGAACTTACCGCCACCGCCCAGGGGATCTGGCAACCCTTTGAGGAAGGCGAAAGCGCTAGCGTCAGCTTTGGGGCCTTTAGCATTCAGGCTACCCGCCTGCTGGGCATCACCGGGCTAAATCTGCCGCAGATTACCGTGCCAGTGCTGGAGTTTCTGCGCCAGGAGGCCCTGTGGATTACCTCCTACCTGGACGAAGATCTGCGTTTTGGGCGCGGAGCCACGGGCAATTTATTTGTGTTTAGGCGCTAGCGATCGCGCGGTGATTGCCCCCCTAGCTGCCGACCGTCCAGTTCGCGCTTCACCGCGATCGCCCACTTGTCTACCATCGTGACCATAGCGGGCATGTCTTTAGACGCTTTGCTCTGCCAGCCTAGCTCGGCCACTACCTGGTTAAACGTTCGGTTTTTGGTCATGCGGTAGGCGATTTCTTCGACCTCGGCCCAGGTCAGGTCGCTTTCGACAAAAGCCTGAATCATCACGTTCAACAGGTGTTGGTAGCGGTTACCCTCCTGCGCCGTCATCATGGTGTGGGGAATATCCAGCACCTTGTTAAACAGCACGTGCCAGCTGATGGGCTGGTGTTTGAGGGCGGCGGCAAAAAAGTGCTGATGGTCGAAATTGCTGACCGCCCGATCGCTTTCGCTAGAGATCGTAAAGGTGGGGGCGATCGCGGATTGTTTTACCCGCTGCTGGCACAGCTGCCCCAGTTCGAGTACGGCTCGCAGCGCCGGGGTCGTAAACCCTGAGTAGCCCAGCGGTGGCGCCTGAGTCGCCGTCGCCGGATCGACGATTTGCTTGGGGGCAGTGGCCCAGGCAAAGTAGGTATCGACTTTTTTCACAAACAGGTCGATTACCCTGCTGCTGGCGCTAAGGTAAGGCGCACAGAGAACCGCGCGATCGACCTGGGCGGGTTTTTCTAGCGCTAGCCAGGCCGCCAGGGTGCCGCCCCCCGATAGGCCGCCTACCACTATGCGATCGCCTAGCAGGCTGACTAAATTCAGCCACTGCAGGCCAAACGTTTGGTACACCTCAAGGTCGGTGGGCAGCGGCGGCGGGTTATCTTTATCCCAGTTGCCAGCCCGACCGTGACCGGGCAGCAGCGGGGCCACCACGTTGCAACCCGCCCGGTAGAAGTGCTGGCCAATCCGCTCCATCTGGTAGGGGCCAGCGGTAAAGCCGTGAAAAAATAAACAGACTCGATTGGTGGGCAGAGAATGCAGCCAGACCCGAGTTTGCAGAGTCGCATCCATCAAACCATGGCGGGCTTCCTGCTCCTTTAAATCGTGCTCAAGTACCCGTTTCAGGTGACTGTAGCTGGTCATAGGGGCTACAGTCGTCGCAGTAGGCTAGGCCCGTGGGTATCGGTGCCGCAGGTGGTCAACAGGCCGTAGTCTTGGGCCAGCTGCTCAACCGTGGGGGTATGGCGGGGGCAGGGCACCCATTCTTCGGGGTTGGCGTAGGC
>PYER01000379.1 GCA_003017855.1 filamentous cyanobacterium CCT1
CCCTCTCACCCCCAAAACCATGCCCTACGAACAGGAAAAACAAGCCGCGATCGCCGCCGTTATCCAGGCTGCTCAGCTCTGCGAACGGGTGCGCCAGGGCCTCGTGCCCCAGGTGATCGAGAAAAACGACAAGAGCCCCGTTACTATTGCCGACTACGGAGCCCAGGCGGTCATCTGCAAGGCTCTATCTGCCGCATTTCCGGGCGACCCGGTAGTGGGTGAAGAAGACACCACCGACCTGCGCCAGCCTGAGGCCGCCACCGTTCTCGCCGCCGTCACCGAGCAGGTGCAGCAGCTAGTGCCCAGCGCCACCGACGCCAACATTCTCAGCTGGATTGACCACGGCAACGGCACCGTCGCCCCCCGCTACTGGACCCTCGACCCGATTGACGGCACCAAGGGCTTTTTGCGCGGCGACCAGTACGCGATCGCTCTGGCCCTGGTCGTGGATGGTGACATCAAAGTGGGGGTGCTGGGCTGCCCCTTCCTCAGCTTTGGCGGCGAGACTGGCCTGCTGTTTGTGGCGGTGCGTGGCGAGGGAGCCACGACGGTGCCTCTAGCCGGGGGCGATCCCCAGCCGCTGCGGGTAGCTGAAGCGGGCGATCGCGATCGCTTTCGCCTGGTTGAGAGCGTCGAGTCGGGCCACGGCGACCTCAATCAGCAGGGGCAGGTCGCCCAGACCGTCGGCATTACCACCCCCTCCCTGCGCATGGATAGCCAGGCCAAGTACGCCGCCGTCGCCGCCGGACAGGCTGCCCTCTACCTGCGTTTGCCCTCCCCCAAAACCCCCAACTACCGCGAAAAAATTTGGGACCACGCCGCCGGGGTGTTAGTAGTCGAAGAAGCAGGGGGCAAGGTTACCGACATGCACGGCAAACCCCTCGACTTCGCCAGCGCCGCCCGCTTTCCCAATAACCCTGGGGTCGTCGCCAGCAACGGCAGCATCCACGATGCGGTATTGAAGGCATTAGCTGAGCAATGAAATTTATGGCAAGAGATGTGCTTTTGGGGGATAAATAAGGGTGTTCTACATCGAGTGGGCTTCCTTCGCCAACCGACCGACAAATTTTGGGTTTGATAGACTACTAATCCAGACTATAAACCGATCGCGACGACTCCTGCGCCTCAACATCTTCCCGCAGCCACACCTGGCGAGGCGAACCAATGGCAATGTGATGGCGATCGAAGGCCATCTTCAGCCGCCGCCGAAACTCCATCGACACTAACCACTGCTTCAGCGGAACGGTCTTAATCCAGATCCGAATCAGAATGCCGCTGTGGGAAATATCCTGCACCCCAAAAAATTCGTGGGTATCTAAAATTTGAGGTCCCCACTCCGGGTCGGCGGCCAAGTCATCGGCGGTTTCGCGCACCACAGCCAGCGCCTGGTTGACATCGGTGTTGTAGGCCACCTCCACATCAATGGTGGCGCGCGACCAGTGGCGGGTCATGTTGCGAACGTGGGTGATCGAGCTGTTGGGCAGGGTGATTAGCTCGCCAGCCGGGTTGCGCAACTGGGTCACGCGCAGGTTGAGATTTTCGACAAAGCCGTCGATGTCGCCCACCATGATCACGTCGCCGATGCGGAACTGGTCCTCCAGCAAAATCAAAAAGCCGTTGACCAGGTCTTTGACCAGGTTTTGGGAGGCAAACGACAGTACCAGCGCCACCAGCGTTCCCAGGGCTAGCACCGACCCCGGCACCAGGCGCAGCCACTGCAGCACCCAGATCAGACCAATGATATAGACCACCACAGTCTTCACGCCCTTGATCACCTGGGCGATGGTGTGGATGCGCTGCAGGTTGGTTGAGGTCATCGGCTGACCCTTGGCAAACTTTTGAATGAAGCGATCGATCGCCAGGTTGATCAGGCGATCGCTGAGCCCTACCACAAACCAGGTCAGCAGAATCACCACCGGGGCCAGCACCATTTTTTGGGCCAGCTGGCGGGTCTGCGGAAACAGGTTGAAGCTGTAGGCTATGCTGAGCGCCCACAGCGACGCCACGCCCCAAAACAGCAGCCATCGCACCAGTCGCACCGCCTGGAGCTGGTGTTCGAGCTTGAGGTGCTGGTACAGCCCGTGGCGCAGCAGCGGATCTTCATGGCCGTGGGGCGGGCGATCGCCCCCTTCGGCCTCGTGCAGCTGAGCCTCAATCAGCGCTGCCTCTGCGGTTCGGCGCTGATGCAGCCGGTGCTCATAACGGCCCAGCCACACCCGCAGGGCAAACATCAGCAGGCTGAGCACCAGCGCCACCGCCATCACCTTGACCACTGCCCTAACCTGCTGCCGCAGGGCCTCCGGCTGGCGCTGGGCAACCGCATCACGCAGCTGCCGATCCAAAATTCCCTGCCACTGTTCGGCCAGGGCCTGCTTGCTGGCCGCTCCGTGGTACTGCACATCGGTATCAGTTACCGTCAGCAGCACCCTCGGTTCTGCCAGACTGGCATCTTGAGCAAACAAAACCGGGTAGTTGTCAATCTCGTTAACGACGACTTCCAGGGTTTCCGGACTGAGCGGGGCGGCAGCCGATCGGCTATTGGGAAACAGGCGCTGCAGGTTGGCTTCGATCTGCCTGGCCCGCATCTCTACCGGCAGCTGGTTCCCTACGTCGGGCCGATTGAAGACGGCGGGTGAAGCAATCCGAAACAGTTCTTGGCCGTCGAGCTGAACCGTTGCCGACTCCAGGTTGCCGCTCCGCTCAACGTTGATGGGCAGCGACTCAGTGCTGCCACTCGTCGAAGGGATGGGCAGCAGCTGGGCCATAGCGCTGGTTGAGGGCAGTACTGAACTGGTTAGGACCACCAGCAGTAGGGTCATAGCTGCTACGGCAACCTGGCGCAGCAGTCGGGCTCGGGTCCAGGGAAGAGTTTTGAGCATAAGACGGAGTTTTCCGCAAGCTTTCTAACACAAGTTAACCCTTAAACCCAAAGTGTCAAGTTAAATTGCGAACAGTTCGAGTCAAGCGTTGGGGGCATGGGGTCAGTTTTGGCCATAATCCTCGACTCACCACCGCTATCACCCCCGACCCAAAAAACGGGCTAGAGCGTGCTGCTGGGCTCAATGCCGTACAGCGCCCGCACCGACTCCTGCACCAGCACCGCCAGCGTCGCCACCCCCAGCACCGTGCCCAGCGGCGTAAAGGTCAGCGCCCCGCAAGCCACTACGACGCTAAACCAGTAGTGTTTGTGCCGCCGCAAACAACCGCCCGAGACAATCAGCGCGATCGCCAGCACCAGCCCATAGACAAACAGCGCCAGCCCGATTGCCAAAAAAATCAGTCCAGCGGCAAAAGGTGGCAGCTCACTATCACCGCTGGTCATACTCTCTGGGGCCAGCAGCACCACCCCACCGATCGCCACAAACACCAGCGGCAGCAGCGCCAAGGCCAGCACCAGCCCTGCCACCACGTAGTGCAGCATGGCCAACACCTTCAGCCGCTCAATGTCCTGACTGGGGGGCAGCGAGGTCATGATAGAAAAATCCCTATTGATACATCCTCTACATAGATCTTGTAGTGCCTGACGCCCCGGCATAGGATAGTGTGTCTCAACATTAAGCGGGCACAGAGCGAGATCGGCTGCGATCGCGCCCTCCACTGCAACCATTCCCCAACCCGGAGCGGCCTGACCTATGGAAAGCGTCATCGTTTCGCTGTTGCCCTACATTCTCGGCAGTGCCCTAGTGCCCCTGCAAATCATCATCGGGCTGCTGCTGCTGCAAAGCCCCAACCAGGGGCTGCTCAAGGGCGTGGCCTATGTCGGCGGCATGACCCTCACCCGCCTGCTCCAGGGCGTCGCCTTTGGGCTATTTTTGGGCGAATCTGTCGCCGCCTCGGCGGGCAACGGCGGCAAAGGGCCAGTGGTAGCTACTCTATTGCTAGTGCTCGGCCTGCTGCTGCTGGTCACCGCCTACAAAAAGTGGCGCAAGCAGCCCGACCCCGACGAGCCGCCACCCAAATGGCTAACCGCGATTGACAGCGCCACCCCCCTGCAAGCCCTAGGCATTGGCCTCACCCTGCCCCTGATCGCCGTCAAGCTCTGGGTGTTTACCCTCAGCGCATTAGCCACGATCGCCACCGCCCAGCTAGGGCTGCAAAACGGCGCGATCGCCTACCTCCTCTTCATTTTGCTGACCCAGTCGCTGCTGCTGCTGCCCCTGGCCCTCCGCCTCGCCATCCCCCAACAGTCAAAAGCCATTTTGGACCGCGCCTCCGCCTGGCTAACCACCTACAACCGCCCTATCGTCATCGCAGTATCCCTGGTGTTTGGCCTCCTGTTCCTGCGGTCCGGCATCAGCGGCCTTCAATCTCTACCCCGGTAAACC
>PYER01000063.1 GCA_003017855.1 filamentous cyanobacterium CCT1
AAAGCGCTGCCGCTGTAAGGACTTGCAAGACGCCGCTTAGCTCCCTCGCTTTGACCTGAAAGCCCACCGAAATCTTCAGTGGGCTGGCGGCGTTTGTCCAAAGTCAAGATCGGTCGATGTGGCAGAGTCGGTTACGCTGCACGAACTGGTTCGCGATCGCATTTTGAGGGATGCAATCGCGCTATAACAGCTTAAATTAATAAATCACGGCGAACCAGCAGTCAAATATTAAACAGCAGCTATGATTTCAGGCTGAAAGCAACCAACAGATTTACCAGAGAAGTCAACTATATTAAAGCGAGTCATATCCTCGAAAAGACTTAATTCATAGTCAGATAAATACTTATAGCATTGGGGTGGATGAAAATTCTTCCACCGCTCCTTTAGGTTAGTTAAACTCAATGGCTGTTTGAACCTATGAAATTTCTTTATAAAAATCCCAAAACCAATGGATGAATCCAAGAAATAGTTCAAGAAATCCTGATGAGAAATACCAGCCTTATCTTTCACCATCTCCCAGAGCTGATCAGGAGTATTTTCAATTACTTGATCAACCTCCACAATGCCTACTACCTCCTTTTGCGGTGAAGTAGCGTATACAATTATTAGGTCTCCACTGCCTAAACTTCGAGGCCTTACTCTCCGCAGTTCAACCTGCTTGACACCTTCAAAGATCATATTTGAGTATTCATGCTGAATTGAGAGTAAGGCTATGCTTGGGCTCATACAGTTGTTCAACATAGTACCCCTGCATTATATATCAACTCAAAAGATCTTGCGTCAATTTTAATTGGCGCTTGAATATGAATGTTTTTTCCGATTAGATTTTCAGCCTCTTTTAGCTTTATAGGCTTCTTGAAAAATTCAGTATTACTAAACCTTATAGCCATTAATTCTTTGTCTTGCCCTTTTGACACGGCAACCAGATCGTCAAATTTATAAATCCCTAAACGTTTAAACTTCTTGTATAAGGATTTTGGTGTATCTATAATAATTTCATCGATATAGGAACACGCTCTTATTGCACTTAGAGTTATATTAGCTCTTTCAAATCCCTTGTCTTGACTAACATACCAAAGAATTCTTCCCGGTGCTTTAAGTCCACCGGAAGCCATTCTTGATCTGTAGTAAACCAATTCTCTACGGAGCGCTAGCATGCTATTCGCACCCCAAAGTACTTGCTCTGCAATCTCTCCATCAAATAGATCTTTGGCCCACCAAGGTTTGATCGGAATCATGAAATTTGGTATTAATGAATCTGCTATTTTTCCAGGAAAAATAGCCTGCTCAATACCCGCAATAACATCAAGGTTTGACTGAATATTTGGAATCTTTAAGTTGTTTGATAATGTGGTCAAGTAATCTTTTAAGATACCATCTTCTTCAGTAGTCGAAGACATGAGAATTTCAGCCATCTCACTGGCAGTATAGCAACCTTTTAGGTTTACTTTTACCCATCCTATTTGAGTGCGGTAAAAATGAATCTCTCTCAGAAAAACCTCTATTTCCTCTTCTAGATAGCTATCTGATATCACCGTAAAAATCCGATTTTCGAATGCGCTGAGATTAATTAAGTTTAGGATAAGATGCTGAGCGCACATAGATGACAATAAATCATTTCTTTTGCTCCTGAGTATAGGAACTCTTAATTCTTCTGGCGACTCTCTATCAATCAAATATGCCACCATAGGTTCTTGGCCAGCCTCTTTTTCAATCCAGCAACACTCATTTTTTGTTGGATCTGATAGATGCTGTCTCAGGATTGTCCTAAAATGTGCTTTATTTTCACCTTTTGAATAATTCAAAAAACAATCTATTAAAGTTTCAATGTCCTCACCCCTGATTGATTGTTTTTTAATGCTAGTACCTGCAAGCCTAGCTGGCTGGTACTTTATCTCCCGCCTTAGCTCATCAATATTGACAATTAGTTCAAGGGGACTGATTATCTTTAATTGATACTTATCGAAAATTTCTTCCTCTAATTCTTCGAGCAGTCGTGTGTCTTTCGTGACAAAAAAGCTAGCTTTAACATCTGAACATATTGATATGGCTATTTGCCTAATGTCAGAAGAATCACTTGATGATAATTTTTCGGGAAATAAGTGTCTTATTTCCTTTCTGCATTTGTCCAGGTCTTCTGTAGGGCAATTTGTGATATTAAATTTCCTTAACCTATTTCTTAATTCATCTCTCCTCTTAGGGTCATTGTTCCTGTCTATTTCATTGTTGATCTCACTGGTTACAAAGATTTCGATTTCTGATTCAAGCCAATCATCTAGTAATGCTTGAGCATCTCTACTGTATTCATCTCGATTTTCTTCATCCGCTAGATCGAAAAAAACATTTGCATCAATTATGATAGCAATTTTATCCTCAATCAACTTATGGTGACTAAGAGTAATTAGGTTGGGATTGCAGTAGTCTAACCACCACTCAGTTAGAGTGGAACCGCTTTTGCTCTTTCCGGGTCTCTCATGAGTAGCAGAAAAGCCTAAAGATTCCCACAAGTTTGAAAGATTGTAATCTCTTCGGCATGAAGCCAAGATACCTTGCAGATGGTCTGTTTTGCTTTTTATTTCTGCAATTAGAGCCTTAGCTACATCTCGCCCCCTATATTCATCATCAACACAAAGATGAGTTAATTTTACTCTTCCTTTACCCGTCATATAAAGCGTATAAGCAACGCATTTATCTTTGCTCTTATCAATGCAGGCAATGAGATGACCTTTTTTCGCATGCTCATAGAAAGCTTTACGCGGGAAAAAGCCAAGGGTTGAAGAATTCTTGTCGGCTAACTTTATGATTTCCTCTATATATCCTGAATTAATATTTATCTCTTGAAATGAAAATTCATTTCCTTCTAATGCGTTCACTCGCAAACTCCCTAATGATTTACCAAAATGTATAAAGATTGACTAATCTGTAAAATAGTCGAAGTCGATTTTCTTTATCTGATAGATATCTTTCGTGGCCACTCCCACATTGAATTCAATCATGTATTGAGCCAGATTTTGGCCGTCAATTAGAATAATTTTGCTGTCAATTCGAGAAACAAAATCTTTAGCTTCTGTTGTAAAGGAGGAAGAGGTTATAAAAATTCCTTTCTTTGCCCTGAAGCCTTGCAAAGCTCCTGCAAACTTTTGAATTTCAGGCCGTCCAACGGGATTCTCCCAGCGCTTTGCCTGAACATATATGATATCTAAACCAAGCCTGTCTTCGTTTATAGTTCCATCAATTCCACCATCTCCACTACGACCGACGATTTTTCCAGCATCTTGACGAGTACCCCCGTAGCCCATCTTTACTAAGACATCAATAACTAGAGACTCAAAAAAAACAGGGGAACAACTTTTGATGCTGTCTAGAAGTTCAGAAGCGAGATCCCGATTAAGTCCTTGAACAATAGCTTCTAAATATTCTTCTGGGGTTTTATCCTGAATTTGAGATGGGAGGCTTTCGTTGTAGGATGACTCACGTTTGAAATTTTTGAATTCGAGGAACTCAGGAAATTTCTCTAAATATTTAACATTTATCTCAGTAGGTCTTTCTGCAATAGTTGACTTTCCTTTAGCTGTTATCTGAAAATAGCCACGGCGAGTTGCCTGAAGTAAATTGGCTTTCTTTAAGTATGTACGAGCCCAGCCAACTCGATTATCAAAGGTGGCTTGCCGACCACTGGGCAGCATTACTTGACGATCTTCATCACTAAGGGAAAAGTACTGAGCAAGGTTTTCAATGGCTTCCCGCAAAGAATACTCTCTCCCATCGGCAGCCATTTCCATCAGGGGCAGCATTATGGATTGGTAATCAGGTATTGCCACGAGATGCGCCTAAAAGATTCTCTGTGTCTCTATTCATGCCCTAGCTTACCCACACAGTCCAGAATCGTACAACTTCGCGCTCTCAGTTGGGCTTAACGTCGATTGCAACCCCATCGAACTGAGCACCACCACAAGAGACTCCAGCGTTGGGGCTTCTCCATTTCCTAAGGACCGTTGCAAGGGCTGAATGGTAATATCGCCGCTCATCACTTTTGCCGTCATTGTCTGTCTATCCTTAGCCACATCCTTGAGCGTCAGCCAAAACGCTTCCCGATCGCCATCAAAACGTCTCATCTAGCGCTGCCTTGACATACAAAGCAGCATAGCCTGCGTCATCTGGCCAAACCAGTAGATCAGCCTGATAGTCTTTTACTGGCATATCTCAGTCAGTCCCAGTAGGTTGGGTGGAGCGCAGCGAAACCCTGCATACAATTGCTAAGTAGTGTAGAGGTAGTCTTCTTAAGCAATTTTAATTTCCTAGTCGAGTTCGCTACCGATAACCCAGAGGGTGCTGCCGATCGCTTCTTTGGCTTAAAGCACGGATTGTCTACAGTCCTGGGTCGCACAGTAGATTTAGTTGACCTTGCCGCAGCCAAAAACCCCTACTTCTTGAAAGCGATCGCCCGCGATCGCCTTACCATCTATGAACATTGAGGTTCAGTAGTATCTCTACAACCTTCAAGCGGCAGATGCCATCATTCCCAACCCTCAACAATTCTCCTTAGCGGCGATCGCCTACTCCCTACCCGCGATCGCTTATACCTTAAAGCAAAACACATAAGCAAACGAGATTAATGCCTGCTGGTTAACGGCTAACCAATTCTTACTAGCCGTTAACCAGTTCTGCTTAAGCGTAAAGCAGTTCTTGTTAGCCGTTAACGAGTTCTCTGTAGTCGCTAACCAGTTCTGCTTAAGCATAAACCAGTTCTCGTTTGCCGCTAACGAGTTCTGCTTAAGGGCAAAGTAGTTCTGCGTTGCAGTTTGTGGGTTCTCAGTAGAGCTTAGCCATTGCCCTATCCGCGTTAACACTTAGACCTTGGCAAGAGTTACCAAAACAGCCGCGAGTATTTTCTCTTTTTCAAAATACTAAGCGTACAACTACAGAGCTCCTTTGGCCTCATTTGAAGAGTTCTCGCCCTCGGCATAAAGCTTCCATATCCCTTCAGCCCATCACCCTGTTTTTGAAACGCAGGCGTCAACTCTGAATGCAAGTTGATCACCCGGTCGGCTCTTCCAGTTCCCTTATTCAAACTCCCAAGGAGGGAGTAACACATGGCTCGGGCAAAACGTACATCTATCCGTCTACAAAAAGCAGAGCGTCGCGCTGCTGCTATGGGGTCCATCAAACCCAAACTTGATATGGGCAACGATATGACCCTCGACGAGTTTTGGGCTGCGATCGAGGACATGCGCGATCGCCAGAACAAGTACAACGAACTTCTGTCCACCGTCGATCAGCTCTACAACGAGATGATCACCGCCGAAAAAGCCCTGGCGGAACGGTCTGAAAGGATGCTGAATGCTGTAGCCGTAGTCTATGGCCGCAATAGCTCCGAGTATGAGATGGCGGGCGGCAAGCGGCGGTCAGAGCGTCGACGGTCTAGTCGGCCTGCGGTTGACCAGCAGTCAGTTGCTTAAGCACTTCATTCAATACCAAGCCAGTTTGAGGGGCGATCGCATACTGCTATGCGATCGCTTCTTTTGTTTTGTTCCCTTGACTGATGCTCAAAGGGTGGATGGTGGACGGTGCCCGCCCTACAGGGTGGCGTTGAGCTATTGCTCATCACCCAAATACTGCTGCACAAATGCCTGTGACGCTTCAGGATTCAGCTTTTTTAGCGATCGCACAATCTCCACCACCGTCTCAGCCGTTGGATCGCGTTTCTCGTTGACCCAGCGATACACATTGTTGCGCTCCACGTCCATTGCCACCGCCAGAGCAAACTAGCTGATGTCGTAGTCCTCTAAAACCTGCTTTCCTAGTGGTTGACACAACTCATGCAAAACCAATCTCCCACCGCCCGCTACAGTGCTCGCATCCTAGACCCCGAATCTGCCGGGCCAGTCCACCTCGAACTCACCCTCAAGCTCCACAGCTACCCGCACCCCGACCGCGAACCAGTCAAAATTCTTGTCATTGGCAGCAAGCGCTCCGTCAGCTCCATCGTTGGCGCCCTGCACCAGTTCGGCTTTGCCGAGATCTTCGAGTGGACAGACTTTCTCAGCGCCCCCAATGCCGACAGACCACTCCAGTTCGGCCCTCATGAGGTGATGTAGACGCGGAGCGGCTTCCCGGAGGGTAGGCGTTGGTGAAGTATTTGCCAAAGAGTGAGGGGTAAGGGTGTAGACGCAACAGCAATTTCTCTCACGGTAGGGTGGTGAGTGTCATGTTCCAGCGATGGCTGCGGTCTTCTTTTTCGCCATTCAAGTCCTTCAACCGGTAATGCTTTTATTAGAGTAGTGCTTAAAGTCAGCGAAGGCCTTGCAAAGCCATGGCTCTGTATCCACCCGCATCGCATGCACCTTGACCAGCCTCATAACCTAGCCAAGAGCGTCACGCTAAAATAGACGGTTACTACCGTTTTTTCGATCGCTTAGCCATGCCAGCCCAGCCTAAAACCAGACCCCTTGGAGAAGTGTTGCAGCGGGCGGGGTTGCTCTCCTCGGCGCAGCTTGAGGTCGTACTTCAAGACCAAAAATGGCAGCCCGATTTGAGAATTGGCGACATTCTGGAGCTGCGCGGCTGGGTCAAGCGCGACGCCATTGAATTTTTCGCCGAACAGTGGCCACAGCTGGCCAGGGGTGGTCGCGATCGCCCCATTGGGTACTACTTTCAGCAGGCGGGGCTGCTAGATGCTCAACAGGTAGAGACCCTGCTGCAAGAGCAGGCCCAGGCGGGGTTGAGAATTGGGGCGCTGGCGGTTTTGCGCGGCTGGCTTTCGCAAGAAACGCTCGACTGGTTTCTGCGATCGCTGGCACCGGAGGAGTCTGCATCCTCGGCCTTCATGAAGCGCAAGCAGGCGAATCAGGGCGATCATCGCCTGAGTCAAGCAGCTCAGGGGCAGCCCACCCAGCCAAAGACGGTTGCAGACCCACCAGCCGAAGCGCCCGCCGAGACCAAGCCAGATGATGTCTCCTGGGTTGGCTAAAGGGATGTTGGCTAAACGGTGGGCATGGCAACCCTTCCAAAATAGTGTTTGCCCAGCCCAACCGGAGGTTAGCCAGGGCAGATTCGGCACCGGGTCTACTTGTTTGATGCGCCCGTGACGCGCTTAACCGCATCGGTAGCTTTCTCGACCAGGCTTTCGTTGTCCTCTTCGGGGTCAAACTTACCCTCGGCCTGGCGCATCTCTTCTCGCAGGCCGGTCGCTTCACTCATGTCATAGGCTCGATTTAGCCGTTCTTCGGCACTCAGGGGTTTGCCCTGGGTGCGCCCCGTCAGTTCATCTTTGGTTTGGCCGTGGGCCTCTTTTGAATCGAAGGGAATTTGGGCCAGACTCGGCTGAACGGCAACGGTCAAAAAACTGATCAGGCTGAGGAAACAGGCCAGCCCGAGCAGCAGCAGGCGTCGTCCCAGGCGATCGCAGCGAAATGAGGAAAGTAGCGTCATAGGAAAGTCTCGTAGTCTGGTCTCGTATTTGAGCTGAGGTCACTGGCGCTAGCGATAGCCTCATCTGGGCTATCCCTGCGGTGGCTTTAGCCTATCGGTGCAGCGGTACGACCTGTTCCGTCTAGCGATATATCTTCGTCGTCGTTACGTTCGTCATCGTTACGATAGTGATGGCCCCTCCGGATCTAGCGATGAAAATAAAGCACGTAATCAACCTCCACAAAGGCGCTACCGCCTTTTACATCGCGGCCCTGATGGTGGCTTACCAAAACTTTGGCGTGGGACCGTGGGTTTACCTGGCGCTCCACGGCACCTACGGCATGCTGTGGCTGCTGAAAGATCGCCTGTATCCCGACAAGCAGTGGGAGCAGCCCATTTCGTTGGGGGCCGGAGTTGGCACCTTTGGGTTCTTGGGCCTCTACTGGGTAGCGCCCTTTTTGCTGATTAGCCGTGGGGTAGAGCCGCCCCTGCCGCTGGTGGCCGCGGCGATCGCCCTCAACATTCTCGGCACCTTTCTGCACTACGCCAGCGATGCCCAAAAGTACTTCACTCTCAAGTATCAACCGGGGCTGATTACCGAAGGCTTGTTTGCCCGCTGCCGCAACACCAACTACCTGGGCGAAATTTCGATCTACCTCTCCTTTGCTCTGCTGGCGATGCACTGGCTGCCCTTTGCCATTTTGAGCCTGGTCGCGGCCCTGGTGTTTGTGCCCAACATGCGCAAAAAGGACGAGTCGCTCTCGCGCTACCCAGAGTTTGCGGACTACAGGGCGCGATCGGGGCTGCTGCTGCCGCAGCTGTTTAGGGGTGCTGATGCTCAAATATCTTCCACCGGGCAACCGCAGCTGGAGGATTAACCGACTTCAAACGCTTTGCAGTAAAGCCTGCTGGTTTTGCAGGATTTGTCTAGCAAAGGCAAGCTTTGCCTGCAGGTCGGCATCGGCGATCGCCTCTAAAAAGCGCATAAACTCTACCTGCTGCTCTAAGCTCCGAAACGGGAATGCTCTAACGGCTAACTCTGGCAGGTTAGCGCTTACCCTCAACAGCTCAACTCCAATCACCCGGTCATCGGCATCATAGTCGTATACCACATCGGGTTCTATTGAGTCTGACTCGATAATTTCACCCTCAGCCAAGCGCAGGTAAAGAGCATCGACGTCGGGGTCATAGTCAATATTCATAGCCTGCCACGCATACGCCTGTCGAAGTGGATCGTCACTATATGCCAGGGATTGGTAGTCCTATTGTAAACGACCTTCAAGACCCGTCCGCCCGCCTCTGGTATAGCCCGGTAAGCACACTGGCAAGTAGGATCTTCTGGATGAGCCTCAATTAGACTTGGCTCTGCAATTGTAAGGGCAACCCAATCCCACTCGATTTTGCGTTCAGCTAGTCTAAGCTCGGCATGATGGCTCAGGCTGTAGGCGATTTCATCATTAGCCATCGTTACTCAGTAAGGTTGCACAACTGCCAACTTCCCCCGCCAGCATACTCTAGGGACTATGATCTAATGGTTCATGACTCGGCTGCCCATGACTCTGTTTACTCTGCGCTCTGCCACCAAAGACTTTGGCATCAAGGAAATTCTCCGCGATGCCAGCTTTAGCCTGGATGAGGGCGACAAGGTAGGCCTGATTGGCACCAATGGCTCTGGTAAATCGACCCTGCTAAAGATGATTGCGGGGCTAGAGCCCTTCGACGGCGGTGACTTTTGGGTCAACCCGGGGGCCAAAATCGTCTACCTGCCCCAGCAGCCCGACTTTGAGGCCGATCGCACCGTACTGGAGCAGGTCTTTGCCGACGCGGGCGAGCAGATGGCGCTGATTCGGGAGTATGAAGACCTCTCGCACCACCTGGCCCACGGCACGGGCAATGCCGACGCGCTGATGGCTCGCCTCTCGACGGTGAGCGAAAAAATTGCCGCCGCTGACGCCTGGGATTTGGAGACCAACGCCAAGGTCATTCTCAGTAAGCTAGGCATTGATGACTTTGATGCCAGAGTGGGCGATCTGTCTGGCGGGTATAGAAAACGGGTGGCGATCGCCGCCGCTCTGCTCTCCGACCCCGATGCCCTGCTGATGGACGAGCCCACCAACCACCTCGATGCCGAGTCGGTGGAGTGGCTGCAGA
The DNA here is from genome assembly GCA_003017855.1 of filamentous cyanobacterium CCT1. Lineage (GTDB taxonomy): Bacteria > Cyanobacteriota > Cyanobacteriia > Phormidesmidales > Phormidesmidaceae > Nodosilinea. The sequence continues at coordinate 9,562 of PYER01000063.1, forward strand.
GCTACCTGGGCGGCTTTCGCGGCGCGCTGCTGCTAATCACCCACGATCGCTACTTTCTCGACCAGGTCACCAACCGCATTCTTGAAATTGACCGGGGCGACCTCTACGGCTACGCGGGCAACTATTCCTACTACCTGGAGAAAAAGGCCCTGGCCGAGGCGGCTGAAGTGAGTTCGCAGAAAAAGCACGCTGGCGTACTGCGCCGCGAGCTGGAGTGGCTCAAGCGCGGCCCCAAAGCCCGCAGCACCAAGCAAAAGGCCCGCATCGATCGCATTGGCGACATGCAAAACCGCGAGTTCAAAGAATCCCTCGGCAAAGTAGACATTGCCACTGCCGGTCGCCGCATCGGCAAGAAGGTAATCGAGCTAGAGAACGTCTCCAAGAGCTACGAAGATCGCCTTCTGTTCAAAGACTTCACCTACGCCTTTACCCCCGACGATCGCATCGGCATCATCGGCCCCAACGGCGTCGGCAAATCGACCCTGATGAACGTGATCACCGGACGACTCGAGCCCGACAGCGGCAGCGTCGATATTGGCACCACCATCCACGTCGGTTACTTCGACCAGCATTCCGAAGACCTGTTCGCCAACCCCAGCCAGCGGGTGATCGAGTACCTGAAGGAAACCGCTGAGCTGGTTACCACCGCCGATGGCAGCGTAATCACGGCCTCCCAGATGCTGGAGCGGTTTTTGTTTACCTCCAACCAGCAGTATGCTCCGCTGGAGAAGCTCTCCGGTGGCGAGCGGCGGCGGCTGTTTTTGCTCCGAGTACTGCTGTCGTCGCCAAACCTGCTGATTCTCGACGAGCCCACCAACGACCTCGACGTGCAAACCCTCGGCGTGCTGGAAGAATACCTGGAGGAGTTCAACGGCTGCGTGATCGTGGTCTCCCACGATCGCTACTTTCTCGATCGCACCGTCAACACCATTTTTGCCTTTGAGGGCAACGGCGTGCTGCGCCAGTATCCCGGCAACTATTCGGTTTATCTCGACTATAAAAAAGCCGATGCAGACGCCGAAAAAGAGACCGAACGGGCGGCTGCCAGCAAAGCCTCTTTGACAGCACAGACAGTGGCAACAACAGACTCGCCCACTGAAGCCAAGCCCAAAAAACTTTCCTACAAAGAAAAGCGGGAATACGAGCAGCTTGAGGCCAAAATTCCCGCTATGGAGGCTGAAAAAGAAGCGCTGGAGAAACAACTCTACGACAACCCGCCCAGCGACTACGCCGAGGTCGCCAAACTCTCCGAGCGCCTGGGCGAACTCACCGCCACCATCGATTCCTCCACCGAGCGATGGCTAGAACTAGCCGAGCGCGTGGAATAGTTCACGGGGGCTGGTCACTTCACCAGTTCCAGCTTCAGCTAGTCCTGCTTAAACAGAAGAATCGGCGGCAAAATGCCGCCGATAGGAGCCACAAAAGGGATAGCTCATCCTAGGTTAATGGCAGGCGATCGAGCCTAGATTCAGGTCTCGATTTTGGCCTTGATTAGCAAGGATGCGTTATTGACCAGGGGTGGTGCGGTTGTTGGGGCTCTGGGAGTTGGGTGCCACAACACCGGGAACGTTGGTGTCCTGGTTTTGCGTGTCCATCATGGGCTGCTGCTGATTAGGGTAGCTAGACCCTTGATCAGGGGTAGTGCGGTTGTTGGGGCTCTGGGAGTTGGGCGCTACAACGCCGGGCAGGTTAGTGTCCTGGTTTTGCGTGTCCATATCCATCATGGGCTGCTGCTGGTTAGGGGTAGTGCCTTGACCAGGGGTAGCGCGGTTGTTGGGGCTCTGGGAGTTGGGCGCTACAACGCCGGGAACGCTTGTATTTGGGCGCTGGTTGGTGCGATCGCTGGAGCTGTAGCTGTCAGCCTCGTAGCTGTTAACCCAAAGCTCTCTATCGGTGGGCCAGGCGCGGTTGTTGGGCCCCAAATCATCGGGGGAGAGAACGCCGCTGGTCAGGCTATTCTGGCGGTATTCAAAGCGGCTCAACACGCCTTCGTCTAGCGATCGGGCGGCGGCTGTGTTGACATTTTCTCTGGCGGCAGCCGTATCGATCCTTGATTCAATATTAGTCTGAGCCTGGGCAGTAGCCCCTAAAGCAAGCGCCATAGTGGCCGACAAAGAACCTAAAATAAAGCGTTTCATTGCGTCTCCTTGAGTAGTCATTTAGCTTGAGTGCTGAGCAGCAAATATCTACAGTCAGTGTTAAACTCGAGCGTGAGCAACACTAAGACAATTCGTGCTTACTGAAGTCGCGCTAAAGTGATTGAAAGCAGGTTTGCTGCATTTCCTTAACCTAACGACAATCTAGAGCTTATCAATCGACTAATGGTTGTAGATTTACGGCGCTAAAAACGCTTCTATAGAAAGAGAAAAAGACCTTACCGATCGCGGGAACATACTGCAAAAAAACGCGAACCAGGCGGTGGTCCGTCAGGACTAACTTTATAGGTTAGGTGGCGCACTAGCAGAGCTCAACAAGGTTGACTGGTGCTGGGTTCCACTTCGTTCTACCCAATATGCGAGAATCCTAGTTATTAGTATTGATTTTGCACTAGCCCAATTTAGAATTAGCACCCATCTCGCGCTGTACGGCCAGACCAATGCTGAGCGCTTCCTGCAAAAATTGTCGATACTCGCTGGCCTGATGGTTGCTGTGCAGGGTTTGCAGCGTAGCCAGGCTGGTTTCAATCGTGGCGAATAGGTCTTGCTGTCGCTGCATGATGGCCCGATGGCGACGCAGAATAGTTTCAGTCCTGAGGGCAGAAATCAAGCTGTCTCGGGTGGCCTGGAGAGCAGTCAGCACCTCCGCGCGATCGCACAGCCCAGAGCCGATCGCCTGCACCGCTTCCAGTTCATCCATCACGTGCAGCGCCTGGATAATGTCGTTGTGGCGATCGCACTCGTCGAGCAGGCGCGCCAGGGTCATAAAGGTCTTGGCCCGCTGCCACTGGTAGAGATGCCAGGCGATCGCCCCCAGCGCGATCGCCCCAGCCACACTCAGCAGCAGCGCCCCCAGTTGGTCAAAGCCCGCTCGCTGCCGCACCAGCACCAGGCTCAACCCCAGGCTAACGATGAAAATTGTCCCCAACACCAGGCTTTCTGTGATCAGCAGCGATAGGAGATGGCGGCGTGTTCGCCACACTGAAGGGCGAATCATACCGCCCATAAACACAGCGCTAATATCCAGTCCCGTCAGCTGGTCGAGTTCAGCCGGGGTAATGCAGAGCGCCTGCAAATCAGGTTTCATGGGGTTTGGCCAGACGTGAGTTTGGGTGAAAAAAAGCCGCTATAGTGTCAGGTTTAATTGCCAAACAGCAGCGTGAAAATGCTGGTGATCACCTGGGCGTAAAAATTGCCCTCCACCTCTCGAAATAGCTCAAACGGTTGACCCGGCGAGCCAAAGAAGGGTCGCAGCGTCCAGCCCAGCTGACTGCCGACCAAACCGTAGAGCACCAGCCAAAAGAGCAGCAGCCGATTGCGAATTTTGGGCGTGTCGGCGGTGAAGTCCATGACGGAGCGAATGCCCGAGTAAAACAGCCGCACGCCAATAAAGCCGGTCAGACCAAAGATGGCTACATTGAGCAGCAAGAAGAAGTGGTAGCTGCGAATAGAAACCAAAAAGAATAGAGTGACGGGGGCAAAACTAAACAGCAGGACGCTGATCACAGCAATGGTAGTCAGGCTCAGCACTGCATACTGGCGAAAATCGGCTTTAGAGCCAAACAAAATATCGAAAAAATAGAGCGTTGGCAAACATATAAGCAGGGTCAGCAGGTAGAGGGCAGGCAGCTTGACCATCGACACCAGCAGCTGTTGCCAACCGCTCGACGAGCCAATAATCGCCCCATAGACCGCAAAAAATAGTGCGCTGACACCCAGCAGCGAGAGAATTTTAGACTCAATTCTTTTGCCCTGCCGCACTTCTTCTAAAAAGGTGGTGCGATCGCGCAGCAGTAAAATCAGCGTCGAAAAGTGTTCCATATTCCTACCCGCAGAGATGGCTGTAAAGGCTTACCAGGAGCGTAGCCATCTCTCGGGTAGGAATAGGTCGGATAAAGTCGGTGACTGAACGGCGCGATCGCCGGAAGCACCCTACCCTAAGCGCCTAGCTCAGAGTTTCGTCCAGAAAGGTCATCAGGGCTCGCCACGAGCGGCGATCGGCCATGGCGTCGTAGCGCTCGGCATCGCTCCATATCGTAAAGGCGTGGTCGGCTCCGCCGTAAATTTCCATATCGAAGTCAACCCCGGCGGCGTCCATCTCGCTGGCCAGCTGGACGACATCAGCCATAGGGGCGGCGGAGTCGTCAGAGCCGTGGAGCACCAGAATTCGACCCGGCGTCTGGCTGTAGTCCTGGCCCTCGGGGGTCTCAAAGCTGCCGTGGAACGACACAAACCCGTCCACATCCATGCCAGCGCGGGCCATTTCCAGCACGGCGGCCCCGCCAAAGCAGTAGCCCATCGCCACGACCTGACTGCCATCTACACCGGGCTGAGCCTGGGCCTGGGCCAGCCCCGCCATCAGCCGCGATCGCATCGTTTCGCGATCGGCGTAGAGCGCACCGCTCTGGGCCCGCGACTCCTCAGGGTTGGTGGGTCGCACACCCTGACCGTAGAGATCGACCGCAAAGGTCGCATAGCCACGCTCGGCTAGCATTTGGGCGCGGCGCTTTTCGTAGTCGCCCAGACCATTCCAGTCGTGCACCAGCAGCACTACGGGCTGGCTATCGCCGAAGCCTTCATTGATCGCAAAATAGCCCTCATAGGGTTGCTCATTAATGGTGTAAACCACCGGCTCAGCCACAATATCAGCCTTCACCGCTGGGGCCAGACCCACCGCAATCAGGGTCGTTGTGACGGCGGCCAGCACGACCAGTAAGAGTTTCCGTATCACTGCAATCTCCTTAACGTTGACAAAACTAGATACCTAGACGGCCTTTGGCGCCATTTTCTCCTTCTAAAGAGAAAAATAGCACCTAACGACTGCTGCAGGCCAAGCGCAGGCTCTGAGGGAATTTTTAGAAAAAAACCTTGCCCTGTCATTCCACGCAGTCCGAACTCAGCACCAGAGCTTGATGATGCTGGGTCTCTGCTTTTCCAGAGAACGCCTGAGGAAACGCAAACTGACCTGCGATCGGCTTTTCTCAACACCCAAGGCAAACCGCGCTAGCGCTGCCCCCAGTCCCTGATATCGTAAAGAAGTATGAAGCTGAACGCAAAATCGCGCCTCTACCTGTGGAATGGCTATGGAATGGACTGTTGACGCTGAAGCCCGACTCAAAGAGATTCCCTTCTTTGTGCGCCCCGCCGCCCGCAAGAAGATTGAGAAGTTTGCCCAAGAGCAGGGCCTGGGACAGATTACCGTTGAGGTTTACGAAGCTGCCAAAAAGCAGTTTGGCTAAGGCCACCATCCGCTCGCCAGTATGGTGGCCAGGATTGACGGCACGCCTCAGCAATTTTGCATTTTGAACTTTGCCTTTTGAACTCCCCCCAGCAATGCCAGACCCGCCAGCGCTCAATTTTCCCCTAATAAGAGGGTTCTCCCTTTAGCCTCTCTCTTTGGGCGGTGGAAGGCCGGAGCGGCATCGGGGACAGTAAAGCCGTAGCTGCACTTGTTTCAGGTTATGGGATTGCAACGGCGGTGGGCAATGCCTCGCAGAATGGGTCGAGGACTGTGTTTGTTAGGCAGTTTTTTGGTCTGTATAGCGATTGTCTGCTTCGGGTCGCTGGCCGGGGCGCAAACTGCAGAGCCAGCCACGCCCATGCCCGCTGCTCCGGCCAGCAGCGATCGCCCGCTGGTGGTTGGGCTGAGCCCGGTGCCGCCCTTTGTGATCAAATCGAGCAGTGCCCAGGGCGGCAGCGATTGGGATGGCATTGGCGTCCATCTCTGGCGCGAGGTGGCCCATGAGCTGAACCTCGACTACCAGTGGCGGGAGGTGCAGCCCAACGATGCGATCGCTCAGCTCAATGCTGGTGACCTTGACGTTGCCCTGGTGACCGCCACCGCCTCCCGAGTGCAGCAGGTAGACTTCACCCAGAGCTATTTTGCCGCCACCCTGGGCATTGCCACGCAGCGGCAGCAGCAGGTCTGGAACGTGGTGAAAGCCGTCCTGTCACCTCGATTTTTGAGAATCTGCCTGTGGCTATCGCTAGTGTTGGTCGTTGTTGGCTTTGCCTGCTGGCTGTTTGAGCGCCACGCCAACGAAGACATGTTCAACAAGTCGCCGGGGCGGGGCGTTTGGGATGGCTTTTGGTGGGCGGGCGTCACCATGACCACCATTGGCTACGGCGACAAAGCACCCAAAACGGTGGGGGGCCGCATTCTGGCGCTGCTGTGGATGCTGGTAGCCATGGGGCTAACGGCGAGCCTCACCGCCTCGATTACCTCCGTTTTGGTGCTCGACCAGGGCATTCAGCCGCTTCGGGTTCAGCAGCTGCAGACCAAGCAGGTGGGCAGCATAGCCAATACGACCGTTGCCAACTACCTGCAGCAAGAGCAGATTCAGTTTCAGAGCTTTGCCACTCCTGAAGCCGGGCTAAAAGCGGTTGATGAAGGCCGCATTGATGCCTTTGTCTATGGCACCGCTTCCCTGCAAACCCTCAATCAAGACGAATTTCAAACCCGTCTGCAAATTAACGACACTGGCATTCAGGTTAACCAGTACGCCTTTGCGCTGCCGACCAACTCACCGCTGCGAAAACCCCTAAATCAGCAGATTCTGCAGGAAATTAGCGAGTCCGGTTGGCAATCGATGCTGCAGCGCTACCTGCCGGAATCGAGGTAAGGGGTGTCCTTTTAGAAGTGAACCTGCCACCGCCGTATCAAAAGCTCAGCTTATCGATCGGTTCAGATAATGATGACGATGGGCGTGAGCAGAGCATGGCAGCTGGAGCAAATCTAAGTATAGACTTAATAATATCGTTCAAGGCAAAAGCATAGATTTTAGCCTCGTGTGCGATCGCTGTGTTCAGGTTTGAGCTTCCCCGTCTCTCTCCTCGAAGCACTCTCTATCACAGGTGAATTTCTACCGGTGTTCCGTCACGGGCGGGCTTTGGCCTGTCGTCGCCCCACACATTCAATTGGCATAGAGCGTAAACCATGAACAAGTTTGACTCAGCTAAACGGCGGACCAGAATCGACCAGACTAGCGAAGGCTGGCTAGTGCAGGTCTATAACGGCGATCGCCGCCTGCTCTGCGTGCTCGAACCATCCCACGCCTGGACGTTTTTGTTGGGCTGTGGGTTTGGGCTGCTGCTGGCGGTGGGGTGGTCTAACTTCGCCAGTCACAGTCCGTCCACGACCTATGAACCAACAACGACTCCCCCCGCACTGTGGATTGATTAGCTGGTGGACTACTTTTCGACAGCGGGTGCAGGCTGGCGTGGGCGAGAAATGCCTCGGCTGAGCAAGAGCCCCTCAATTTGGCGCAGCAGACCAAAATCTGCATCAGGCAGGCTTTGCACGGTCTCTGCGGTCGGTTCGGCGTACAGAAACTCAAATGCCGCTAAAAACTGCTCTGGGGTCGCGGCGATAGGCGCTGCCAGGTGGGCTGGAATGATGCGCTCAAACTGCCAGCCAGCTACGGTTTTGGCCCAGTCTAAAACCTCCTGGGGGCCACGGTTAAAGATCAGCGTTTGCAGAATGGGGGCTACCTGAAGCTGGCCGTGGTTGTGCAACGCCCGAAACGACTCGCGCCAGCCGGGCTGCCAGCGAAAGGGGTAGAGGCCAAAGTAGTGGCGGCGCGATCGCACCGGGGACTGCTTCGCATCTTCGAACATCTCTCCGGTGGTCGCTACATCCAGGGTGCTGGGGCGAAAATAAAAGGCAAACAGGGCAATGCGCTGCCACCCCTTGCGCCGGTTAGCTGGGGTATCGACAATCGCCTCGCTAGCGCTGTCGCGGGCGTGAAACAGCAGCGGAAAGGGGTCGATCTGCACGATTGCGGGAGGCTCCTCGGGCACCGCCACGATCGCATCAGTGAGCAGCAGGGTGCGGCTGGCCCGATGAAAGCAGGCGGTTTCGCCAAACGGCCCCAGGCCCAGGTCAATGGGGGGCAGCAGGGCATAGTCAACCTGGTCGGCAAAGGGAGCCTGGGAGCTGTCGGCGGGCAGCATGTGGGTGCGATCGCGCGGTAGACCCAGCCAGGGCAGCGGCAAATTGAACGGAAAGCTCCACTGGTTGGGGGTGACGTAGACCTCGGCCTGGGGGAAACGCCGGGCAAAGGGGCCGACAAACACCTTGTGCTCAATGCCCGTCACCGTCGACATAACGATGTACTTGACCGGGCCGTAGCGCTCCTCTAGCTCGCGCACCAGGGCGATGCATTCAGGTGTGGGGGCAACGGGCGAGTACACCAGCAGCCCCGTGGGCTCCAGCCGCACCACCGTCATGCGAATGGGCACCACAACGTAAAAAATGCCCTGAAACTGCTCAAAGGTCCAGACCTGATCTTTGACCACCTCAACCCGCAGCGTTGGCCGCTGACCGTAGGGGTAGAGGGGCACCACGGGCCAAAAGGGCCAGGCCTGGTCGCGGCGTTTAGAGGGGGCAGAAGCGATAGCTGACATAGGGGCGAAGCGACAATCCCTGGGAGGTATCAATAGTAGTCATAGCCTACTAAAGAACCGGGGGTTCAGGGGAGTGGAGGCAAATTCTCACGGAGCTATCAGCGTTGTCTGGGGCAGATACGTTAAGTTAAATAAAACGAGCTGTTGGGCGATTGCCCGCCTCACGTTACCTACCCACCGATGGTTTAACCTCGCCATGAAGCGACGTAAGCTCCTCGAAGCCGGTACCGCCGTGGTTGGTGGCACCTGGCTGTTAAGCAACTTCACCGCCGAAATTCTTTCCAAGCAAGTCAATTCCCAATCAGTAGATACTATGGCAACCTCCAACGAGCAATTTACCGTCAACAAAACCGAAGAGCAGTGGCGCGAGCAGCTTACCCCCGAGCAGTTTCGGGTTCTGCGTCAGCACGGCACTGAGCGGGCGGGCTCTAGCCCCCTCGACAAAATTTACGAACCGGGCGTCTTTAAGTGCTCAGCCTGCGGCACCCCGCTGTTTACCTCCGACACCAAGTTCAACAGCGGCACCGGCTGGCCCAGCTTCTACGCGCCGATCGAGGGCGCGATCGCAACCACTGTCGATCGTTCCTTTTTTATGACCCGAGTAGAAGTGCACTGCGCCACCTGTGGCGGCCACCTGGGCCACGTGTTCCCCGACGGGCCTGCCCCCACCGGTCAGCGCTACTGTATGAACGGTGTCTCCCTAGAGTTTGTGCCCGAACAGGCTTAGTCGCTCTTCCAAATTTCGCCCTTAAAAGTTCTAGCCCCTCGACCTCAATCACCAGCTTGAGGTCGGGGGGCTTTCTGTTGCAAATCTCGTAACCCCCAGCTGTAGGCACAGGCTCGCTCCCTAAAATGGCAACAGTTAGTTAGCGATAGAAGGAGACGATGATGAATAAGCAATCTCTGTGGCAGCGGTGGTCTGGCCTGGCCGCTGGCGTCAGTTTACTGGTTGCAGCTGTGGCCTGGATGCCTGCCGTCGATGCCGGTACAGCAAACGAAGGTTTGGCCCAAGCGGAGTCAAATTCTGCCCTGCCTGAGGTTTGGCAACCCGCCAGCGCAGAAGAGCAGGAGCAGATTTGGCGGTTTGTGCTGCAAAGCCCGCTGGGGGTAGCCGCCCTCAACCAGCTGGCGATCGAAGGGTTTATTAGCCCGGTTTGCGAAAAAGCGCTCTACACTCACGCAGAGTATGAGACGTTTCAAACGCTGTTGCAGGTGCAGTGCCCCACGCCGGGCGGCGTTTCTACGGCCCGCGCCTACGACGAAATGCGCGTTACCTTCAACCGCTTTGAAGACACGATCAATGACTTCTCCATCGAGCGCATCTATGTGAATTGATGTGGGTGGATTGATGTGGATAGATTGGTTACGGCGATAGTCTGAGCCAGCGGCAGGGGATCAGCAGTCGCTAGGGTGCCATGTCTGTTGGGGAATTGAACCTTGGAATCAGGTGTTTCATCACAGGGAGCAGTATCCTTCTGGGTGAGTCAGGATGCCTCTCTACGAGGGTTTGGAGAATGCTGACCCCTTAGTGATACCTTGGTGCCATGGCTCTACCCCTTACCGAACTGCGTACGGCCCAGTCCGACGATTACTGGCTGTGCAACGCCCGATTGCCCCTGGCCTGCTTGGATACGGCTGCCCCTCTACGAACCCCCATTGCTGAACTAGCGGCCCCGCCTCGATTAGAAAACTGGGTAGCGGCTCACCTGCACATACAGGCTGGGGCGATCGCAGCATTAGCCCCAGCCACCTCCACTCCCGAGGATGGCCTGCCCAACTACGACCTGGGCCAGGGCCTGGTATGGCCCTGCTTTGCCGACTGCCACACCCACCTCGACAAGGGCCACACCTGGTTGCGTAGCCCCAATCCCAAGGGCACCTTCGATGCGGCTCTCGATGCCGCCGCCGCCGACCACCGCCACTGGAGCGCCGACGACCTCTACCCCCGCATGTCGTTTGGGCTAAGGTGCAGCTACGCCCACGGCACCCAGGCGGTGAGAACCCACCTCGACTGCCTTGACGGCCAGGAGAAAACTAGCTTTGCGGTCTTTGATCGACTGCGGCAGGAGTGGGCCGACCGGCTGACGCTACAGGCCGTCTGTCTGGTGTCAATGGATTACTACGATAGCCCCGAGGCCGAAGATTTAGCTGATACCGTTGCCCAGTACGGAGGCATTTTGGGCGGGGTGATTTATCCCCAGCCAGGTTTGGAGGCGCAGATCGATCGCGCCTTTGCCCTAGCCGAGGCGCGGGGGCTAGACCTCGATTTTCATGCCGATGAAAGCCTCAACCCCGATGCGGAAGGGCTGCGAATTGTAGCTGAAACCAAACTGCGCCGCCGCTTTGCGGGCAAGGTCAACTGCGGCCACTGCTGTAGCCTTTCGGTGCAGGCCACAGGTCGCGCCCAAGACACCCTGGCCCTGCTCAAAACCGCCGGGGTGAGCGTGGTCAGCCTGCCCATGTGCAACCTCTACCTGCAAGACCGCCAGCCGGGCCGCATGCCCCGCTACCGGGGCGTTACACTGCTGCCCGAGCTGCGCCAGTTTGAGGTGGCGGTGGCCCTGGCCAGCGACAACTGTCGCGACGCCTTTTTTGCCTACGGCGACCACGATATGGTGGAGGTGTTTAACCAGTCGGTGCGCATCGGTCAGCTCGATCGCCCGATTGGCGACTGGCCCCAGGCGGTGACCCGCACCCCGGCCCAGATTATGGGGCTTGATGTTGGGCTGATCGGCGAAGGCCGTCCTGCCGATTTAGTTATCTTTAAGGCCCGCAACCTGAGCGAGCTGCTGTCGCGGCCCCAGAGCGATCGCGTCGTCATTCGCCAGGGCACCGCGATCGATACCGCCCTGCCCGACTATGCCGAACTCGACGCCGTTGTCGGCATCAGCTAAAGAATGGGCTGGCCATACCGACCTCGACCTGGAAAACCGAACTTCTCTAAGGCATTGGGTTTGCTAGGCTAAATCCAATAGTAGTCAGGCCAAAGGTTGGCAGGGCTAAGGGAATAGTGGCAATGTCGCTGCCCAGGCCTGGAGTTGACTACAATAAAATCGCCTTTGGGGCGATGGCTGGCGCGGGTTTTTAGGAGGATTGGAATGGCTGCTACGGGCTTTAAAGACTACTATGCGGTGCTTGGCGTCAGCCGCACGGCGAGTGCTGATGAAATCAAACAGTCATTTCGCAAGCTGGCCCGCAAGTACCACCCCGACGTTAACCCCAACGACAAAGCCGCCGAGGCTAAGTTCAAAGAGGTCAGTGAGGCCTACGAGGTGCTCTCTGACGCCGACAAGCGCCAAAAATATGACCAGTACGGGCAGTACTGGCAGCAGGCGAGCCGAGCCGGGGCGGGCGGTGGCTACGGCAGTCCCTTTGGTGGCGCCTATGGCAGCCCCAGCGACGGCGGCTTTGACTTCAGCAACTACGGCAGCTTTGACGAATTCATTAACGAGCTGCTAGGCCGCTTTTCGACCACGGGCGGCGGCGGGCGATCGTATTCCTACGGCACCCCTGGCGGCGGTGCGGCTGGCCCTGGCTTCGGCTACGACACAGCAGGGGCTAGCCAGTCCTTCGATCAGGAGGCCAGCATTCGCCTCACCTTTAGCGAGGCGTTCCACGGGGCGCAAAAGCGGCTGCGAATTGGCAACGACAGCGTTGAGGTGCGCATTCCGCCTGGGGCCAAGCAGGGCAGCAAAATTCGCCTGAAGGGCAAGGGGCCAATGAACCCCTACAGCAAGCAGCCCGCCGACATTTACCTGGTGGTGCAGCTCGATACCCACAGCTTCTTTAAGCTGGAGGGCGACAGCCTTACCGCCGAAGTGCCGATTACCCCTGACGAAGCCGTGCTGGGCGGCAAAATCGACGTGCCCACCCCCGACGGGAGTGTCACGATGAACCTGCCGGCGGGCATTCGCTCTGGCCAGAGCCTGCGGCTGCGGGGCAAAGGCTGGCCCAGCCCCAAGGGCGATCGCGGAGACCTGCTGATCAAAGTGGTGATCACGCCACCTAGCAGCCTGAGCGATACCGAACGCCAGCTCTACGAGCAAATTCGCACCAGCCGCACCACCAACCCTCGCGACAACCTGGCCAATACGCGGCTGTAGGGTTTCTAAACCGTAATGGTCTGGCACACAGGATCGATAAAGCCTCCAAGTCACTGTGACCTGGAGGCTTTACTCGTTACAGCGACGAAGACCAGTCAGTAGGGGCATTGCATGCACGGACTCTGCTTAACGTTGGTTTTGAAACAGGGTCTCATCAGTCAGATGCGGCATTAGGGAGTCAGTTCGCTCTCGCGATCGCCCCTGTTAAACGGGTCATCGCCGATATTGATGTCGTCTGCACCATAGAGGTAGCCACCGTCGGCGGGGCCGGGCTGCTCATCGTAGAAGTCGGTTTCATAGTCAGTGTTGATCCTGAAGTCGTCCGACTCAAAGACGTCGTATTCGTCCTCAGACCAGATATTGAAGGTACTCCGAGAATCTTCTAGAGCAGGGGGAATGCTTTCTTCAATTTCGGCTTCGATGGGCTCAAGCTCTGCCTCGGTAAACGGAGCCTCAGGCTGGGCCTGGGCAAGGGCGGCGGTGGGCATACCAATGCCCATTACGGTGGCCACAGGTAGGCCGATCAGCAGGCCAAAAAAGGTTGAGCCAGCGGATAGAAAAGGGATGTTTTGAGCTTCCAAAACTAAATCACCTCCTGTGAGGTTTGGCTATATCGTCATGAATTAATCCTAAAAATTCTTGGCCAAAACCTTATCGCTCAAAGGATCCATTCTGGTTATTCCCTTGGGCCAGCCCTGGTGTCGGGGGGTTGGGCGTCGCCGTGAGCTGTAGCAGGCGGGCCAAAGCTATAGTTGAGCCATGTTTTAGGTAGGATGGCAAACCACCTCGTGAACGATGTTCTAAACTTTGCAGCCCTCTCCCCCACCGCCTATGCCGACGTCCTGGGGCGTACCCAGGTCATGGATATGGGCATACGCGAACTGTGGCCCCGCATTCCTCGGTTGGCAGGCCCGGCCTACACCGTGCGCTGCCCAGCCGGAGACAACCTGATGCTGCACGCCGCGGTTTATCGGGCGGCCCCCGGTTCTGTAATCGTGGTGCAGGCGGGCGATGTTGACTACGCCATGGCTGGCGGCAATGTCTGCGCGATCGCCCAAAACCGAGGCATCGCTGGCTTTGTGGTCGATGGTGTAATTCGCGATTTGGCCGAAGTGCGCGATGCCCAGTTTCCGGTGTTTGCTCGCGGGGTGATGCCGGTACCGGGGCAAAAAAAGCAGTTGGGCACGATCAATCAGCCGATTGTCTGCGGCGGCGTATCGGTCAGCCCTGGAGATATCGTGGTGGCCGATGAGGAGGGGATTGTCGTGATTCCAGCCGGGCAGCAGGCGGCGGTTTGGCAGAAATCACGGCAGCGCAGCGCAGCCGATGCCGCCCAGTCGCTCACCGATTGGGAAGCTAATCACCGGGCTAAGGTAGCGCAAGCGTTGCAGTCTCTAGGCTTTACGGAGGTGGATAGCGCTCTATGAAAGTTGACGTTTTTAAGATTGCCCAGAGCGGCCCCGATGACCTGAGCGGGCTAGCGAATTTAATTGCCCACCAGCGGCTCGACCCCAAAACCATTGTGGCGGTGTTGGGCAAAACCGAAGGCAACGGCTGCGTCAACGATTTCACCCGAGGGTTTGCCGTCGCCACCCTAAAGGGATATTTGCAGAGCCTGATTGGCGATGCCCTCGCCAGCCAGATCGTGTTTGTCATGTCGGGGGGCACCGAGGGGGTGCTGAGCCCCCATCTGACCGTGTTTACCCGCCAAACCGAGGGCTTAGTCGGGCCAACCCAGCCCGGTTTGGTGCTGGGCGTGGGCCACACCCGAGATTTTGCGATTGATGAAATTGGCACGCTGACGATGGTGCAGGTGGTAGCTGAGGGCGTGAAGGGGGCGATCGCCGCCGCTGGTCTCACCTCGGCAGAGGTTCACTTTGTTCAGATCAAATGCCCGCTGATTACCGCCGTCCGCCATGCCGAGGCCGCCGTCACCCAAGACAGCTACAAGTCGATGGCCTACTCGCGGGGAGCCTCGGCCCTGGGCGTGGCCGTAGCCCTGGGCGAACTGCAGCTAGAGCAGATCACCAATGCCGATATTTGTCACAACTACGGTCTCTATTCGACGATCGCCTCGGCATCGGCGGGGGTAGAGCTGCAAAACTGCGAGATTTTGGTGCTGGGCAACGCCCCTAACTCCCACAGCCACTACCAGATCGGCCACAGCGTGATGGCCCACGCCCTCGATGTGGCCGCCGTCAACCGGGCGATCGCCAGTGCCGGTGGCAGCAGCGCCCTTATTGTGAATGTCTTTGCCAAGGCCGAAGCCGACCCATCGGGCCAGATCCTTGGGCGCCGCCACACGATGCTCGACGACTCCGATATCAACCACACCCGGATGGCCAGGGCGGTGGTAGGGGCCGCGATCGCCTCGGTGGTGCAAGACCCCATGATCTACGTCTCCGGCGGCAGCGAGCACCAGGGGCCACCGGGGGGCGGCCCGATCGCCGTAATTAGCAAGCGAACGAGCCCGGCCCCTTAGCGCAGGCCAATCGCGAAAAATCTCGGCCGCGGCGAATGGTACAAGTAAACTATATTAGACTGAACCTAGATAACGGGCCCTGGTTTCGAGATCATGCCCAATGCACGAGTCCAATCCGGTACAGAGGCAGGTTGAGGCCGTTTACCGCGCCGAGTCGCGGCGAGTGTTTGCCACGCTGATTCGGCTGCTGGGCGACTTTGATCTGGCCGAAGAAGCCCTACACGACGCCTTTGCCGTCGCGATGGAGCAGTGGCCCCGTGATGGTACTCCGGCCAATCCGCGCGCGTGGCTGGTTTCGGTAGGCCGATTCAGAGCCATCGACACCATTCGGCGGCGCACCCGCTTCGACGCCTCCCTGGCCGAACTGGCCCAGCGTATCGACAGCGCTGAACCCGATATCAAAGACGACGAAGATGTCGAAGACGATTGCCTGCGGCTGATCTTTACCTGCTGTCACCCTTCGCTGCCCCAGGAAGCCCAGGTGGCGCTCACCCTGCGAGAAGTATGCGGCCTCAAAACCGAAGAAATCGCCAGCGCCTTTCTGGTTGCGCCCCCCACCCTGGCCCAGCGGATTGTGCGGGCCAAAGCCAAAATTCGCGCGGCGGGCATTCCTTACCAGGTGCCTTCTATAGACGATCTGCCCGATCGCTTAGATACCGTGCTACAGGTCATCTATCTAGTGTTTAACGAGGGCTACGCGGCCTCCTCTGGCCCCTCGCTGACTCGCGCCGACCTCTCGGGCGAGGCGATTCGGCTGGGGCGACTGGTGATGGAGCTACTGCCCGACCCAGAGGTAATGGGGCTGCTGGCCCTGATGCTGCTGCAGGAGTCGCGGCGGGCGGCCCGCACCTCCCCCACAGGCGATCTCATTTTGCTGGCCGACCAGGACCGCAGCCGGTGGAACCAGGCCCAGATTGCCGAGGGCCGAGCCCTGGTACAGCAGGCCCTATCGTCGCAGCAGATTGGCCCCTACGCGCTGCAGGCTGCGATCGCCGCCGTACACGCCGAGGCCCCCAGCCCCGCCGCCACCGACTGGGCGCAGATTGTGGGCCTGTACAGCCTGCTGGCTCAGATCGAGCCTTCCCCTGTTGTCGAGCTCAACCGGGCGGTGGCCGTGGCCATGCGCGATGGCCCCCAGGCGGGTTTGCAGCTGCTGGATGAGATCTTGGCCCAGGGCGACCTGGCCGACTATCACCTGGCCCATGCGGCGCGGGCTGACCTGTACCGACGGCTGGGCGAAACCGCTGCCGCTAAAGCGGCTTATCAGCGGGCGCTAGAGCTGGTTAAGCAGGAACCCGAGCGCCGATTTTTAGAAAGTCGCCTGCGCGAACTGGTCTGAGCAGCCCCTACGCCAAACCTGTCCTAACCCAGCGAACGTTTGCAATAGTGGACAGCCGAGACGGCTATCCCACCCTATGGAATCCCTGATTCTGTGGTCAATACTCTCCCATTCCAAAAAACTTTGGCTCAATAGGTGTTTCAGGGAGGTGAGCTGCAAGCAGATGATGTATTCGCTAGGCTGAACACTAAAGTGCATCTGC
>PYER01000064.1 GCA_003017855.1 filamentous cyanobacterium CCT1
AGATGTGTATAAGAGACAGCCCCAACCCCGCGATTCAGGGGATTGGGCTGGCGATCGAAACCCTGCAGGACCCCGGCAATCTGGGCACGATTATTCGCACGGCGGTGGCTGCCGAGGTCGAGGGCCTGTGGCTCAGCGCCGACAGCGTTGCCCCCGACCATCCCAAGGTGCTGCGCGCCTCGGCGGGGCAGTGGTTTCGGCTGCCTCTGGCGGTGGTAGACGATCTGGACTCTCTCCTATTGGATTGGGGGCAGGCCGGGGTGCAGATTGTGGCCGCCAGCTCCCACGCCACGGTGGATTACTGGTCGGTAGACTTTACTCAACCAACGATGATTGTGCTGGGCAACGAGGGGGCCGGACTGTCGGAATCGCTTCGGCGTCAAGCCACCCTACAGATACGAATTCCTATGGCCGGGGACGTAGAATCGCTGAATGTGGGGATCTCAGCAGCGCTGTTGCTGTACGAGGCACAGCGCCAGCGGCGGTGGGTAAGGATTGAGGAGGATGGTGAGATGAGGAGGATGGTGAGATGAGGACTGGTAAGGGGGCAAATTGGGCTGAAAAGGCTCCATTTTCTGGCGTTTGGCGTTTGCCGGCAGGGTATGGGTTAGGGATGGGGAGTTGTCTGATTGCTCTCGGTGGTCAAGAATGAAAGAAAACTCTAGCTGCCGTAGGGTTTGGAGTTTGGCCCAAGTTTGGGGTCGACTGGCTAGGGTAGATGTGGTGAGAGTTGGGTTGCTGAACCCTTCGCCACCTGAAATTGATTCACCCTTTGGGATCACCTGTTCAGGAGCCTGCTGTGAGCGACGCATTTGATTACGATCTGCTGATTATTGGCGCCGGGGTAGGGGGGCATGGGGCCGCCCTGCACGCGGTGAAGCGGGGGCTAAAGACGGCCATTGTCGAGGCGGATGTGATGGGAGGCACCTGCGTGAATCGGGGCTGCATTCCCTCTAAGGCGCTGCTGGCGGCTTCGGGGCGGGTGCGGGAGCTGCGCAATGAGCACCACCTCAAGTCCCTGGGCATTTCGGTGGGCAACGTTACCTACGATCGCGAGGCGATCGCTGATCACGCCAAAAACCTGGTTAGCAAAATTCAGGGCGATATG
Organism: filamentous cyanobacterium CCT1; assembly: GCA_003017855.1. Taxonomy (GTDB): domain Bacteria; phylum Cyanobacteriota; class Cyanobacteriia; order Phormidesmidales; family Phormidesmidaceae; genus Nodosilinea. The sequence goes on from PYER01000064.1 coordinate 1,109, forward strand.
ACCAACAGCCTGAGTCGGCTGGGGGTCGACATTATTAAGGGCTGGGCCAGGCTGGCGGGGGAGCAGAAGGTGGCGATCGCCACTCCCGACGGCGAAAAAATTGTGACCGCCCAGGACATCATTCTGTCGCCGGGTTCGGTGCCCTTTGTGCCTCCCGGCATTGAGACTGACGGCAAGACGGTATTTACCAGCGACGAAGCGCTCAAGCTCGACTGGCTGCCCGACTGGATTGCCATTATCGGCAGCGGCTACATCGGGCTGGAGTTCTCAGATGTGTACACCGCCCTGGGATCCGAGGTCACCATCATCGAAGCGCTGGATCAGCTAATGCCCACCTTCGACCCCGACATTGCCAAGATTGCCCAGCGGGTGCTGATCGCCCCCCGCGACATCGAAACTCGCGCCGGGGTGATTGCTCAGAAGGTGACGCCGGGATCGCCTGTGGTGATCGAGCTGGCCGATCGCGAGACCCGCGAGGTGGTCGAAACCCTGGAGGTGGACGCCTGCCTGGTGGCCACCGGGCGCATCCCGGCGACGAAGGATCTGGGCCTGGAAAAAGTCGGTGTCGAAGCCGATCGACGCGGGTTCATTCCAGTAGATAACCACCTGCAGGTGCTGCGAAATGGCGAGCCGGTACCCCACCTGTGGGCGATCGGTGATGCGACCGGCAAAATGATGCTGGCCCACGCCGCCTCTGCCCAGGGCATTCTCACCGTTGAGACTATCTGCGGTGAGCCTCGCACCGTCAACTACATGAGCATTCCAGCGGCGGCCTTCACCCACCCGGAGGTGAGCTTTGTGGGGCTGACCGAACCCGCCGCCAAGCTCATGGCCGAGGCCGAGGGCTTTATGATCGACACCGTGCGCACCTACTTTAAGGGCAACTCTAAGGCCCTGGCCGAGGGCGAGTCGGACGGTCTGGCTAAGGTGATCTACCGCAAAGACACGGGCGAAATTCTTGGAGCCCACATCATCGGTATGCATGCGGCGGATTTGATCCAGGAGGCGGCCAATGCGATCGCCAACGGTCAAACCGTCACCGACCTGTCGTTCTGCGTCCACACCCACCCCACCCTCTCGGAGGTGCTCGACGAGGCCTTTAAGCGGGCGGTGGTCGTCCCGGCGTAATCCCCGTAGGTGGGCACTGCCCACCTTCCCGCCCTGCCCTGAGCCGACCAATTCCGCTGCTGCGATCGCGTTATGCTCGGTACTAATACTTTGCTCTTTACCCAGGGTTAATGGTGGGCATTGCCCACCCTACCCTCGGCCCCAATCCAAAATGGCCAATAGTTCGACAGGCTCATTACAAGTCCAAATCCAAAATCAATGAAGATTCGTCGTCGCCCTCCCAACCCCGCCGTTGCGGTCAAAAATTTGCAGTACCAAATCAAAGCCGACGACTCTGAGCCTAGGCACATTCTCGAAAAAATTGTTTGGCACAAAGAAACCGAGGTGGCAGCCCTGCGGGAGCGCCTGCCCTTGGCAGATTTACAGCGACAGGTGCTGGATGCGCCCCCGCCGCGCGACTTTGTGGCCGCCCTGCGCAATGGGCGTACCGCCCCAGCGCTGATCGCCGAGGTGAAAAAAGCCTCGCCTAGCAAGGGAGTCATGCGCGAAGACTTTGACCCGGTGGCGATCGCCCAGACCTACACCGCCCATGGGGCCAGCTGCCTCTCGGTGCTCACCGACAAAGCCTTCTTTCAGGGCGACTTTGAGTACCTGGCCCAGATTCGCCAGGCGGTGGATCTGCCTCTGCTGTGCAAAGAGTTCATCATCTACCCCTACCAGATGTATCTGGCTCGCGCTAAGGGAGCCGATGCGGTGCTGCTGATTGCCGCCATCTTGACCGACCAGGATCTGACCTACTTTGTGCAGATTGCCAAGGCACTGGGTATGGCCGTGCTGGTCGAAGTGCATACCCTGGAAGAACTGGATCGAGTGCTGGCGGTGCCGGGGCTGGCGCTGATTGGCATCAACAACCGCGATCTAGAAACGTTCACCACCCGGCTGGAGACCACCGCCGAATTGATTGCGGCCCGGCGGGATGAGTTAACCGCCAGCGGTGCCGTAGTAATTAGCGAATCGGGCATTCATACCCCAGCCGACCTGCAGGCGGTGACGACGGCGGGGGCAGCGGCGGTGCTAATCGGTGAATCGCTGATTCGTCAGCCCGATCCGGGCCTGGCCATTGACCAGCTTTACCAAAAAAACACCGTGTAGATACTGAAGTCTTTAAGCACTTCCTGATTTAATCAATAGATCGCACCCTGGGGCACCGCAAATGGCAAATTTAGGCAAACCGCTCCCGCTACCCTCCCACATTCACTACGAGCTGCTGCTGCGACTGCTCGAGCAGCAGACCATGTCGGTGGCCTACCAAAACCCCCAGATTCGAATGCAGGTGCAGGAGCTGATTATTGCCCTGCGCAAGGCTCTGTCGCAGCAGCGCCAGCTCGAACAAACCTGTAAACAGGCCAAAATTGACGTCGAATACCAGTGGTCAACTAATCAGCTGGGCGATCGCTTTTTGCCAGAAGATGTTGCTCCCTAGGGGCTGCCATCAATGATGGCGAAGCCTGAGCAACCCATAACTTTTCTGAACGGTAGCCCTTATTACTCCCAAGGTAAAATTTTCTGTACAAGCTAGTCAGGCAGGTCGCTTGGTGCTGGTCAAACTCTGGTTCTGTGTTCTAGAGTATGGCTTCTGGGAAATTTTCCTGGCCCTGTAGACCTGATCACTGCTTGAGGAAAGTCAATGAAACGACGTGGGTTTTTAGCGTCCACCGTAGCGATCGCGGTATTTACGGCAGGAGTCACAACGGCCTGCGGTGGCGGTCAGTCTGGCGACCAAGCGGCTGGAGACGCCGATTCGGGTAGCCAGGTGTTGACCATGGCGACCTCCGCTGACTATCCCCCCTACGAATTTGTCGAAACCGCTGGGGGCACTGAGGAGATCGTTGGCTTTGACGTCGACATCGCCCGCCACATTGCCGAAGAGCTGGGCTACGAGCTAGAAATTACCAATATTGACTTTAACGGGCTGATTCCAGCCCTGCAGGCGGGACGAGCCGACTTCGTGATGGCTGGGATGACCCCGACCGAAGAGCGCAAGCAAAACGTCGATTTTTCTGAAATTTACTACGACGCCAAGCAGACAATCGTGTTTCCATCCGGTGGCGGCATTAGCTCCCCCGCTGACCTGGAGGGCAAAACCGTGGGCGTGCAGCTGGGCTCGATTCAGGAGGGGCTGGGCGAGGATCTGGCCGAAACCACTCCCGGCATGGAACTGGCGCCCCTCAACCGCATCAACGAGATTGTGCAGGAGCTGAAGTCGGGCCGCATCGACGCCGCCATCATTGAAGACACGGTGGCGGAGGGCTTTTTGGCCAACAACTCTGACCTGGAGGCGGTGGAGATTCCTGAGGAGGGGCCGGCGGGGTCGGCGATCGCATTTCCCAAAGACTCTGAGCTGGTCGACGACTTTAACCAGGTGCTGGCCGAAATGGAGTCGAGCGGCCTGATGGAAGAGCTGGTCGTCAAGTGGTTTGGCGATAGGGCCGAGTAGTCACTATCTATGAATCTAGACTTTGGCCAAATTCTGCCGTCGCTGCCCTTTATTCTCCAGGGCATTCTCGTCACTCTCCGGTTCACGATCCTGTCGGCGCTGCTGGGGTTTACCCTGGGCACGCTGCTGTCGCTGCTGAAGATCTCCAGCATCAAGCCGCTGCGGTGGTTCGCGGAATTTTATACGTCAATTTTTCGGGGAACGCCGCTAATTTTGCAGCTGGCGCTGGTGTATTTTGCCACCCCGCAGATCATTGGCTACAAAATTACCCCAATCGAGGCGGGGGTGTTTACCTTCTCGCTCAACTCAGCGGCCTACAGCTCGGAGACCATTCGGGCGGGCATTATGGCGGTAGATAAGGGGCAGCGGGAGGCGTCGATGTCGCTGGGGGTGGCCTACCGGCCCATGATGCTCGACATTATTCTCCCACAGGCGTTCAAAAACATTCTGCCCGCCCTGGTCAATGAGACCATTGCGCTACTGAAAGACTCAGCCCTGGTGTCTACCATTGGAGTACTGGATCTGATGCGGCGGGCTCAGGTGGTGGCGGGGCAGACCTTTCTCTACTTTGAGCCGCTGCTCGTGGTGGGAGTGGTTTACTACGTGATGGTGATGGGGCTGACCCAGGCGGCCCAGGTTCTGGAGCGGAGGATGCGCCGCAGTGATTAGAATTGAGCATTTGGTCAAGTCTTTTGGGCCGCTGGAGGTGCTGAAGGACATTTCTACCCAGGTTGATACGGGCGAGGTAGTGGCGATTATTGGCCCCTCGGGGTCGGGCAAATCGACCCTGCTGCGCTGCATCAACCTGCTGGAGGTGCCCACCGCTGGGCACATTTTTATTGATAGTATCGACATCACCTCACCCAAGTGCGACATTCTCAAGGTGCGCCAGAACGTGGGAATGGTGTTTCAGCACTTCAACCTGTTCCCGCACAAAACGGTGCTGGGCAACCTCACCTACGCACCGATGAAGGTGCGGGGCCTCTCGAAGGCGGATGCAGGCAAGATTGCCCTAGATCTGCTGGAAAAGGTGGGTATGTCAGAAAAGGCAGACCAATACCCCTCGCGGCTGTCGGGCGGGCAAAAGCAGCGGGTGGCGATCGCCCGCGCCCTGGCCATGGAGCCCGATATAATGCTGTTTGATGAGCCCACCAGCGCCCTCGACCCCGAAATGGTGAAAGAGGTGCTGGACGTGATGAAGGGGCTGGCCGACACCGGCATTACTATGTGCATTGTCACCCACGAGATGGGCTTTGCTCGGGAGGTGGCCGATCGCGTGCTGTTTCTCGACGGCGGCTACCTGGTGGAAGACGCGCCGCCCGATATCTTCTTTAGCAGCCCTAAGAGCGATCGCGCCCAGCAGTTCTTAGAGAAGGTGTTGTAGGAGGTTCAAGGTGTACGGTGCAAGGTAGACGATGTACGGTGCAAGGTAGACGGTGAACCGCTAACCGCCAACCGTATACCTCATAATTCGTCTAAGCTAGGCAGAGATTATAGCCGAGGCAACCCTTATGTCTGTCCTGACAGCGCCGCCCGCGTGGAAAATTCGCGATCGCACGTTTAGCTGGGGCAGCCGCACCTACCTGATGGGGGTGCTGAATGTGACGCCCGACAGCTTTAGCGATGGCGGCCAGTTTGACACGCTAGAGCGGGCGGTGGCCCAGGCGCGCCACCTGATGCACCACGGCACCGACATTCTCGACATTGGCGGCCAGTCAACCCGGCCTGGGGCTGGGTCGATCTCCCGTGAGGAAGAACTCAGCCGGGTGATTCCGGTGATCAACGCCATTCGGGCCGACGATGACGACGTTTTGGCCCAGGCAATTATTTCGGTCGATACGACCCGGTCGTCGGTGGCGCGGGCGGCGATCAAAGCTGGAGCCGACATTGTGAACGACATTTCGGCGGGTACCTACGACAAGGGGATGCTCTCGACGGTAGCCGATCTGGGCGTGCCCATCGTGATCATGCACCTGCGCGGCACCCCTGCCACTATGCAAAACTACACCGACTATCACGATTTGGTTGGCGAAATCTATGAGTTTCTGCGCCACCAGATCAAAGACGCGATCGCCGTTGGCGTCAAACCCAGCAAAATTGCCGTTGACCCCGGCCTGGGCTTTGCCAAAACCTACGCCCAAAACCTGGAGCTGCTGCGCCAGCTCAGCCGGTTTCGTGAGTTGGGTAGCCCGCTGCTGGTCGGCCCCTCCCGCAAGAGCTTCATCGGCCACATTCTCGACCAGCCCGACCCTCAAAAGCGGGTGTGGGGTACAGCTGCGACCTGCTGCGCGGCGATCGCAGGCGGAGCGGATATTCTGCGCGTCCACGATGGGGCCGAGATGCATGATGTGTGCCGAGTGGCGGATGCGATCTGGCGGGGGTAGGGGTGGATGGGTAGGGCGCACAGCAGTGCGCCCGTACGGGATAAATGGTTAATCATGGGGTTTGGTGCCGAGGAGGCCAAGGATAGTGGTGGTGCCGGTGGTCCAGAGGGCGATCGCGCTATTGAGCACTTTGGTTTGAGCTTCGGTGAGGGTGGGCTGGCTAGCCAGGTGTAGCGCTGCACCGCCAGAGCCAAGGGTGAGCGATAGAACAGTGGCGAAGATGAGATTCGAATTTGTTTTTTTCATGGGTTTAACGCCTTGCGTGAATCGATGTATTCACTGTCGCAAGGGAGGTTTGGAGTTTTCTCCCTGATGTTGGCTGACCTGGGCTGACTTAGCCTGACTTAACTCCAGCCGTTGGCTAAAGACTAAATTAACCTCAGGAAAAGCCCTGAGCCCTTCTCTGTGGGATGGGTTAACCTGGCAGTATCGAAATTCTCTGTCCGGTGTGTTTATGCAGCCGTTGCCCACCGACTTTTTAGCCACCTTTGCCAAACGCTACGACCTCTCGCCCGAGCAAACCGAGGCATTGATCAAACGGTTAGGCGATAAAGACAACGAGCAAGCGGATGCTGATGCACTACATATCACCGTTAATGCACTGCGCAATCGCATGACTGGTGTTTACACCAAATGCAGTATTGGCGGGAAAGGGCCAGGAAAGCTTCGCGAACTCTACGATCGCTTACTGGATGAATATCACAGGACAACACCGACAGGGGTTGAACCCACAGAACCCGAAGCAAATATTGATGCCCTGGTAAAGACCATTCGAGCCGAGGTACATGACGATATACAAGCTCGGTGCGGCACCATGCGGGTGCTAGATATGGAGCAGCCCATCGGCCTGGGCGACATCTACACCAGCGTCAACATTCTCGAAAAGCTCTCTGGCAGGCGACGCCTAGGCCTGAATGAGCTGCTGCAAGACTGCGACTTCGAAGACTTCGACCGCTTTTTGCTGGGCCAGGTGCGCCATAAACGAGTCCCAGGTTTAGAAGCTGTAGAGCGCTACGACAAGTTGATGATTTTGGGCAAGCCAGGGGCAGGCAAAACCACCTTTATGAAGCGGTTGGCTATTCTCTGTAACCAGGGCGAATTTCAGCCCCAATGGGTGCCCGTTTTTGTGACGCTGAAGGACTATGCCGAGGCAGAGGGAAAGCCAACGCTGCAAACTTACATTCAGCGCCAGTGGAAAGCCTGCGGTGTAGAAGCGGCGGATGCACTCTCCACAGTATTGGGCAATGGCAAAGCCCTGGTACTGCTGGATGGATTGGATGAGGTCTACGAAACCGACCACGACCGGGTGCTGCAAGACATTAAAACTTTTGCCCACCAGTTTAGAACCTGCCAATGTGTAATCACCTGCCGCATTGCTGCGCGGGAATACATCTTTGAGCAATTTACCGAGGTGGAGGTGGCCGACTTTGACCAAGAGCAAATTGCAGAATTTGCTACCAAATGGTTTAAAGCCAAAAACGATCCCAAAAAGGCAGAAACCTTTATTCAGCGGCTAGAAGACAACAAACCCATTCAAGAACTGGCAACCAACCCGCTGCTGCTAACGCTGCTGTGCCTAGTGTTTGGCGAAGCGGCAGACTTTCCGGCCAACCGGGCTGAACTTTATAAAGAAGGACTGGATGTATTGCTGAAAAAGTGGGATAGCAAACGCAACATTGAGCGCGATCAGGCCTACAAAAAGCTGTCACTAAAGCGCAAGGAAGATTTACTTAGCCAACTTGCCTTTGAAACCTTTGAACGGGGCGATTATTTCTTCAAGCAGTCTACCATTGAGCAGCATATTATCCGCTATATTCGCAACCTGCCAGGGTCCAACGAAGATGAAGAAGCCCTACAACTGGACAGCGAAGCCGTGCTGAAATCCATCGAGGCTCAGCACGGGCTACTGGTCGAACGTGCCAGGGGCATCTACTCGTTTTCCCACCTCACCTTTCAAGAATATTTCACTTCCCAACGCCTCGTTAGCCCTACAATAACGCTGAATCAAGCCCTGCAAAACCTAGTCACGCACATTGCCGAAAAACGCTACCGAGAAGTCTTTTTGATGGCAGCAGAAATGCTGCCCAATACGGATGTCTTACTATTCCTGATGAAACGGCATATTGACACAATGATCGTCAATTATCCAACTGACGAGATGAGCTTAATGACGGTTTTAAATTGGGCCAAAAAGAAAGCAAACTCAGTAAGTGTAGACTACAATTTTTCGGCTGTTCGATCCTTTTATTATGCGCTAAGCTTGAGCTTTGACCTCAGTCTATCTACTAGTCAAGATCGAGATCTTAGAAGCGATATTGACTATTTTGATAATCTCTCTGATGATCTTACCCTTGACTTAATGCTTTCTCTCTTGGTTAATCGAGGCCCTGAGTTCTGCCGGGAGTTCGGCCTACCCTATGATAGTTCTCTCATGATTGCCGTTTCTAATCATGAATATCTTTCTTTTGATTTTGATGGAGTTCTTGACCACGTTGAAGCCATGGCGAGTGAATTAGATGCTCAACTAGAAGTTGAACTTAAGAACTTAAGGTCTAAGTTGCCTTGCATGGGCAATAAAGAGGAATTTAAGCAGTGGTGGTTGGTCAACGGCAAGGCTTGGGTCGAACGACTGAGAACAGTGATAATTGAACATCGTAATATTGGCTATAACTGGCAATTAAACGAAGCGCAACAAGAAAAGCTGCTTCAGTATTACGACGCCAACAAACTTCTGATTGATTGCCTCAACAGCGACTGCTACGTCACCAAAACCACCCGGCAATACATCGAAGATACCCTGCTGCTGCCCCTCAGCGAAATCGAAAAATACCCAGTCCCTAATGCCATAGCAAACCTATAATGGCAAAGACCTCGAAGGTTTGAAAACCTCCAAGGTCTGGCAGCCTTCCATCACAACCAAAAGAGAAAATTTATGCGTGGAATTCAATTTTTAGTCAATGAAGACGGCGAAAAAACAGCGGTTCTCCTTGACCTACAAGAATGGGGCGATCTTTGGGAAGACTTTTACGATATTTTGGTTGCTCGCTCCCGGTCAGAAGAAGACATTGTAAGTTGGAGCGACTTGGAATCTGAACTCGATCAGGAAAACGCAACCAATGGCGCAGTATGAGATTCAGTTCAAGGCATCTGCCGCCAAAGAGTTTCGCAAGCTCCCCCTGGAGATCAAGACTCGACTACAAAAGGCCATAAATGCGCTCAAGGTCGAACCAAGACCTACAGGTATGAAAAAGCTGGTCAGTGAAGACGACCTTCACCGCATTCGTGTAGGTGACTATCGAGTGATTTACGAAATTGACGACGATATACAGTCCGTTACGGTAATCCGAATCAGGCACCGTCGTGAGGCTTATCAATAAAAGCATCACTGGGCATAGCATAATTTTAAAGTGGCTTTTCTCGAACTGAATTTTATGAGTCTTAGCCTGTATGTGAATGCAAAGGTCACGGTGTAGCTACCGTGAACCATGCCATAGATGCACCGATGGCGGTATCCTGACGCTTCATACGTCCCCGCAGAGGCGTAGAATACAGACGACTGTTGAGAGCGCAGAAGGTTAACTATGGGACGCTTTAGACCTCTTTTGGGAATTTTGCTGGCGATCGCGGCGACCTGCCTGGTGGCCTGTGGTGGTCCGGCGGCCAAAATACCCACCACCTACACCCCAGAGATCTTGCAGCAGGTAGAGCTGTACACTCCTGGCGTAGTCGCCCTGCGCGATCGCTTCCCTGAGCTTGAGGGCTACATTCAAGACCAGGACTGGGTCGACGTACAGAGCTTCATCCACGGCCCAATGGGTGAACTGCGGGCGCGAACGAATCGGTTAGCGGCCACTCTGCTGCAAAAAGATCAGCCCCAGGCCCAGTCGCTGGCCAAAGAACTGTATGTTCACCTGGAGCGTTTGGATGAAGCTGCCGCCAGTGGACAGCAGGTCGTAGCGGGCCAAGAGTACCGCAACGCCCTGGATGACTTTGACTCGTTCTTGAACCTGGTGCCGACGGTCTAATCGGTTCAACTGGGGAGCATCGCGATCGCGTCTGAGGCCTAGCTCGCTCAAATTCAGGCCCTGGACGCGATCGCGATGTGTACTGCCTTTTTCCACAACCACCCTTGAAACACATCACCATCATTGGCTGCGGCGTGGTGGGGGCCGCGATCGCCTACGAACTCAGCCTCTGCCCAGAGATGCGGGTCACTGGGCTCGATCGCTCGGCTCCGGGTCAGGGCGCTACCGCTGCCGCCCTGGGGGTGGCGATGGCGGTGATTAGCCACAAGGTGAAAGGCCGCAACTGGCAACTGCGCCAGCGCAGCCTGCATCGCTATCAAACACTATTTTCTGAACTGGAAGCGCTGACGGGTCGAAAAATTCAGCGCAATACCCAGGGCATTCTCAGTCTGTGCTTTGAGGCGAAGGAATTGCCTCGCTGGCGATCGCTCCAGCAGATTCGTCACGGACAGGGATACCCGCTAGAGCTATGGGAACCGGAGCAGGTGCGCGATCGCTGCCCCCACCTCAACACCGACGGTGTGGCCGCTGGTATCTTCTCCCCCCAAGATTTTCAGGTGAACCCCACGGAGCTAACCCAGGCGCTGGTGGCTGGAGCGGCAGCCAACGGGGTTGAGTTCCACTTTGACCAGCCCGTGGTGGGGTTCGAAACTGAGGGATCCAATGGGGAAGACGCTGTTTGTACCGCTGTTCACACGGCCACTCAAACCATTGCCGCCGATGCGATCGTGCTTTCGGCGGGCTTAGGCACAATGCCATTAACCCAATCCCTGGCGCAACCGACCGCTGTTGGTCCGGTGCTAGGGCAAGCGCTGCGCCTTCACCTAAACTCCCCGTTGGGCAAGCCCAACTTTCAGCCCGTGGTCAATGGTTACGACATTCATCTGGTGCCTCTGGGTGGCGGCGACTACTGGGTGGGGGCGACGGTTGAGTTTCCGCCCGAAACTTCTTTAGAAGAAGCGCTGGCGATGCAACCCGAGGCCGAGCGGTTGGATGAGGTCATGGCGGGCGCGATCGCATACTGTCCGGCCCTGGCCGCAGGCACAGTCACCGATCGCTGGTTTGGCCTGCGCCCTCGACCCCAAGGGCAGGCGGCTCCGGTGATTCAGTCCCTGGCGGGCTACAGCAATATTTGGCTGGCTACTGGCCACTACCGCAACGGGGTTTTGCTGGCCCCAGCGACGGCGCTGGCGGTGCGCGATCGGTTGTTGTAGCGCAAACCTCAGCGATCGCCTGACCAGCGTTCTACACTAGCAGGGTAATCTTCCCATCCCACCTGCGTATGACTTTGGCTCACCCCGCTTCCACCACCAACTGGGATGCTCTGGCCCAGGCTTTTGGGCCAGTCGAAACCATCCGCGACCCCAACCAGCGCGAAAAGCTTTCCAAGGATTACTACTACTTCAGCCCCATTCTGCAGGGGCAGCTGGAAAACCTGGTTGCCGATTTGGTCGTGCGCCCCACCAGCGAGGATGAGGTGCTGGCGGCGGCAAAGGTATGTGTGGAGGCCCGCGTGCCTGTCACCGTGCGAGGGGCCGGCACCGGCAACTACGGCCAGTGCATTCCGTTAGAGGGCGGCGTGGTGCTCGATTTGAGCAAGATGAACGCCGTCAAGCGAGTCGCGCCGGGGGTGGCCTGGGTGGAACCGGGAGCTAAGCTCGCCGCCATCGATAAGGTGACGCGGGAGAGCGGCTGGGAACTGCGCATGTACCCCTCCACCTACCGCACCGCCACCATCGGCGGGTTCATCGGCGGCGGCAGCGGCGGCATCGGCTCGATTACCTACGGGCAGCTGCGCGATCGCGGCAACCTCAACGCCGTGCGCGTCGTCACCTTCGAGGACAATCCCCGCGTCATTGAGCTGCGGGGGGATGAGGTGCAGCAGGTCAACCACGCCTACGGCACCAACGGCATTATCACCGAGCTAGAAATTCCCCTCGGCCCGGCCTACCCCTGGGCCGAGCTGATTGTGACCTTTGACGATTTTATGACCGCCGCCCGCTTTGGTCAGGCCCTGGGTGACGCCGACGGACTGATCAAAAAGCTGATCAGCATTCACGCCTGGCCCATCCCCAGCTATTTCGCCTCCCTACAGCCCTACTTGCCAGCGGGTCAGGCCGCTGCCCTGGTGATGGTGGCCGAGCCTTCTTTGGAACTGTTTGGCGAGCTGGTGAAGGCATTTGGCGGCACCATTACCTACCGCAAGTCGGCCCAGGAGGCCAGCAAAGGGGCGCCCCTAGCCGAGTTCACCTGGAACCACACCACCCTCCACGCCCGCAGCGTGGATCCGTCGCTCACCTACCTGCAAACCCTGTTCCCCTACGACCCCAAGCTGGAGCGGGTGCAGCACTTCTACGAGCACTTTGGCGACGAGGTGATCATGCACCTGGAGTACCTGCGCATGGGCGGCAACACGATTCCGGCAGCGCTGCAAATTGTGCGCTACTCCACCCCCGAGCGGCTGGCGGAAATCATTCGATACCACGAGGCCAATGGGGCGCTGATTGCCAACCCCCACACCTACCTGCTCGAAGACGGCGGCATGAAAAAAGTAGATATGGCCCAGGTCAACTTCAAAGCCGAGGTCGACCCCCACGGACTGCTTAACCCCGGCAAAATGCGCGGCTGGCTTGAGCGAATGGCAACCCTATCGAGCTAGAGACTGTCGTGGCCATTGAACGTCCGTTTACTGATGAAGACCGTATTGAATCGCTAAAGGGGGCCGTTCTGGCCGGAGCTGCCGCTGGGATAGTGGCGGCTTTACTGCTGCTGGCCCATCGTGTGCCATCTTTGGGTTGGAGGGCCACGTTAGCGTCTGTCGCTTCGGGCCTTAGCGGCAGCACGTTCTGGGTCAGCGCAGCGATCGCGGGTCTCTCCGGCGGCCTGTTCGGCATCACCTATCGCTACGCCGTGCGTCAGGACGAGAATTCGCAGCTCAAGGCGGGGGTGGTACTGGCCTTTAGCCTGGTGCGGGGGCTGGCTCTGGTGAATGTGGCGGCAGCGGTCAGCCTGCGGGGCTGGCCCTTTACGGTAGCGATCGCCGAAAGCCTGCTCATTTTCGCCGCTGCCGCCGTCGTGCTGGAGATGGCTCAGCGCCAGGGCTGGGTCAGACCCGTCAAGTAGGTGGAGTTTCAGCGCTCTATCCCCAGAATCCGCTGGGCCAGAGCCAGGGCCTGGGGGCGGCTGAGTTTGCCCTGGGGCGTTCTGGGAAGAGCACTGACGAGAATCCACTGCTTGGGCCGTTTGTAGGCCGCCACCAGAGGATTTAGCAACCCTGACAGATCCTGCAGCCGCGCCGGAGTTGCCATTACCACCAGGGCGCAAAGCTGCTGACCCCAGCGATCGCAGGGCAACCCCACCACGCAAACATCCCTCACGCCATCAAGGGTCAACAGCGCCGCCTCCACGTCTTCAGGAAACACATTCTCGCCGCCGGTAATGATCTTGGTGCTGCTGCGCCCGACAAGGTGCAGGTATCCCAAATCGTCGAAATAACCCATATCATCGGTAGCCAGAATCGCGGTAGCAGATTGCACCGTAGGGTGGGCACTGCCCACCACCAAACCATGCTCTCCACCCCCTCTCCCCAAATATCCCAAAGCCAGCGAACGGCCCTGAACAGTCACCCGCCCCACCTCCCCTGGCGGCAGAGGACGTCCCCGATCATCGAGAATCGTGATCCTGACGTGGGGAAGAGGCTTGCCGCTGCTGCGGTGTCCGGCCAGAAATTCCTTGGGCAAAAGGGTAGCGACTTGAGCGGCGGTTTCGGTCATGCCGTAGGTGAGAGCAACGGGTATTTGAGCTGCCCGAGCCTGGTCGAGCAGCGATCGCCCCGCAGGCCCACCTCCCAGCAGCACCGCCCGAAAGCTCCGCAACCAGTGAATAACCTCATCTCCTAAGCCCAGCAAATCCTGCAGCTGCGTCGGCACCAGGGAAAGGTATCCACCGGGCGGTAACCCAAGCTGCTCCCCCCGCTTGAGGTCGCCGTAGGGTTGAATGGCCAGCTGCCCGCCAGACGCCAGCACCCGTAGCACCTGCATGAACCCGCTGACGTGAAAGAGCGGCAGCACGCAGTAAGAATTGACCCGCTCAACCCCAAAGTGGGCGCAAAAGCCTTCCACTGAAGCCAGCAGGGTCTCCCAGGTATGTACCGCAAACTTGATGTGTCCCGACGACCCACCCGTGGGAATCAAAATCTGTCCCGGTTTAGTGCCCGGCACCTGGCAGGGGTAAGCTCCCAGCCCTGACGCCAGCGGTGCATTCCACTCAGGGGCCACCATATCCGTGATCTGCTGCCGCTCCTGCTGCCCCCAGCGAGGGTTCGCCAAAACGACGACGCAACCTTCGGCCCAGGCGGCCAGGCAGGCAACCAAAAATTGCAGCGAATCAGTCTCGGCAATCAAAACGCCAGCCCCAAAACAGGACGCTCCATGGGCCGCAAAAACGGGCGTCAGGGTTGCTAACTGCTGCCAAAAGTCCTGGCTACTGAGGCCGATCAGCCAATCATCACCCCGGCGATCGCGCAGCACATCCCTTAGAGTCTGTCCCATAGCTCAGCGGGGGTGAGGGTATCCCAATCGTCGGCAAACCAGCCCTGGGTGCCAAAGCCCAGCGCAGGAGCCTGTGCAGAGGAACAGCGCGAGGCTACAGCTAGAGCCGCCCGTCGTCCCACTACGGTTTCAAAAGCCGAGGAAAACACCATTTGGGGCTGATGACTTTGGCAGAAGGCTTGTAGCCGCTGGGGTGAACCCGCGATCGCAGGCTTGACCACAACCACCCCCCGCCAGCCCTGGTTCCAACAACCTTCTAGCTGGTCTACGGTAGCGACCGACTCGTCCAAGGCGATCGCGGTTTGGTAGCGCCGATCTAACTCGATCATCGCGGGCACCTGGTCGGGCGACAGCGGCTGCTCCAGGTGTTCGATCGCAGCCGTCTGAGGATCTGAATTGATGCGATCGCAAACCGCCAGCCACTCTTCCGCCTGGTCGATGAGCAGCCCCCCGTTGGCATCCAGGCGCAGCTGAATGTGCTGAGGCAGTTTCTCTATCAGTCGTTGCAGTAAGTAAATTTCGTCAGCGATCGCCTGCACGCCAATCTTCCACTTCAGGGTGCGGTGCCCCTGGGCCAACCGCTGAGAGACCAGCTCCATTGCGGCTGCACCAGTGGGGAGCAGGCCGCAGATATATGCAATTGCGGGTTCGTCCCCACTAAAACCCCTCTCCCCGTTTAGCTCCGCCAGAGCACACCCCAGCCCAAACTGAGTCGCAGGTAGCCCAGCCGGAACCGTTGCCGTTTGCCACTCGCCCCCCTGAACCTTGCAGAAACTCAACGCCTCCTCCAGCGCCTCGCTGCCAAACCAGGGAATGGGGGCAATCTCACCGTAGCCTACCCGACCCAGACTATCCCGCAGCCGCACCAGCAGCCCCTCCCGCCAGATCCACAGACCGTGAGCTGTATGCAGCGGCCTCACAAACCGCCGCCGATATTGCCGAACCGCTAATTCAATCCCCATCGCCCTGCGCTAAAGATCAAAGATTTCATCAGCGGCCCAACAGCCCTAGGGCGGTGTCAAGACTGAAAATTTAGGGTTCCTGCAGGTTGGGTGAAACGCTGTGTAACCCAACAGCAGTCAGCCTTGTTGGGTTCTGCGGTTGCGCCACCCAACCTACCAATTTAGGATTGACAGACTACTAGCCAAAATCGCAAATTCAAAATTCTGCCCTTGACTCAGCCCCAAGCTTACATCAAACACTCAACCAGGTGCTTAGCCAAAAGCCCAGGCTCAACAGCACTCCGCTCCAGAAGTGAAAGCCAATGGCAAAAAACTTGGCGTTGAAAACCCTCGCGGGCTGATCGTGGAATCGGGTGACGTGGCGGCTCAGTCGCCAGGCTGAGGGCAAGCTTAAAAAGACCAGCGCCGACCAGGCCGGGAACAGTCCCAAAGTCAGGCAACCAGCCGCGATCGCAAACACCACCCCACAGGTCCAGGGAATTAGCGCCGCCCCCCGCTTTGTGCCCAGGCGCACAATGGGCGATCGCTTGCCCGCCGCCAGGTCATCTTCCACCTGGTGAAAGTGGGAGCAAAACAGCACCAGCGTCGTGGTCAGCCCCACGATGATGCCCGCCAGCTGGCTCGCCCACGACCATCCCTGGGTTTGACTGTAGTAGGCCGCCCCCATCGCCAGCGGGCCAAAGCTAAAAAAGCACAGCACTTCCCCCAACCCCTGGTAGCCTAGGCGAAAGGGCGGCCCCTGGTAGAGGTAGCCAAGGCCGCAGCAGAGCACAATCAGCACCAGCACCGTGGGGTCTTGCTGAATCAGGGCGATCGCCAAAATACCCGCAATACCTAATCCCAAACAGAGGTTGGCCAGGACAAATACCAGCTTGCGATTGCGGGTCAGATTGACCACAGAATGCGCTTTGTTGACATCGATGCCGGTCTCTGAATCAAACACATCATTACTGAGGTTTTCCCAAGCCAAAATTAGCACTGCCGACAGCATAAATAGCGCAAAAATACCGCTGCTGAACTGGCCTGTTTCGGCGTAGGCGATCGCGCTACCCACCACCATTGGCATAATGGCAACGCTATACATGGGGGGCTTTATAGCTGCCAGCCAGAGCTTACGGGCAGCGGGGTCTACCGATTGAGTGGTCATAGCACTGCAATTACTCCAGGCCTAGCATATCGCTTAGCCGGACGATGATTACGACCAATTTTTGCGCCCAAACCCAGTCACACCGCTATAAACACGTAGATACAAGTCTAAAAAGTTACGTGATTTTCCATAGCGAATTATTAATAAGGCTTGTGCATATTAAAGCCACGGACATCTGCCTCGCTGAGCAGGGTCTAGTGCATCTACACCTAAGGAGACTCTCGCTATGTCCAGCCGTGGCTTAAATCTGTGTACCCTGTCCGGTAACGTGGCCGCCGACCCCGAAGTTCGCAACGTTGAGCGCAAGGCCGGGGGCAACACCCAGGTCGCTGAGCTGACCATCTACGTCGATCGCATCCCCAGCCGCAAAGACAACGACAGCTTTACCGTCAACATCAGCGTGTGGGAAGGCTCCCCCGCCTGGCGCAAGCTCACCCACATCAAGAAAGGCTCGCTAATTATTGCCAGCGGCGCGATCGACGCCTCCCCCTACATCAGCAAGGTTGACTCCCAGGCGCGGGCGGGGCTACAGCTCAAGGCCACCGATATCTTTTTAGACACATCGCCCAGGGTTGAAGAACCAAAGGCCGTGCAGGAGTTCTAACCATTTCAACTATTCTGCTGAGTCTCAATAAGGGGTTGGCCATCCTCTTCACCGGCCGCTCGTTGTCGTAGACCGCAGCAGATCAAGCATCCACGGAGAGAGCGCCGTGGGTTGAGAGCGGGGATGCGGGCTTTTCCGCATCCTTTTCTAATTTTTGTCAAACGTAGCGGTTCCCGATTGATTAATACGAAATTCACACGGATTTGCCCTGACCATGGCCGTGCCCTGAGCGGAGTCGATGGGCACGGCCATCAGATTCTTGGCTGAGGGTGCTACGCCAGCCTGCTGGATAGGTTATCGGCAGGGTAAAGGATGCAGCTCAGCTGCGGGCGGTCTGCTGCTTGCGGTAGCTGAGTAGCCAGCTCACCATCGTGGCCCGCCGCGTCAGCCGGGGAATGAGTTGATCGACGGTGTAGCCCTTGAAGCCCAGTTCATCTTTAAGCAGCTGCTTGTATGCTGGCGGAATCGATCGCGTCAGCTGCACCGTGGCTGGACGGCTTTCGATAAAGTTGGGCGGCTCAGGGTACTTTTCTGCCCAGGCGGCCTCCACCGCTGAGGTATCCCACCCGTCTGAGGTTTCCCGATAGCCGAGGCCCTGCCACACTAGGCGATTGACAGCGTCATCTCCCAGTTCATCGTTGAGAATGGCCCAGAGGGTATCGTCGGTGAGCGGAGGCATGGCGAGTTATCCACCTGGCGAGCTGTCACTGGGGTTGAGCTAACCCAGGCCCATTCTAAAGTTTGGCTGGGCAATTTTGAATGCCTTTCTGCGTCTGGGATGTCTTCAGAACTGCGATCGCTCGTGCCCGTCATCCAGCCCTGGATTTGCGCATCCAATTCATTATCCCGTCACACTGCGGCCGCAAAACACACCTAATCTTTAGAAACTATGGGGAGTGGGAACTGCGTTTTTGTCAATGGCCATGCTGTCAGCCTGGAGAATTTATTATGCGACGCCCTCACCGCCATAATCATTTGCTCGGCATCACCTTTACCCTGATCAAGTACTTCTTGCTGGGGCTAGCGGGCTGCACGATCGCCTACATTGTTGCCCTGGTCGTCGATCTGCCACTGGTGGCTGGGGCGATCGCGTTCTTGCTAGAGCAGGTTTTGGTGCGATCGCTGGTGCTGCTGGGCTGCCTGTGGGCGATTGCGGTCATCAACGAGTCGGCTCGCTCTTAGCTGGCGCTGGCTGAAACTCACCCTTTTCGCTAGGGTTAAGGAGTGTAAAGTCAGCCTGATTCGTCTGAGAGGCAACGCCCGTGACTACCGTTCTCGCTACCCCCGCCGTTAAAACCTGGCAGTGGCAGGGGTTGTCCATTCGCTACCAGCAAATTGGCACCACGGGTACTCCGGTGGTCTGCATTCACGGCTTTGGGGCCTCCAGCGATCACTGGCGCAAAAATTTGCCGATCTACGGCGAGCAGTATCAGGCCTACGCGATCGACCTGCTGGGCTTTGGCCTTTCCGACAAGCCTGCCCCCAACCAGCCCCTGCCCTACACCTTTGAAACCTGGGGCCAGCAAATTCTCGACTTTTGCCGCGAGGTGATTGGCCAGCCCGCTTACCTGGTGGCCAACTCCATTGGCTGTATCGTCGCCCTGCAAGCGGCTGTGGACGGGGCTGAGTGGGTCAAGGGTGTGGTCATGCTCAACTGCTCCATTCGGCTGCTGCACGAGCGTCGCCGCAGCGAAATTCCCTGGCACCAACGCCTCAGCACTCCCATCGTGCAAAACCTGCTGGGCTACGCTCCCGTGGGCCGCTTTTTCTTCTCTCGCATTGCTCAGCGCAAGGTGATTCGTAACCTGCTGGGTCAGGCCTACCGTCGCCCCGAGGCCATCACCGACGAGCTGGTCGAAGCCATTCTGACTCCCGCGCTCACCACTGGGGCTGCTGACGTATTTCTGGCCTTTGTGCGCTACTCCCAGGGGCCACTGCCCGAAGATTTGCTGCCCCAGGTCCAGTGCCCAGTGTGGATTATCTGGGGCCAAGACGACCCCTGGGAACCTGTTACTCTGGGTCGTGCCCTGGCTGACTTCCCGGCGGTAAAGGCGATGGAGGAGCTGACGGGTGTGGGCCACTGCCCTCAGGATGAAGCCCCAGAGCTTGTCAATCCGCTAGTGCTAGGGTGGTTGGGTGAGGCCGAAGCGGTCTGAGCGGCTTTGCTTCAATTGCGCTGTTGAATCGGCTGACTCTGCAGTCGGCTGTCTTCACCATTGACCAGTAGGGTCGTTAACTCGCTGGTGGTGTGGCGATCGCGGTTTCTGCTCCTCAGGCCTCAAACTCTAGCACAGGCGGTTCGTGTAGGGGCAAACGGTGTTTGTCCAGCCTCACCGGGCAGAGCCAAGGCGAATTGCTCTAAAAATACCCGTCCCTTCGACTTCGCTCAGGGAACGGCTACGGCTGTTTTTATTGTTGGGGGTGCCGCGCTAGCGGCATGAACGATTGGTACGGAGATCGGGCGATCGCCCCCAGCACCCGGCTTAACCTCTTGCCTCAGCTCGCTATCAGCCCTCTCAGCCGCCCCTCATTTCTAAAGTGTCTCTAAAGGTTGCCATCAAACCCTGCCAGCCTTCTTACCATAAAGACAGATTACAAACGCAACCTATAGACGCAACCTAAGAACTGTCGCCCTCTGGCCGCCGCTACCCTGCCCCTAACAAAGGACCCTTACGATGGCCGACTACCAACCCGCCGATTCTGGCTTTGCCCTCGATCGCGACTGCAAAACCCTTTCTCGTCACGTTCTCGAACAGCTGCACAGCTTTGGCCCCGAGGCCCAAGACCTCAGCGCCCTAATGAACCGCATTGCTCTGGCCGGCAAGCTGATCGCTCGCCACCTCAGCCGCGCTGGGCTAATGGAATCTGCCCTGGGCTTTACTGGCGAAACCAATGTTCAGGGCGAAGCCGTCAAGAAGATGGATATCTACGCCAACGACGTTTTCATCTCGGTGTTTAAGCAGAGTGGTCTGGTCTGCCGCCTCGCCTCCGAGGAAATGGAAAAGCCCTACTACATTCCCGAAAATTGCCCAATTGGGCGCTATACCCTGCTCTACGACCCCATTGATGGCTCCTCCAACGTCGACATCAACCTCAACGTGGGCTCCATCTTCTCTATTCGGCGGCAGCAGGGCGACGACCTCGACCACACCGGGGCAGACCTGCTCCAGGACGGCCATCAACAGCTAGCGGCAGGCTACATTCTCTACGGCCCCAGCACTGTGCTGGTGTACTCCATTGGTCGCGGTGTTCACGCCTTTGTGCTCGACCCCAGCCTGGGCGAGTTTATTCTGGCCACCGAAGACATTCGGGTGCCAGCCCACGGCCCTACCTACAGCGTCAACGAGGGTAACTTCTGGCAGTGGGAAGACGCCATTCGCGACTTTACCCGCTACGTCCATCGCCACGACGGCTACTCGGCCCGATACACTGGCGCACTGGTTGCCGACTTTCACCGCATCTTGACCCAGGGGGGCGTGTTCCTCTATCCTGGCACGACCAAAAAGCCTGAGGGCAAGCTGCGGCTCCTGTACGAAACGGCACCGCTAGCCTTTTTAATCGAGCAGGCGGGCGGACGGGCCAGCACTGGCCACGAAGACATCATGAGTGTGATGCCCGGCGAGATTCACCAGCGCACTCCCTTTATTGTGGGCAGCACTGACGATGTCGCCCTGGTAGAGTCGTTCATTCAAGACCATAGCCGCCGCCAGAGTACGCTGCTGAGCACTTAGCCCAAGCTGTGATCTGTTAAACCCGGCTTAAGCTTTTTGCTGCAAGCTTGAACCGTAGTCAGATTTACCATTGACAGCCCAGCTCGTTACTTTCAATACGCTTTTAGGATTGGTTAATTAAGACGGTCTGTAGTCTGACTAGATTTATAAAATCTGCTGTCAATATAGATTGCGGTTTCTGTTACCTGTAAGTAGTCATGATGTGGCTTGAGATGCCCCAGCGGTGCTCCGCAATTCAAGCTCAACATTTGGTTTTAACGCTTACCCCCTGGCCTTTTACCCCGCACGCTTATGGTGTCTTTGCTTGAAAATCCGCTGCGCGTCGGTCTTCAACAAGACCGCATTCCTGAACCGCAGATATTAGTCATTTTTGGGGCCTCAGGC
This sequence comes from filamentous cyanobacterium CCT1, assembly GCA_003017855.1. Taxonomy (GTDB): domain Bacteria; phylum Cyanobacteriota; class Cyanobacteriia; order Phormidesmidales; family Phormidesmidaceae; genus Nodosilinea. The sequence goes on from PYER01000064.1 coordinate 22,461, forward strand.
GACCTTACCCAGCGCAAAATTGTGCCCGCTATCTACCAGATGCGGCGCGAGCGGCGACTGCCCCCCGAGTTGACCATTGTGGGCGTGGCCCGGCGCGAATGGAGCCACGAGTTCTTCCGCGAGCACCTGCGGGAGGGGGTCGAAGAGTTTGGCAACGGGCTGGGCTTTGAGGCTATTTGGCAAGACTTTGCCCGCGGCCTGTTCTACTGCCCCGGCGACATTGATGACCCTGAATTTTACAAGTCGCTCAAGACCTTCTTAGCCGAGCTTGATCAAAAGCGGGGCACCCAGGGCAACCGAGTGTTTTACCTGTCGGTGGCGCCGCGCTTCTTTGGCGAAGCCACCCAGCAGCTGGGGGCCGCGGGCATGCTCGAAGACCCTGACAAGCAGCGGCTGATTATTGAAAAGCCCTTTGGCAAAGATCTCTCCTCGGCGCGAGTGCTCAACCGGGTGGTGCAGGATGTCTGCAACGAGCGCCAGATCTACCGCATCGACCACTATCTGGGTAAAGAAACCGTTCAAAACCTGATGGTGTTTCGGTTCGCTAACGCCATTTTTGAGCCGCTGTGGAACCGCCAGTTTGTCGACCACGTGCAGATTACCGTAGCTGAAACTGTGGGCCTGGAGGGTCGGGCGGGCTACTACGAGACCGCTGGGGCGCTGCGCGACATGGTGCAAAACCACCTGATGCAGCTGTTTTGCCTCACCGCGATGGAGGCCCCTAACTCCCTCGATGCCGACAGTATTCGCAACGAAAAGACCAAGGTTCTCCAGGCCACCCGCCTCAGCGACATCGACGATATCAGCCAGTCGGCGGTGCGCGGTCAGTATTCGGGCGGCTGGATGAAGGGACAGTCGGTGCCGGGCTACCGCGAAGAGGAAGGCGCTAACCCCGAATCGACGGTGCAGACCTTTAGCGCCATCAAGCTCGAAATCGACAACTGGCGCTGGAAAGGAGTGCCCTTCTACATGCGCACCGGCAAGCGCATGCCCAAGAAGGTGAGCGAGATTTCGATTCACTTCAAAGAGGTGCCCCACCTGATGTTTCAGTCGGCAGCTCAGCAGATGAATCACAACGTGCTGGCTCTGCGGATTCAGCCCGATGAGGGCATTTCGATGCGATTTGAGGTGAAGACGCCGGGCAACTCGCTCAGGACGCGATCGGTCGATATGGACTTTCGCTATGATGCGGCCTTTGGCCAGGCCAACACCGATGCCTACGCCCGGTTGATCGTTGACTGCATGCTGGCCGATCAAACCCTGTTTACCCGAGGTGACGAGGTCGAAGCCTCCTGGCGGCTGCTGACGCCCCTGCTCGAAGCCTGGGATGCTCCGGCGGATCCAAAGGCAATTCCCATGTACGAGGCGGGCACCTGGGGGCCGGTTGAAGCCGAGTTTTTGCTGAATAAAGACGGGCGGCGCTGGCGACGACTGTAGGTAAACGTTTTGAGGTGACTGTTGGAATGGTCATCAGCGATGGTGGGCCTTGCTCACCCTACGGCGGCTCAAGTCTGACTCCCTACCCATCCACCCCTTACCCATTCACCCTTCCACTCCTATGACTACTACTCCTATCGTTGCTCTGCAAAAGCCCAAGGATATCTCTCTCGACGAGATTGAGTCAGAGCTGCACAGTATCTGGCGTCAGCAAGATTCCGGCTCGACAGCCCCAACGGCCACCCGCGCCACCACCTTCACCATGGTGATTTACGAGCCAGAGGAGGTGCAGCAGGTTTTAGCCGCCCTGGGCTTCTACGGGGGCTATATTGACGGCAACCACGGCCCCCAAACCCGCGAGGCCCTGCGCCAATCCCAGATTACCTATGATCTGCGGGTGACCGGTCGGGTTGACCCACCTACCCTGGCTCGCATTCGCCAGGAGTATGCCCAGCTGACTGCGACGCAAAAGCTCTACCCCAACCTTGACCAGCGGGGGTTTAGCCTGAGCGAATCGATTTCGGCCCACAACCCCTGCCGCATCATTAGCCTCTGTCCGACCTTCGGTGAGGACACAGGCGTGACGGCCCAGGTGTCTGTGTACTGCCCTGTACAAAAGAAAGGTTCGGGCAACCTAGTGTGCTGTGAGTACATCAATCTGCGCGGCACTAAAGCCGCCCTAGAGCGCGTTAGCGATCTGGTGGCGTCGCTAACCCTGCCGGAACTGCCTAAGTTTGTGTGGTGGAAGGCCACCCCCAGCCCCGAGCAGCTCATATTTCAAAACCTGGCCAAGTCGAGCAACTGCATTATTGTTGACTCCAGCTACTTTAGCGATGCCGAAGCTGAGCTGCAAAAAATGCAGGAGTTAATCGAGTCGGGTACCTATATTGCCGACCTCAACTGGCACCGCCTGGCCCCCTGGCAAGAGCTGACCGCCGCTGCCTTTGACCCCCCTGAGCGGCGGGAGTCACTGATGGATGTAGACCGCATCAGCATTGACTATGAGCAGGGCAACGCTGCCCAAGCGCTGCTCTACTTGGGCTGGTTTGCCAGCCGCCTGGACTGGCAGCCTACCAGCTATGTGGAAGAGGGCGGCATTTACAACATTAAGAAAATTTACTTCAAAGGGCCGAACGATTTGGCCGTTGAGGCAGAGCTGGCGGGCATTCCGGTGGCGGACTCGGGCGAGGTGATTGGCGACCTGACCGGGCTGCGGGTGCTCTCTACCAACAAGAACGCCAACTGCTGCACCATTCTGTGTTCTGAGACCACGGGCTGTATGCGTATGGAGGCGGGCGGTGGCGCTCAGGCCTGTCAGGTGGAGCAGGTGACGGCCCTGTCTGACCAAAAGGCCGACTTCATGCTCGGGCAGCAGCTGCAGCGCTGGGGCGAAGACATTCTCTACGAAGAGAGCCTGGCGATGGTCGCGAAGATAATGAATCTGCTTTAGCCGCTGAGCTGATCGATGTTATCAAAAACCTCCGTGATTGGAGGTTTTTTTATGATGGTTGGGGGTTAGGCGATCGCCCAACTCCAGCTGCCAAGAAAGAACGTCGCTTTACTCTAGGGCAGCGGCTCGCTAAATCCCTTACAGTGGCAAACAGTTCTCCAAAAGTGCTGTGAATGGTGCCTTCAACTACGGCCACAGAAACCCTAAATGCTGGTTCGATTCAGCTACAGCTACTGCCCGAGCGAGCAGTCTACATCGATGCGCTCAAGGCGCTGCTGGTGTCAGACGTACACCTGGGCAAGGCGGAGACGTTTCAGCACTATGGGCTGCCGGTATCGAGTCAGATCAACGACGTCACGCTGCAGCGGTTAGAGGGTTTGTGTACTCAATACCAGCCTGAGCATCTTTGGATCTTGGGCGATCTGTTCCACGGACGAGACGGCATGGCCGATGAGGTGATCGATGCCTGGCTGAAGTTTTTGCACCGTACCCAAGTGGTTGCCCACCTCATCCTGGGTAACCACGATCGCCGCCTGCAAGATATCCTCAGCCAGCTTTCGGTAGAGTGCTTTGTAGAAGCCGTAGACATGGAAGGCATTTTGCTCAGCCACGAGCCCGAGGTAAGGGAAAATAGCTTGAATATTTGTGGCCACATTCACCCCTGTCTGCGGCTAAACATGGGCTGCGATCGCCTGCGACTGCCCTGTTTTCACTGGCAGGCTCCCCAGCATCGCCTGACGCTGCCGGCATTTGGCGAGTTTACGGGCGGCTATGAGGTTGCTCTGGCGCGGGGAGAGGTTGCTTATGTGGTGGCGG
>PYER01000380.1 GCA_003017855.1 filamentous cyanobacterium CCT1
ACTTTATCACCTCGGATCCACTCTGAACACTCCAACCTACAAGCCTCCTAGCCTTTTTCAGGAAGCCCTAATTAAGCTACGGCCCGCAGATGGAAGGGGTATCTGGGTGGCAGCCGCTAATCCCACCAGTAGCAAATGAGGACGGCGTCGAATTTATCGCCCAGGGTTTTGCCGCGAAGGCCACCTTTGAGCCGCATAGCGAAGTACTCGCGAAACTCCCAGTCCTCCTGGCCTTCGGAGACGTTTCCACTGTAGACATCGACTGAATCGGCCTGCCATTTTTGGCCCAAGTCCATCAGTTGAGCCACGGTGACGTCCTGGTTTTCCGTTAACAGATACAGCGTGTCGGCTGGGTAAGGGACGAAATGCATCAGGCTGGTTTCAGGCATGGGGCGATAGTTGGCCATGGCCAGAAGGGTTTCGAGCACACCGTTGAGGCTCAGGCCGTCTCGGTCGGGGGCGAAGATGGGCTTGGTAAACACAAAGCTTTTCCATAAATGGGGCTGCTGGGCCAGGTCGGTGATCACCACTGATCCATCGAATCGGTTGAAGCGACGCTGCCAGACCAGGGCCGCCATCAGCTCTTGCGGGGTATAGGCTTGGGCGATCGCCCCGATCTTCTCCACATCAAGCATTAGCACTCTCCCTAGCTACCTACGACCGGAGCCTGGATTGTACTTTCTGCTTCTGCTCGTCGCTAGCATCCTTGCGCCATACAACCCGGTGCCCTTGCAGCTCTGCCCCGTGGTCAAGTAGACACCGCTCCCAGCCTCGGCGGTCGAAAATGGCTTTCACATCTTCCAGCAGGCCCCACTTTTGCTCTTGCTGGCTGAGCTTGGTGAACTTGGCATAAGCGGGATAGTCGGTTGCTAGGGTTTGGTCTTTTTGGTGAAGCAGGGGCGGGTTATCAGGGTCGTAGTCGCGGTAGCGAACATGGAGATCTTGAAGAGCGATCGCCATACTAGTTTTCAACGCCGGGTGCGGATCTTTGTCGAACTGGGGAAAGGCCAGGTAGGTAATCTGTGGTTTCTGAACGTGGAATTTGACCACGGTGGCTTCCTCAGGTCGGCCGATAGTGCGAGACGCACAGCCTTCGTAGAGGCGCAGGAGGGGATCGAGCTGATCCAGGGCCGACACATGCACCCAGAGAGAGTTGGGGCGCTGCTGGCCAATCGCACTCTGGCGACAGCGCTGCTCGATCATCTCCGTGCGGCCTAGGGTCATCAGCATCAGGTCGGCGGCGGTGCAGGCCTGCTGGTAGCTGCCGAAGAGGGCTTTGATATCCGCTTGAACTGAGGGGGATAGGTCTTTGAACCTGGGGCGATTGCCAAAATGACTAAGGGCCAGGTAGACCAGCAGGTCATTGCGGCGCTTGTCGGCGATCGCATCCCACTCCCCCGCGTCCGTGGCTTGCAAGACAACGGTGAAGGCTCGCCGAATGCTGCCAAAGGTTTCCTGTAGGGGCGCAAGGGTGTCGGTGCCAAGTTCTTCGACCGTAGGCAGGCGACCGCGATCGGTGTAGAAGTCCATCAGGGGCTGGAGGCGATCGCGGTACTCCTCAAACTTGCTGACCTTGAGACGAATGCGGGGGGCCGTGGCGCGGGAGCGAAACCGGGAGGCCCGAAAGGCCTCCGCCTGGGCCTCATCGCGAAAGACAAAATAGATACCCAGGGCCACGGGGATGGCGTCTACCCCTAGCACCTGGTCGATGTAGGCTTTGAGTTCTTCTTGCTCGTAGTATTTCTGAAAGGTGTTACGGCTGGTGATGATGCCGTCGCCGTAGGCAATGACGCCTCGGGTTCTGTCATCAATCAGCACCTGGGCAGCGACGATCAGCACTTTCTGGGCCAGGCCCCAGGCGTTGATCAGGGCTTCGCGCCGTTCCCCCGTGTCTTCGATGACGTTGATTACGTAGCCCAGGTTGACCACATCGGCGGGGGTTTGAGGGATGTCAGGGCGAAAGTGGGGGTCCCAACCGAAGCTGGGGAGGCCCAGGCGGTGGATGTACTCAATATCAGCCCCGTGGCCGCAGCCGTAGTCGAAGTAGGTGGTGTCGGCGGGGAAGAGGCCCGCTTCAACGGCGAGGCGGACGGGTTTGGAGGCGGTGACGCGGGCGATCGCAGCCTTATGCCGCTGAATTTTCGGCTTGGCCTGTTGAGCCGATTTGATCGGGCAAGCTAGGGCATGGTTATGGATTTCGAGGCCCTGCCGAGTAAGGCGGCGTTCCCAGTTGAGCTGGGTGCCAATCTCGCGGGAGTTGTCGAGCAGGCCTATGGCGACCTGCTGCTGGGTCAGATGGGCGAAGCAGCTGTAGTGAGGATAGTCAGCGGTGATAAAGGTCTCTTTGCGGTGGAGCAGTGGCGGGTTTGGGGCATCGCTGTAGTCGCGGGTTTCGACGGTGCCCGTGGCCCAATCCACAATGGTGCTGCTACGGAGCAGGGGGTGGGGTTCGGTGTCGAACTCGGGATAGTAGAGGTAGGAGAGTTTGGGTTGGTCGAAGTGGAACTTGACTAGAGTGAAGGGTGACTCCTTTTTCAGCAGGTTGCGGGCGCACTGTTCTTGGTGCCGCAGGGCGTCAGCTAGGGATGGCAGGGCGGATTGATGGATATAGAACGCATTGGGCAGGCATTTGCCGATGGGGCTGCCCTGACAGTGCTTAACCAGCTCTGCTTGGGGCAGGCTGGTAGTGGGTTGCAGCACAACATCAACAGTCTGAGCCATTTTCAGTACACTTGTATGACACCTCTAACAGGCATTTTCTAGCCCCAAACCACCTGATTGAAAAAGAAAACCTATATCTAGCGTTCGGCTACTCGTTTGCCGTTAGAATGACGCTACCTAGACCTCATCACCACTATGACGACTTGCCTACATGAGAACGCTCAGCTTATTTGAAAGCGATCGCCTCTCCCTTGACCGCAGCATTGAGCTATCGGCTGAGTCGTTGCGCCACTATGGTTCTTTGTATAAGCATTGGGCGATCGCGTTCTCGGGCGGCAAAGATTCTTCAGCCACCGTTACATTAGTTGCCGATTTGCTCGACAAGGGGCTGGTGCCTCGGCCCGCGAGTATCACAGTGCTCTACGCCGATACCCGCCAGGAACTGCCGCCGCTGCACAATTCCGCTATGGGAGTTTTGAAGACTTTACGAGAGCGAGGGTTTGACACTCGGGTGGTGTTGCCTGAGCTAGATCACCGCTTTTTTGTCTATATGCTGGGTCGGGGAGTGCCGCCGCCGAGCAATACCTTCCGCTGGTGTACGCCCAAGCTCAAGGTGATGAGCATTGAGAAGGAACTAGAAACGCTGCGAGAAGAGTACGGCGAAAAGTTTTTGATGTTGACGGGGGTGCGCATTGGGGAAAGTGCGGCCCGCGACTAGCGGATTGCCGTGAGCTGTACGAAGGATGGGGGCGAGTGCGGGCAGGGCTGGTTTCAGCAGACTACCTCGGGGGCAATCTCCGATACTCTTGCACCGCTGCTGCACTGGCGGGTTTGCCATGTGTGGGACTGGCTGGTGAAAGCCGATATTGAGCTGGGCTTCCCGACGTTTGAGATTGCTGAGGTCTATGGCCACGACCCTCAGGATGACCTGGGGGAAACGGAGCCGATGAATGCGCGGACGGGCTGTATTGGGTGCCCGTTGGTGCAGAAGGATGCGGCTTTAGAGCGGGTGGTGGCTCAGCCTAAGTGGGCCTATCTAGCACCGCTGGAGAAGCTGCGGCCTCTGTATTGGGAGATGAAGAAACCCCAGCACCGGCTGCGTAAGCATGGGGAGGTGAGAAAGGCTGCGACCAAGTATATTGGTCGAAATCGGTTGGGGCCACTGCACATGGAGGCCCGCCGATCTATGTTGGAGCGGGTTTTGGCGATTCAAGAGGAGGTGAACCGGGTGGCTAGAGCCCAGGAGATGCCTGAGGTGATCTTGATTAATGAGGAGGAGTTGGCCAGAATTGAGGAGCTGATGGCGGCGGATACTTGGCCTAACCAGTGGGCTGGAACAGAGGCTAGGGGAGACGCTATGCTGCCTGAGATTTTGCCTGATGGTAATGTTCAGCAGCTTTTGTTTGAAGAAGATGGGCTTTGGGGTAGGACTGGCTATCCAGATTGAACCTCAAGAAATGAACAATTCTTTCCAAAGCTGGTGGCAAGGTACCGATAGAAGCGTAGGGAATTTATGGCTCTACCGGGTTAATTATGCAGCCGCAGTAGGAAAATGCCAGCTAATAAGGCAGCGTAACTTGAACCGCTCGAAA
>PYER01000065.1 GCA_003017855.1 filamentous cyanobacterium CCT1
TCTTGCACTTTATCACCTCGGATCCACTCTGAACACTCCAACCTACAAGCCTCCTAGCCTTTTTCAGGAAGCCCTAAGTAACGCGACACTCCCTGCAGGATAAAAAAGGCGCTGCTTAGAGCTCTAAGCAGCGCCTTTTTGTTGAATAAAAAACTCATTTGAAGGCTATTCCCACCAGCTAAAGCGGCAGGAATAGGCCAATCAAGTTTAGTAGAGTTCTTCTTCCTGGTGGGTCATGATGGTGCAGTCGGAGGTGGGGTAGGCAACGCAGGTCAACACATACCCAGCGCCAATCTGGTCATCATCTAGGAAGGACTGATCGGATTGATCAACGCTACCAGCGGTGATTTTACCGGCACAGGTGGAGCAGGCCCCAGCCCGGCAGGAGTAGGGCAGATCTAGACCCTGCTCTTCGGCGGCGTCAAGAATATAGGTATCGTCGTCAACGTCGATGGTTTGGTTGAGCCCTTCAGCTTCGTTGATCAGCGTAACCTTGAAGGTTGCCATGGTGCTATCCTCTCGTCAAATACAGATTCCACGTCGATCTATAAACTACAGAACAGCCTTGGGATAAGGTTTCCAGGATTTGCTCTGAGTAGATCTAACACAATCTTGATACTACGGGAAAACCTGAAGCCTGTCTTGTCTTTTTGCGGCTTGGCTGAACGGGATTCGTAATCAAACCGATTAATAATGGATTGGTTTGCTTATGGGTTTCAGGATCCTAAACGATAGGTAGTGGCCGCAGGCAAGGTCGATGCTCAGTAATCGGGCTGAAAGGCCTATAAAAAATGGGGCAGACTGACTTCAGCCTGCCCCATTCGTAGGTGGAATAGAGCGTAATTTACACTGACTGGTTGTACTTGACACCCCGGTAGGTCATCTCAACCTGGTGGTAATGCCCTTTCTGACGGTGAACATGCCGCCAGGTGGCCGGGGCTCCCCGATAGGTACCGATGGTTTCTACGCCATCGCTCTGCACCTGGGGCAGTTGCACGTCGTACTGAGCACCGCGATAGGACAGCTTCATGTCAAAAACTCCACGTTAAGGGTATCGATACAGCAGCATTACCCCCAGCCTGGTTGCGCGCATAGTGAGCAAACTCCGCTGAGTAAACTGTAGCTAGATTTACAGTTTAGTTTGCCAAAATCGGGGTTTCAACCTTTGCGATCGCCCCGACATGATTGTTATCAGTTCTCAATACAAGACCAAATAGCGGGTTTAGGGTTGAGGACAGCGCCTAAACCCCAAACCTCCTGTCTCTCCTTCAAGCCTCTTCTCTCAAGCTAGGACTTACGGCTGTTTTCGGCCATCTGAAGGTTGAACTCGGCCTGGGTTAGCAGGGCTGCGACCTGACAGGCGGCATCGGGGGAAAGAGCAGGCTGACTCTCAGATAGAAAATCAAGGTAGCCATTGAAGGTGCGCATGATGATTTGCTTGTTTTGCAGCATGGTTAATCTCCTCAAAAAGGCTGAGCTTGCAGTCCGAATCTGCCCCATGATAAAAGCTGCCCAACCCCGATTGCTAATGTCGTTATACTGAATACTCGTTGATGGGAGCCGTTTGCAAAGGACGTTGGGGCTGCAGCTATGGCCGATTTAGTGTTGTTTTGGCACCGCCGTGACCTGCGCCTGGGCGATAACGTGGGCCTGAGCGCGGCACGCGATCGCACCCCCCATGTCACCGGCGTGTTTTGCCTCGATCCCGGCATTCTCCAAAATGGTGACGTGGCCCCGGCACGGGTGGCCTACATGGTTGGCTGCCTGAAGGCGCTGCAAAACGCCTACGCCGAGGCGGGCGGACAGCTGCTGATTCTTCAAGGCGATCCCCGTCAGAAAATTCCGGCTCTGGCCCAGGCGTTAGAAGTTGACGCCATCTACTGGAACCGTGACGTAGAGCCCTACTCGCGCCAGCGCGACACCTGTGTAGCCCAGGCCCTCAAGGAAGCGGGTATCGAATTTCACACCACCTTTTGGGACCAGCTGCTGCACGCACCGGGGGACGTTCGCACCGGGGCGGGCGAGCCCTACAGCGTTTACACCCCCTTTTGGCGCAACTGGATCAAACAGGCCAAGGCCGAGCCGCTGCCGGCTCCCCAAGGGCTACAACCCCTGAGCGCCAAGCAACAAGAGGCGGCGCAGAAAGTGGGCTGTATGGACCTACCCAGCGCCCAAGACCTGGGCTTTAGCTGGCAAAACGGGTTTCCGGTAGAGCCGGGCGAGGCAGGGGCGCTGGAGCGGATGGAGGCCTTTTGCGATGACGATCGCGCCGTTGCCGCCTACGACGAGCAGCGCGACTTTCCCTTTGTGGATGGCACCTCGCGTCTGAGTGCGGCGCTGAAGTTTGGGGCCGTGGGCATTCGCACCGTGTGGGCCGCCGCCGATGCCGCTTACAGCCGCTGCCGCAGCGACGAAACCCGCGACAACGTGCGAACCTGGCAGCAGGAACTGGCCTGGCGCGAGTTTTATCAGCACGTGATGTACTTTTTCCCGGAGCTGGCCGATGGCCCCTACCGAGCCCCCCTCAAAGACTTTCCCTGGGTCAACAACGAAGACCACTTTGCGGCCTGGTGCGAGGGGCGCACCGGCTACCCCATTGTTGATGCCGCTATGCGCCAGCTTAACGAGATCGGCTGGATGCACAACCGCTGCCGCATGATTGTGGCCAGCTTTTTGACCAAAGACCTGATCGTCAACTGGCAGTGGGGCGAGAAGTACTTCATGCAGCACTTAGTGGATGGCGATCTGTCGGCCAACAACGGCGGTTGGCAGTGGAGCGCCTCCAGCGGCATGGACCCTAAACCGCTGCGAATTTTTAACCCGGCCAGCCAGGCCCAGAAATATGACGCCGAGGCTGAATACATTCGCCAGTGGGTGCCCGAACTCAGGTCGCTAGATACCGGAGCCCTGGTGACCGGGAAGATTGCGGCAGGCGATCGCGGCGACTACCCGGCCCCCATCGTTGACCACAAAACCCAGCAGGCCCTATTCAAAGACAAGTACAAGGCCCAAAAGGCCTAAGCGCCTCAGCTCGATCCCCATATTTTTAAGCTCCATATTTAAGGGGTTCTATATTTTAGGGGCTCTATATTTAGGGGTCAAGCTGCTGAATGACGCGCAGGGTGCTGTAGTACTCGCTAGGCCGGTCCTGGTCGCGGTAGATGTGGGCGGCGTGGAGCAAATCGCGCGCGCCAGCGGTGGTCTCGCCGCTGCGGTAGCGGGCCAGTCCTCGACCGCCATAGGCCCCAGCCAGCTCAGGATTGATCTCAAGGGCGGCGTTGTAGTCGGCGATCGCAGCGGTGTAGCGCTCTAGTCGACCCAAGAGGCCACCTCGGGCCACATAGGCCAACACATGCTCAGAGTTGAGCTCAATGGCCTGGCTATAGAGCGCGAGAGCTGCTTCCAAATTGCCTTTGTGGTGCTGGAGCTGCCCCTGGCGAAAGGACTGGTCGGCTGCGGCCAGCTGCGCCGATAGCGATTGGATGGGCGGCTCGGCTTCGGCAGCGATGGCGGAGAATGGTGCCAGGGCCACGGCTCCCAGCAGCATTGGAACGGCCCAGTATTGATAAGACACGGCTAAAAGAAGATTAAGAACAGGCGCTTGACTTTTTCCAAGGCTACCCATGTTCTAAAAGATTTAGGCCGATCGTTGCAAACCGCAACCTGAGGTCATGCAGATTTGAGGCGATCGCTACCGTCGCCGCCTGGGGCGCACAATGCTAAACAGCAGCCACAGGCCAAAGAAGCTGGCCGCCGCAAACAAAACAATGCTGAGAATTTGCCCCTGGGGCGACTGGCGGCCCGTAGCCACGATCGCCGCTCCCACGATTAAAGCGGCTACCACAATGCTAAACGACTGCCGGGTAGAGGCTTCATCAAGGCTGCGGCGCAGGTCCTCAACCCCCTGGATTTTGAGGTTAAAGGTAAGCTGTTCAGAGCTGAGGCGATCGAGCAAAAAGCCTACCTGGCGCGGCGAACTCAGCGACAGGTTGCGAAATTCTAGCCCCGTGCGCAGCAGCGCCAGCAGCGGATCGTCGCCGACCAGCTGCTGCCGAAACAAATCGGCCATCAGCGGACGCACTTCGTCAATCAGGTTCACACCCGGATTGAACTGGCGAGCCGCCCCCTCCAGGTTGGCCAGTGATTTAGTAAACAGCCCCACGTTGGCGGGCCAGCGCAGGTTGTTGCGAATGCCCGCCGCCAAAATTTCGCCAAAAATTTCGGCGGTGTTGATCTGCTCCAGACTGAGGCCGTAGTAGCGACCCAGCAGGCGAGTGTAGTCGCTCTCCAGCCGGGCCAGGTTGACCGGCTTCAGGGGTTCGGCCAGCTGCAGGGTGAGCTGAGCGCACCGTTGAGAATCGCTGTTGACAATGGCCAGCACCATTTCGGTCATGGTGGTGCGGGTACGCGGATCCATATGGCCCATCATGCCGCAGTCGAGCAGGGCCAGGCGGCCGTCGTCTAGATAAAAGATGTTGCCGGGGTGGGGGTCGGCGTGAAAAAAACCATCGACAAAATACTGCTGGAAGAAAGCCCGAAATAGCAGGGTGGTGGCCTGGGCTCGCAGCCCTACGCTGTCGCTATGGACATCTTCGGCCCGCAGGTCGGCCTTGAGCAGGGGAGTGCCCTCCAGCCACTCCATCGCCATAATCTTGGAGTTGGTCAGTTCCCAGTAGATTTCCGGCACGATCAGCTGGTTGGCGTTGTACCAGGCGCTTTTGGAAAGATTGCGTCGCAGCTGATCGGTATAAGTCGCCTCGGTGGTGAAGTCGAGTTCGGCGTTGAGGGCGTCGGCAAATTCTTCGGCCAGCTCGACCACGTTGTAGCGCTGGCCAAACTGAGTAGCCGATACCAGTCTGGCAATGTCGCGAATCAACGTCATGTCGCGCTCGACCTGGCGCTCAATGCCGGGGCGCTGTACTTTGAGGGCCACCTGACGGCCATCTTTGAGCACGGCCTTGTGGGTTTGGGCGATCGAACCCGCCGCGATCGCGCCATACTCCAGCCGCTCAAACAGCTCATCCGGGGCGGCAGCGAGGGACTGGCGGATGTGAATTTCGATCTCTTTCGGGTCTACAGCCGGGACCGTGCTCTGGAGGCTGCTGAGTTCTTCAATGTAGGCCGGGGGCATGAGGTCGGGGCGGGTACTCAAGAGCTGCCCCAGCTTGACGTACACCGGCCCCAGTTCGGTCAAAATGTTGCGCAGCACGGCTGGGGGCGGCAGCTCGGGCTCGTCAGCCTGGCCCCCCACCAGCAGCCGCCGCATGTAGTCCCAGCCGTGGCTCAGCACGACTTCGACGATCTCTCTCTGCCGAGCCAAACGAGACGATGAAACCATTGCAAACTGAGATACAGATGGATTGATGCTAACGCAATCACGTTAAGGCTTTGTCGCTAGCGATGTAACCCGGCCAACCTGTCCCAGATGACTATTGATAAACCTGCGGCAGGACGGTCTGCCCCCGGTGCTATGATGCTTGGGCGCTGTCGGTTCCGGTGGGGATCAGCCACCTGAGGAAACGGGGAAAGTGCAGTGTAAGCCTGCCGCTGTCCCGCAGCTGTGAGTTAGTTTTGGTGTTTGGCGGAATATTCCGCCAAACACCAAAACTACCAAGCCAGAACGCCCGCCGATCGCTGCTGCTGTTCTAGTTTCGTCTGCGAGGTACGGATGAAGTATTGTTTTTCTGCCCTGAGGTCAATCGGGGCTGGTTTACGGTCGAACTGGGTCGGTCGTGGCCTTGTGGGGGCGATTCGCGAAGCGTTCGGGAACCGACTTGGAACGAGTATCCCTGCGGGAATCGCAGCCCTATTGCTGCTGCCGCTACCCAGTTTGGCTCACCACCCGATGGGTGGACGGTTGCCCATCACCTTTGCCGAGGGGTTTTTATCAGGGCTGGGGCACCCCGTCATTGGGCTTGACCACCTGGCTTTTGTGGTAGCGCTGGGTCTGCTGGCGGCGGTCAGCGCCTGGGGCATCAGGATTCCCGTGGTCTTTGTGCTGGCGGCTATGGTCGGCACGGGGCTGCACCTGGCCGAGGTCACGCTACCGTTAGCTGAGCTGGTGATCGCTGGCTCGGTGCTGGGGTTTGGCCTGCTGCTGGCGCTCAAAGATCGCCCCCAAAGTGCGGTTGTTGCCGGACTAGCGGCGATCGCGGGGCTCTTTCACGGCTTTGCCTACGGCGAGGCCATTTTTGGGGCTCAGACTATGCCGCTAGTGGCGTATTTGGCCGGGTTTACAGTGATTCAAATCGCGATCGCGATCGCGGCCTTTTTTGTCGGTCGTCAGTTGACCCAGCGGACGAATGCCGTTTTTGTGCAGCGAGCCGGGCTGGTAATTTGCGGCATTGGCGCAGCGTTTTTAGCCACGACGCTGCTAGAAACCGTGCTGCCCGTGTAAATTCCCCCTTGTGGGTCCACCTCTAGCCCTCTGGGGCAAACACCGTTTGCCCCTACAGACGTTCGTCAGGCAGGCTGCCGTCCCACAGAATGCGGATTCAGCACAAGTCCCTACTCCCTAGCTCCGCAGGGTGACGCCAAACTGCTTTTCTAAAGCGGCGCGCACTTTTTGGTGGACCGGGTCGACCGCTTCGTCGGTAAGGGTTTGCTCCGGGGAGCGATAGACCAGGCGAAAAGCGAGGCTGCGCTGACCCTCGGGCACGCTTGCGCCCCGGTACTCGTCGAACAGGTCCACCGACTCCAGCAGTTTGCCTCCGGCTTTGGTCATGGCGCTGGTCAGCTCAGCTACCGGTACCTCTAGGGGGGCGTAGAAGGCGAGGTCGCGATCGCTGGCCGGGAAGGTGGAGTAGGCCGCAAACATGACCGACTTTTGCAGCACTGGCACCAGGCAGGTCGCTAGAGCCGACCAGTTGAGCTGGAACACATATACCTCGGCGGGCAGCTGGCGCTGCTGCCGTAGCTGGGGGTGGAGCTGACCAAAGCGGCCCAGCTCTAGCCGTCCCCGCACCCACAGCGATGCCGTGCGACCAGGGTGAAAGCGCGGGTCGGTGCTGTCGGGTCGGTAGTCGACCGCCAGCCCCAGGCGCTGGAACACGCTGTCTAAAATTCCCTTGGCTTCATACCAGGTGAGGGGCTGGGCTTGGCCGCTGGTGGGCCACTGGCTCGATCGCCCATCGCCGCCGACAATGCCGCCCACCGCCTCGGCTTCGTGGATACCCTCCTCGTCCTGCCAGAAAATGTGGCCGATCTCAAAGCCGTTGAGGGGGCCGTTGCTCTGGTTGAGGTTAAAGGCGTAGGCCTCGATTAGACCATCGATCAAATCCTGCCGCAGGGCCGAATATTCTGGAAACAGAGGGTTGGCCAGGGTAACCTGGCGATCGCTGGTGGGCTTGGTCAGTGAGTAGTGCAGCAGCTCGGTCAGCCCCGCCGCTCGAAAGGCCTCCCGCAGCCGTCGGCGCAGGGCCGCTTCCACCGAGAGGTAGCCGCCTACCGCCTTTTGGGGCAGGGTGTCGGCAAAGTGGTTGTAGCCGTAGAGGCGAGCAATCTCTTCAATTAAATCGATCTCGCGCTCCAGGTCGCGGTAGCGGTAGGCGGGCACCGTCACGGCCCACACGCCTGCGTTATCGGTTGGGAACACCTGACAGCCCAGCGTTTCCAGCAGCTGCTGAATCGTTTCAGGCGGCAAGTCTTGAGGTTCTTGACCCAGATTGACCACCTGACCCAGCAGCTGAGTCACCCGGTTCAGCCGCAGGGTCAGCACCCGTTCGGGAATCGTAGCCCCGAGGGCCGTTGTGCCTACGGTTTGGGCCACCACAGTTGCCCCAGCTAGCTCCTGAAGCAGCTGAAGGGCGCGATCGCAGGCTAGCCCCAGCTCGGCCGGGTTGATACCGCGCTCGTAGCGAGCCGAGGCCTCGGTGCGCAACCCCTGGCTGCGGGCCGACTTGCGAATCGCCGCCGCGTCAAAAAAGGCGGCCTCCAGCATGATGGCTTGGGTACCGTCGTGCACTTCGGTCGCTTCACCGCCCATCACCCCCGCCAGGGCCACGGGTTGATCGCTGGCGGTAATCAGCAGCGTTTCGGGCTGCAGCTGGCGCTTTTGGCTATCCAGGGTCACCAGGGTCTCGCCGGGCTGGGCGTAGCGAACTCCCAGGGTTAGCCCATCGCCGGTAGCGGGCAGGCAATCGCGATCGAAGGCGTGCAGGGGCTGCCCCCACTCCAGCAGCACATAGTTGGTGATATCCACCACATTATTAATTGGGCGGGTGCCCGCCGCCACTAGCCGCTGCTGCAGCCACTGGGGGGACGGCCCCAGCTGAATATTCTCCAGCACCGTACCGATGTAGATTGGGCAGGCTTTCTCATCGGTCAGCGCGATCGCCGGAGCCGCCTTACTCTTAGGCACCGTCGGCGGTTGGATAACGGGCAGCCGCAGGGTTGCCCCCGTAATCGCCGCCACCTCCCGGGCAATGCCGACCATACTCAGGGCATCGGCCCGGTTGGCGGTGGAGGTGACATCTAAAATAACGTCGTCAAGACCCAGCAGGGGGCGCACGTCCTGCCCCAGCTCCAGCCCATCGGCTTCAAATATATGAATACCCTCCGAATCCTTCGCCAGACCCAGTTCAGCCAGGGAACAGATCATGCCTTCAGAGGGTACCCCGCGTAGCTTGCGAGGTTTGATAGTGAGATCGACCACCGGCAGATGCGTATTGACCGTCGCCACCGCCACGTAGATGTCGGCGCGCACATTGCCGGCTCCACACACTATAGTTGACCTATCGGCCTGGCCAATATCTACTACACAAACGCTGAGTTTGTCAGCATCGGGGTGCGGGGTGCGATCTACCACTCGACCCACCACCACACCATCGGCCCAGGTCCGTCTATCTTCAATATCTTCTACCTCAAAGCCCGCCATAGTCAGGGCATCGGCTAGCGCTTGGGGAGAAAGCTGGACGTTGACGTATTCGTTGAGCCAGTTGAGAGATATGCGCATGATAGGGCTAGTTTGACCGTTAAAAAAGCTGACGCTGTAGTGTAAATCTCATTCAAGTTCAGAAGTAGAGTTCTGCTGGTGGGAAAACTACAGATCCCGAGCTGGACTTGATATATCGCCCAAACATTCTACCCTCTGGGCATTGCATCTACCCAGGGGCACCCCCGCCCGATAATCCACTGGCGCATAAGGGAGCATGGGGATCAAGGGTTCATCGATTTTTTACATTTCACGGCGATTTCAGACGGAAGTATATATCCCTGTAGGTGAATGCTATAACCCCTCTCTGAAAGAGGGAACAATTGGGGTAATGTGGCATTACCGCATGGGACTGGCCCTCACAACTCCCGCATCGTCGGCGTTGTGGCTCCCCATCTAAACTGCCCCGCTGCTGGTTAACTCAACCCCAGGCGTAGTCTTCGGGCCTCGTCTAGATATCCACCATCCTGGGCCGCATGAGCTACTGCATCAATCCCGACTGTTCAAAGCCAAAAAACCCCCCCACGCTCAGCCATTGTCAAAACTGTGGGGCAGAGTTACTGCTGCGGGGCCGTTACCGAATGATTCGCGCCCTGGGACGGGGCGGCTTTGGTGCCACCTTCCTGGCCCGCGACGAGCTGCTGCCGGGCAAGCCCCCCTGCGTGATCAAACAGCTGCGCCCGTCGGCGGAGGCTCCCCACATCCTCGATATGGCCCGCGATTTATTCAAGCGAGAAGCCAAGATTTTGGGCATGATTGGCAATCATCCCCAGCTGCCTCGCCTGCTTGACTATTTTGAAAGCGGGCAGGAGTTCTTTTTGGTGCAGGAATACATCAACGGCCTCACCCTGCAGCAGGAGGTCAAGCGTGGCGGTCCCTTTACCGAAGCGGGGGTGAAGCAATTTTTGAGCGAAATCCTGTCGATGGTGCAGTACGTCCACGACAACCACGTCATTCACCGCGACATCAAACCCGCCAATATCATTCGCCGCGACCAGGATAAGAAGCTGGTGCTAATTGACTTTGGCGCGGTCAAAGACAAGGTCAACCCGGCTCAGGCCGCCAATTCTGACCAGACAGCCCTCACCGCCTACGCCATCGGCACCCCTGGCTACGCGCCGCCCGAGCAAATGGCCATGCGCCCGGTGTACGCCAGCGACATCTATGCCCTGGGCGTCACCTGTATCTACCTGCTGTCGGGTAAGGCTCCCAAGGATCTCAACTATGACCCCAACACGGGGGAACTACTGTGGCGCGAGCAGGTACATATCAGCGACCACTTCGCTGGGGTGCTACAAAAAATGCTGGAAATTTCGGTGAAGCACCGCTACCAGAGCGTAGAGGCCATTCACCGAGATTTAGATCTGGAGCCCTACATGGAGAGTTTGGCCCAAAATATGGCCTTCCCCTCGGCAGCGGGGCCGGCGAACAACGGGTTTAGCAACGGCAGTGGGCCAGTCAGCGGGCCTTCTTCGGGGCATCCGGCGATCAGCAATTCGGGGGGGTCGCCTTCATCACGTATGGCGGCGGCCATTCGAGCCCGACGCGAGCGATCGCATTCAGGTGCCAAAAGCGTCGCCCCCCTGGTGCCCAGCCGCAACGGTACGCCTTCCCCCCGGCCTAAGGTGACCCCCGCCACCCTGCTTACCTCCGACGACGTCAAGCAAAAATACACCAAGGGGCGGCGCGACTTCTCGCTGCAAACCTTCAAAGACCTCGACTTACAGCGCACTCTGCTGGTTGAGGTCAACTTCAACCAGTCCAAGTTGCCCAGCGCCAACTTCCAGGGGGCCGATCTGAGCAACGCCAACTTTGGCCGCGCCAACCTCAACCGGGCCAACCTGCGCAACGCCAAGCTGGTCAAAGCTTACTTCCACTATGCCAACTTGGAAGGGGCCGACCTGCGGGGAGCTAATCTGGCCCATGCCTGTCTTTCTAACGCCAACCTGCGGGGGGCCAACCTCTGCGGGGCCGACCTCACGGGCGCGCTGATCTCAGATGACCAGCTAGCTACGGCCCGGACCAACTGGTCTACGGTCATGCCCAACGGCCGTCGGGGTATGCTCTAGGGGCTGTCATCAATTAGCTGCTGAGACCTGATGATCAAGGCTTACAGCCCCTAGCCCATTTTTAGGTCGGGCGTGGCAAGGCCTGTCATACGAGTCTTTTGGCCAGAATTGATGACACGCCCTAGGGCAGGGCAGGGGCCTTAGCCTGGGTTGAGCCAGCGCCAGCAGCATCGACTTTAGCGCTCAGGACTTTGTCGGGGGCGTTGCGCAGGGCGACCAGCGCCTCTTTGATAATGACCGCCGCCGGGACGGCCACAATCACCCCAAGCAGACCGCCCACCCTGGCCCCCGACAAAATGGCAATGAAAACCCAAAACGGGTTGAGGCCGGTAACACTGCCCAGTACCCGAGGGGCAATGCCGTTTTCGACCAGCTGCTGCACGATAACGGCAGAAATTAGCATCGGGATGGCAATTTTGATATCGCGCAGGGCCACCAGCAGGGTGACGACGATGACGCCGACGGTGCCGCCAAAGGGTACCAGGGCTAGCAGCCCCACGGTGAGGCCAAACAGAGAGCCAAAGGGCACGTTGAGCAGACCAAAAATAATCGTCAGGGCGGTGCCAAAGCAGCTAGCGACAATGAACTGACCCAAAAAGTAGTTGCGAAAGCTTTGCCGCAGGGTCTCTGAAAAGGGCTGCTGCAGGCGAGACGGCAGTAGGCCGACGACGCCGCCCCAAACCTCTTCGCCGTGCTGGAGCAGGTAGAAGGTCAGCACTACGGTTAGCACGACGTCGAGCAGCTTGTTGGCGGTGAACACCGCTACGTTGATGGTGAGGTTGAGGGCTTCGCCTGCGATCGATTGAATTTCGCGCTTAAGGCGATCGCTGGTGAGGGTAATAATGCCATCAAAGTTGATCGGTAGGCCCCAGTCAGCCAGCTTGCCGTCGAGCATCATTAGCTGGGTTTTGCCCGAGTCAAACCAGTCGGGCAGGCGCACTACCAGCTGCTGGCCCTGGTCAATCACGAAGGGCAGCACAATAATTGCCAGCCCCGAAAACCCAACCAGAGCCAGCACCAGTACCAGGGTGGCGGCCAGTCCGCGCTTGAGACCAAGGGTTTCGAGGCGACCCATGGGGTAGCTGAGTAAAAACGCCAGCAGACCAGCGATCAGCACCGTCACCAAAATAGAGCGAAAGTAGCCAAAGATAATGGATATCGCCCACACGTTGAGTACCACCAGGGGGGTAGCCAACAGGACCAGCAGCGACTGGGCTATGGGGCTGAGCTTTTCCCACCAGCGGGCTAACCAGCTTTTGGCGACAGGCTCGTTGCCTGGTGCTACACCGTACTCCATAAATTTGCTTACTGCTGACTTGGGTCAATCGAAGGAAGGCCGCTATGGCCATCTACAGCCTACGGTAAAGTAGCGGATTTCAGGCTTGGGCGATCGCTCTTTTTTGAAGCCAGCGGCAAACTTTGACGCTGGCACTAGGCACCCTAGGCGGTAATATGTAAACAATTTAAAACAAACTCTCGCTCAGCCATACTCAACTTGGATAGAGATCTGGCAGTCTACCCTCGCAAAACTCAACGCTTGGGCCTGGTTTGGTTTAGCCGCTGAGTTCGGCACCGATCTAAATTATTCCTTACGCTATTCACCCTATGCTCGCTTCCCATCCCCGCCCTACTACTGGCATCACCCTCAAACAGCCCCATCCTCAAAAGGTGCTGGTGCTGGGCGATAGCCTGGTATACGGCTTTGGTGACCCTGAGGGGGGCGGCTGGGTCGAGCGCCTGCGCCGCCTAACGATGGCCCCGGGACGTGAAGGAGCCGTATTTTACAACCTGGGGGTGCGGGGCGATGGCGTCGGCCAGGTAAAAGAGCGCCTTGACCACGAGTTTCGCAATCGGGGCGAAATTCGCAATCGGGTGCCCGATTTAATTGTGCTGTCGGTGGGCATTAATGACTCGGCTCGGGTTGGCAACACCCTGGGCCGCAACCGCACCGACTTTGACCAGTTTCAGCAGCAAATAGACGACCTATTAACCCAGGCGCGGCGGCTGTGCCCGGTGCTGTTTGTGGGTATGACGCCGGTCAACGAGCAGGCCATGCCTTTCTCGGAGGTGCTCTACTACACCCACAGCGACCAGTGGCACTACCGCGAGGCCACCCGACTGGCCTGCATGAGCCACAACATCCCTTACCTGGACGTGCTGAACCTGTGGCTGGGCCGGGGCGAACCCTGGTGGTTGCCGCTGATTTCTGTCGATGGGCTGCATCCCAACGTGGCGGGCTACCGGGCGCTGCTGCACGACATCCTGAGCTGGGATGCCTTTCAAGCTGCGGTGGATCTGCCTGTTGGGCTTGCCTAGACCCTAGTCAAGGCAGCCTTCATCTAGGTCGGAGGCGGTTACGGGCGGTAGGGTAGCCGGTTGAATGGGGCGGCCTAAAATCATGCCCTGAGGGTGGCTCCGGGGCCGATCCTGAGATTGACTCTGGGAACGAGCCGCGAGGGGTTTTTGCGGTGGGGTTTCTTCGCACAGAGCCTCGACCTCGACCTCGACTAGCATGTCGGGGTTCATCAGAGCCGGAATTTCGACCGTGGTGTTGACTGGGGGATGCTCGACGAACAACTCGTGGTGGGCGCGGGCTACCTCTGGCCAGTGGTTCATGTCGGTAATATAAACGCGGGTTCGCACCACATCGCTGAGGTTGGCCCCTAACTTCTGTAGGGCCTGCTGAATGATTGCGAAGCAGCGATGGGTTTGGGCGTAGGCATCGCCAGGGGCAAAGGTGTTGCCCTCGCCATCACTAGGGGCGGTACCGGAGACAAAAATCTGCTGACCCACCCGCAGCGCTCGGCAGTAGCCGACCTTCTCTTCCCAAGGGGTACCCGAAAACGCCCGCTGCCGCGCCATTGCTGTGCCCACCGTAAAAACAGCCCCAGCATACCTTTATTTGTAAGATTCTGTAGGTATCGAGGGGACGATTGCAGAGGGGACTCAAGGCAGATTAGATCCTAATGGTTAGAACGTTCGAGCTAAAGTCGGCGATCGCCCTGGCAAACGATAGTACATTGGGTGCATTCCAGTTGTGTCAATATGCTGCATTATTGATTTGGAAAGTTCATTGAATCCATGAATTTGAGAATTTGGAACGCATCCCAGTAGATGCCCGTCAGGCTTCAGCGACCAGGTTTAAATACGATGAAAATGATGTTCTTTCCTCAACGCTGAGGCGTTTTGGACGCATCGTTTTAACATCTACAAACAGGCCCTTTTGCACACCCTCAGCTGCCAGCACCTGGTTGCCATTGTAAAACCGAAACTGCATAACGGCTGATGCATTGCGCAGCTCGGATAGCCATATTTGGACCTGCACGCGATCGCCCAGGTACAGCGGCAGTTTGTAAATAATATTGGTTTCAACCAAAACGGGCGCTAGTCCCTGCTTGAGCACCTCATGGATTGGCATACCGATGGCTTCTAGCAGCTTGATGCGGCCAATCTCCATCCAGTGAATATAAACAGAATTGTTGACATGCCCGGCAAAGTCGATCTGGTAGGTGTAAACATCCAGATCGTAGGTCAGTTTTTGCATGGTCTACCCGCCACAGGAGAATGAATCGTTCAAAAGTCACCGCCCAGTGACACGGTATCATGGTCACCGAGCGGTGACAAGCCCGCAAGATGCCCCTAAAAGAGGACGTTATGGTGCGCGACAAAGCAGAAACCAAGGCCCGCATTTTGGCTGCCGTCGGCAGGCTATTAGCCGAATCTGGCTTTAGAAGCCTGGGGGTAAATGCGATCGCCCGTGAGGCTGGGGTCGATAAAGTCTTGATTTATCGCTACTTTGAGGGATTGCCCCTGCTGCTCCAGAGCTTTGCCCAGGAGGGTGATTACTGGCCAACGGTGGATGAACTGGTTGGGGACGAGTCAGCGGTGAATGCGGAAACCTTGGCCGACTGGATGGCCTATCTGCTGTCAAGATTTTCTGACCAACTGCAGGAGCGCCCCATGACGCAGGAAATTTTGCGCTGGGAACTGCTGGAGGGCAATGAATTAACCCGCGAACTCGCTAACGTGCGCGACAAATTTGCCCTGGACAGCCTGAATTTTCTGGCAGAAAAAGAGTCTTTCCCGCCAGACAAGGATATTCCGGCTATTAGCGCTGTTTTGGTAGCGGGGGTGGTCTACTTAATGTTGCGAACTAAGTCCAGCAGCACATTTATGGGCATCGACTTCAGCTCTCCTGCGGGCTGGCAGCGCATTCAAGCGGCCCTCGACACCATTGTGCAGCTCACCGTTGACGGCAAACCCTGAAGTTCCTTGACGTATTCATGGCGCAGCTCCTGGGAGGGATCTCAGGTTAGATAAGCCTCTACGGTCATTGCAGAAGAATGACTTGATACGACCATGACGCTGCCCTGAATCCGTCAACGTTAATCTGCTAGGCCAGCACCTTAGCGGGCGACAGCGTTAGCACGTCAACACCGTCTTTGGTCACCGCTACGGTGTGTTCAAACTGGGCCGAAAGCTGGCGATCGACGGTGATTGCCGTCCAGCCGTCCACCAAAATCTCGGCTTCGTAGCTGCCAATGTTGATCATCGGCTCAATGGTAAACACCATGCCGGGGCGGAGCTTTTTGCCCTTGCCCTTTTCGCCGTAATGAGGAATCTGCGGCGCGGCGTGGAAAATGCGGTGCACTCCGTGGCCAACAAAGTCGCGCACCACCGAGAAGCCCTCGCCCTCGGCGTATTCCTGAATGGCAGCCCCGATGTCGCCCACCCTTGCCCCAGGCTTAACGGCGCGAATGCCGCGCCACATGGCTTCTTCGGTGACCTCGACCAGGCGGCGGGCGATGGGGGAAGGCTCACCCACTAAAAAGGTGCGACTGGTGTCGCCGTGGTAGCCGTCGAGAATAGGGGTGACATCGATGTTGATGATATCGCCGTCGCGCAGCACGTCTTCGGTGTTGGGAATGCCGTGGCAGATGACCTCGTTGATGCTGGTGCAGATGGAGCGAGGGAAAGGCATCACGGTACCGGCGTAACCCAGGGGTGCGCTCTTAGCGCCGTGCTTTTGGGTCCAGGCTTCAGCAATATCGTTGAGTTCTTGGGTGCTGACGCCGGGCTTCACGTAGGGCGTCAGGTAGTCGAGCAGCTGGGCAGCAAGCTGACAGGCTTTGCGCATTTTCTCTAGCTCGCGGCTAGAGAGCAGGGTGATGACTTCGGAGGGTTGCTTTTGTTCTTCCACGGTGTCTTTGGCTCTGGGTGAATGGCTGGGGGGTGAAAGCCCTGGCTATAGGGTAGGCATTTTCTCGGCGGTAGGAACACTTAGGGTCTAAACCGATCGCTCCTGCCCAGCAGCAATTCCCTGGGTAATGCCAAAAATGCCACTCCGCTAGTATAGCAACCGACGTTCTACTGCTCGTGGTTGGCCAGGAGCTTGCGCATCTTAATGCAGGCTATTTCTTGACCAGCGGCAAGCCGATGCACACCCCGCTCGACAGCGTTGAAGCCCTGTTTGCGATAAAACCCCTCCGCATTGAGGGAGGCATCTGCCTGGAGATATTTTAAGCCCATCGCAACAGCCGCCTGCTCTAAAGCGGCAAGCAGCCTGGCACCAATGCCACGACGACCGTAGTCGGGATGCACGTACAGCCCCTGCAGCTGGCTGTCGCTATCAATAAAGCCGAACCCAACGACTTGGCCCTTGTGCTTTGCCACCACGATGCGGTGGTCGGGGTTTCCAATCCACCCTTGTTTGACCCGCTCGACGCGATCGCTCGTGATAGGCCGCCGTGCCCAGTTGTCTAAAATCTCTTGAGCGTAGTAGGGGACCGCTGTCCGGTGCACCGCCGCCGCATGAATTTCGAGCAGGGCCTGAGCATCTCTGGGTTTTGCTGGCTCGATGGTGATGGGGCTATCCATTAAGTACCCTCACGGGTCATAGCGGTCCTTCGCTCTGCACTAGACAATAGTAGCGACTGAACCCTATCCAGAGCTTGCCTTCGAGAGCGTGAGGATGATTGTGCCATGCCGTACAGGGTGCGCCCAGCGACCTTAGACGACCTGCCCAGCCTCACCGCCCTGCTTGAGGCGTACATGCAGGAAACCTTTCAGCGCCCCTGGGGTGGCACGCCCGAGAGGCTCGCCCAGGACGGGTTTGGGACCGAGTTTGAGTTGATTGTAGCGGTGCCGGAAGATCAAGCGCCCGTTGCCTTTGCCGCCTGGGCTTCGCACTACGATATCCACCACTGCATCAAGGGTGGGGCAGTCATTGACCTGTTTGTGGAGCCTGCTCACCGCAGCCGGGGGGTAGCGGTGCGGCTGATAACGGCGATCGCGGCCCAGGTTCAGCAGCAGGGCGGTGAATACATCACTGGCGGAGCCGTCGATAACCCCAGTGCTCAACGGTTCTACCGCCGCTGCGCCCACAGCTTTTCGGCGGTGGAGTGCTACGTGTCGGGCCGCGCCTTTCGACGGCTGGCAGACCTATCCGGCCAACCCCTACGCGAAGTGTTAAAAAACCTGCCGGACGTATCCTGGAACTACGAACCCTAGTCGCCCCACAAGCGTCGGCGGGCGGGGCCTTGCAGGCGATCGTGGGTGTCGCGCAAGAGGGCAGGAATATTGAGCTTTTCGGGGCAGCGGGGCAGGCAGTCGCCGCAGTCGGTGCAGCGGTTGGCCTTGCGACCGGGGAACCAGTGGCCCGCGTTCTCAAACATGCGGTAGCGATATTCGCCGAAGGGCTGCATGTCGTAGGCCACCGTTAGATTCCTTAGCCGCAGCACTTCGGGAATATGGATGGCCTCCGGGCAGGGCAGGCAGTCGTAGCACTGAGCACAGCGATCGCTCCCCAGAGCCGTCATTTCCTGCTTCGAAAGCCGTTCCAGGGCGGCGAGTTCGGCGGCGGTGAGGGGCTGGGTGCGATCGCCGAGAGGTTCGAGCGGCTCCAATTCGGCGGGGATGGCGGGGCCGGTGCTGAGGGTGGTAATGCGCGGGTCGGCCAGCAGCCAGCGGTAGGTGAGTTCCAGCGGAGTAAACGGGGCGCAGAGGTCTGCCAGCTTGACGGACGGACTGTAGAGCATGCCGCCCTTGTCGCCGGGAGAGATGATGAAAATGCCCATGTCTCGCTCGGCGGCTAGGTCGAGCACTGGGGCGTGGCGCTGGAAGAAATAGTAGTAGTGCAGGTTGACGAAGTCGAACTGGTCAGTAGCGATCGCCCCCTCGATCACCTCCCGGCTGCCGTGGGTCGAAAAGCCGACAAAGCCAAGCCTGCCCTCAGCCTGAAACTGGCGCACCGCTGCCATACAGCCTTCAGGATCTTTCACCCACTCCAGGTGCTCGGAGGTGTTAACGCCGTGGATAGCGAGGCAGTGAATATAGTCGAGGCCCAGCCGTTCGAAAGACTCCTCCAGACGCTGGGCCATTGAGGCGGCATCGGGCTGAGGCGGAATTTTAGTGGTGATTACCAGGTCGCTGGGCACCACTGCCGTCCTGAGAAAATTCCCCAGCCAGCGCTCGCTGGTGCCGTAGCCCTGGGCGGTTTCGATGTGGTTAATGCCCAGGGCTAATCCGGCTCTGAGGGTGGCGCAGAAAATCTCCTCAGATTCTAGGGCGCGCATCGTGCCGAGGGAGAGCACCGAAAGCTTGAGATTCGTGCGGCCAAACCGGCGGTAGTGCATGGTGGTGAAAAGGCAAGAGAATTGGATGATTCCCTTATTAGAAAGGTGCTCGAAGAAGGTCCCCCCTGCCCCCCTTCATAAGGGAGGAATAGAGAGGATTGCCTACAACATAAAGGTGAGGGATCGGCTTTGTCGGCTAGGAGTCAGAACTCTCCAGGGTGTCGTTGCTGGTAGAAGACTTGCCTCGGTGGCTGAAGTCGGAGGGGTTGATGTTGGCCAAAAACGCCTGGAATGCCTTCTTTTCGGCCTCATCGGCATCGGTGTCGACAGGGATAGATGCCTCGGCGATCACTTCTTCCATCACCCAGATGGGGGCGTCGAGCCGCAGGGCGATCGCGATCGCGTCACTGGGGCGGGAGTCTAGCTCGCGCCGAAATTCGCCCTTGGAGAGGGTGAGCAGAGCGTAGTAGGTATTGTCTTGCAGCGAGTGAATCACCACCCGCTCCAGGGTCATATCCCACTCGTCGAGCAGGTTGACAAATAGGTCGTGGGTAAGGGGACGGGGGGCGGGCTGGTTTTCGAGGACTGCGATAATGGAGTTGGCCTGCTCACGGCTGATGTAAATCGGGACCTGACGGCGATCGGTGGTGTCCCTGAGCAAAATCACCGGAGTTCGCGACATCGCATCTAGGGCAATCCCGGCGACTCTCATTTCAATCATTGGCTTGGCCTCTTGGATCCGTTGACTGGCGTGCTCTAGCGTTCTTGTCAGCCTGGACGCAATACCCTTACCAGTGTACCGGGCCGATTGCGTACTGAGCTATTAGCGGCATTCGACAGGAGCGAAAAGGAGCAATCTTAAAGCAGCTATCGGTTTGACGGTGCTCGTCTAGTCTATCTAAAGCTTAGCTATTGGCCGATTGAATCTGGGATACGCTAAAGAAAAAATTTAATGCTTTAAGTATGCCCCGATCGCGTCCCAGGTAGTCTGCAATTTCCCTAAGAATTTCCTTAAGGTTACGGCCATGTTTACCGGATTGATTCAAGCGCAGGGCACGCTCTTTCACAAGGGCGACACCCAGGCCTATATTCGCTGGGAACCCGCGACCCTGCCCCCGGCCCTGACCGATGTAGAGCTGGGGGACAGCATTGCCGTAGACGGCATTTGCCTGACGGTGGAGACGATTTTAGCCGATGGCTTTGTGGCGGCGGTTTCGCCCGAAACCCTAGATCGCACCAGTTTAGGGCGACTGCCGGAGGGTAGCCGGGTCAACCTGGAGTCGTCGCTGCGGGTGGGCAGCAAAATTGGCGGCCACTTCGTCACGGGCCACATCGACGGGCAGGGCCATCTCGAAGCGGCGGTTGCCACCGAAGATTCGTGGAAGCTGAGCTTTACGGTGGGCGATCGCCGGGTGGCCCGCTACATCGTGCCCAAAGGCAGCATCGCGGTGAATGGCATTAGCCTGACGGTAGCCGATTGTAGCCCCAGCGGCAACTGGT
This sequence comes from filamentous cyanobacterium CCT1, assembly GCA_003017855.1. GTDB lineage: Bacteria > Cyanobacteriota > Cyanobacteriia > Phormidesmidales > Phormidesmidaceae > Nodosilinea. Next base: position 20,076 of record PYER01000065.1, read on the forward strand.
TCGCCGTCGCCGTGATCCCCGTTACCTACCGTGAAACGACGCTGCAATACCTGCGACCCGGCCAGGCGGTGAACCTGGAGGGCGACGTACTGGGCAAATATGTAGAGAAATTTATGGGGGGCAAGGATGACGCTCCGGCAGGAGATGGGCTGTCGCTGGAGTTCTTGGCAGAACACGGGTATTGATCGCTATGAGCCCCGACCTACTTCTCCACACTTGGTTGGTAGGATAGCCCCAGGAACAATAGATTAAGATGGAGCTATTCAACCGCCAGGTGTGGCTTAATTTTTTAGCTCTGTTGCCAGGTACAGGGCTTACGGTACTAACCATTGCCGTTGCGTTTCTTCGGTTCTATGACGAACAAGACTTCCGACTCCTCGAACTCGTTGCCCAGCCTCGAGAATGGAGCAACCGACTCACCGTGGCAGCCCTCCTGGTGGCGTTGGTTAATTTCGGCGTTGAGTGGGACCGTCGAAATCGAGAGACAAGCCGCTTTAGACGAGCAGAGGCACGCGCAGAAGATGAGCGAGTTGAAAGCCTACAACGAAGAGCTGAGGACAAAGAACAGGCGACTCGCCGAGCTGCAATCGAAACTGAACGAGATCTTGCACTCCTGAGCTTCCTAGCAGACCCCTCTGATGGAAATCGGCAGCGTCTGACTCAGGTGTTAGCGGTCCTCAATGACTATCGCGACACCTTAGATTGACAAGTTTGTCACACAGTTTGGGTAAGAGGTGAATGCGATTTATCTTTCTCCGGCTGAAGACGGGTAAAACATGGATGGCCTGACTTTGGCGACTGTGGTGAGCTAAGCGGCGACCCGCTTACCATTGGTATTGACGACAAAGCTGATTAAATCCACCCTGGCAGGAGCCAGCGGCGGTGGAGCGATGCGGGCGAGAGGGGCAGCCCCAGGTACAGCGGCAGCCAGAACCAGAAGCTGAGGGCGATCGCTCCTAGTAGCAGCAGGGCCAGGGGGCGATCGCGAGGGTTCTGCCACCACTGAGCCATCAGCCAGGCCAGTCCCAAGGCGCTGAAGGCCACCATTCCCATAGCGTGGTAGAGAAACGTGCAGCGGCTGACCAGCGCCCAGGGCAGCCAGTTGGCCAAATAGTTGAGCAGAATAAACGGCACCACGGCATGGGTCTGTAGGGGCGCAGCATGCTGCGCCCCTGCAAGAATCCGTCGGGCCAACCAGCCTAAAGCCAGAGCCAGTACCGCCGCCGTAGAGAGCCACCACAGCACCGGGTTGCCCATCGCGTGGATGGTGATGGCGATCGCCTCACTGCCCTGACCAGAGCGCTCAAAAAAGTAGGCCACCGGGCGCACCATCAGCGGCCAGCTGTGCCAGGGTGAACAGTAGGCGTGGTTGCCATTCGCCCCGATCGATTGGTGGGTAGACCACAGCTGCCGGTGAACCTCCCCCAGCGATTCGCCAGTCATCGCCAAGTGCGGCAGCCAGAGCAGCAGGTAGGTGGTCAGGGGCACCAGGCCAAGGTAAATCAAACGCCCGGAATTTTGAATTTTGAATTTTGAACTTTGCATTGATGTTGCCAGGTCCCACAACAGCAGGCCCAGCCAGAACCCGGCCCAGTTCCACTTCACGCTGATAGCGGCCCCCAGCGCGATCGCCGCCAGCCAGCGCCAGCGTGAGGGATGCTGCGATCGCCCCGCCCTGATCCAGGCCCACTGACCCAGCAGCCCCAGCGCCAGCCCGTAGATATTGATCAGCGCTAGGCGCGATTCCACTAGCGTTAGCCCTTCCATCGTCATGAGCAATCCGGCCAGCAGGGCGAAGGTGCGCCGCCGCTGGGAGCTATATCCCTCACTCAGCGCGAAGGCCAGAGCCGCCAACAAGACCGGAATCGATGCGCCCACCAGGGCGTTAAGCCAGCGGTAGGCCAGCGGGCTAACCAGTAAACCCTCTACCTCTAGCTGGGGCCAGTCTAGCCAGGCGGTGAGCCACTGCCCCAGCCATAGACCCAAGGCGATCAGGTATTTCGCCAGGGGCGGGTGAGCGTCGAAGCTGGGGCCACCCTGCAGGTAGTCGAGGGCAAAGGGGACGTAGTAGACCTCGTCGAAGACCAGGGTGTGGGGGTCGCCCAGGTGCCAGAGGCGCAGGGTTAGCGCCATCGTCCCGATACCCAGTGCGCTCCACCAGAGCGGTATTGCCTGCTTTACGCCCACCTCGCTACTGCCCCTGGGCGGCCATGCGCTGCTGCATGCGATCGCGGAAAGCAGCCAGATCTTCTTGGGTGGGCTGGGTGGTCTGCCAGGCGGGGCGCTCCATTAGGCGGTTGGTCCAGGCTTGCAGGGTGGGATAGTCGGCCATCGGCAGGCCCAGCTGCTCAAACCAGGGGGCAAAGGTGCCCGCCACGACATCGGCCAGGGTGAGCTGGTCGCCGCAGAAAAAGGGCTGATCGGCCAGCTTGGCGGCGTAGAACTTGAGCACGACCTCAGACTTTTGCTTGGCCTGGGCGATCGCCTCTTCCGGGTCCTGACCAAAGCCCATCATCTGCTTGATCAGCGGGTTGATGGCAGGCACCAGCTCATTCACCGTCACCATTTCGACCATGCGCATCTTGGCGATCCCCTCGGGTGTGGTGGCCAGCAGCGAGGGCGTGGGGTACTTGGCCTCCAGATAGTCCAGAATGGCGAAGGATTCGATTACGGTAAAGCCATCGTCGACCAGCACCGGAATGTGGTGAAAGGGATTGAGCGCCAGAAATTCGGGCTGAAATTGGTCGCCGCTGAGGGTGACAACACGGGCATCGAAGGGCAAATTTTTCTCCAGCAGCGCCACCCAAACCCGGCGAGAGTTGATCGACAGCGGGGTATGGTAAAAGGTCAGCATTGTTCAACGGCCTCGAACTATAGGTTCCTGTGCTCTAGCATTTCACAGGCGCGTACTATCATCTACCACCCGCCATGAGTTACGTTCGTCCCAATATTGATGCGATGGCTGGCTACGTTCCTGGAGAACAGCCCCGCCCCGGTTCAGGCATCCTCAAGCTCAACTCCAACGAAAATCCCTATCCGCCGTCGCCCAGCGTCATTGAGACGCTGCGACAGGTTGAGTATGAGCAGCTCAGGCGCTATCCCGACCCGTTTGCCCGCAGCTTTTGCCAGGCCGTTAGCGACGTTTTAGGTGTACCCGCCGACTGGATCATTGTCGGCAACGGCAGCGATGACCTGCTGAATCTGCTGGTGCGCGCCTGTGCGGACGACTCAGCCCGACCGATTGTATACCCCACGCCGACTTACGTGCTGTACCGCACCCTAGCGGCACTGCAACCCGCTACCGTGGTCGAGGTTCCCTACCCTGATGACTTTCAGTTTCCTTTGAAGGAACTGGTGGCGGCCCGGGGGGCGATTACGTTCATTGCGTCGCCCAATAGTCCCTCGGGGCATGGGGTGGCGCTGGCTGATCTGCGAGACTTGGCGCAGCAGGCTGCGGGTCTGGTCGTGGTGGATGAAGCCTACGTAGATTTTGCCGATGGCTCGGCCCTGTCGCTGGTGCAGGAGTTCGACAACGTAGTGGTGCTGCGTACCCTTTCAAAGGGCTATTCGCTGGCGGGGCTGCGGTTGGGGTTTGGCATTGCCAATCCGGCACTGCTGGCCGAGCTATTTAAGGTGAAAGACAGCTACAACGTGGATGCGATCGCGATCGCCCTAGGAACAGCGGCTATGCGGGACCAGGCTTACAAAAATGCCTGCGCCGCCAAAGTCAAAGCATCGCGAACTACGCTAACGAAAGAGCTGCAAGGGTTGAGGTTCACCGTGCCAAATTCTCACGGCAATTTTGTGTTGGCCACTCCCCCTCAGCCCAACGCGGAGCAGCTGTATCTGGCTCTAAAAGAGCAGGGCATTTTGGTACGTTACTTCAAACAACCCCGGCTAGACGACAAACTGCGGATTTCGGTAGGCACTGAGGAGCAAAATCAAGCACTGATCGCCGCCCTAGCCCGTTTAACCCACACTGCGTAATGCGCTATGGGCTATGCTGATCTCAGAAATGACGGGGGAGGATGATCCATTCATTCCGTCAGCAGGGAACTGAGGACATCTTCAACGGCAAAGCCTCTAAGGCAGCGAGAGCTACCTGTCCGCAAGACCTTTGGAAGCGGGCGATCCGGAAGCTCGATCAGATTGACTCAGCCGTTAGCGTAGACGACTTAAAGGTGCCCCCGGTAATCGATTGGAATTGCCCAAGGGCGATCGTATGGGGCAATGCAGTATCCGCATTAATGACCAGTACCGCATCTGTTTTGGCTGGTCGGAGCAAGGGGCAACCGAGGTTGAGATTATCGATTACCACTAGAACGACTGAGCTATGAGAGTGCCAACCCATCGACCACCCACCCACCCCGGCGAAATGCTGTTGGAGGAATTCTTAGTACCCATGGGGCTATCTGCCGAAGGGTTAGCGACATCTATCAATGTGCCTGTCGCCAAAATTGAGGCAATGATCAGCGGGCAGCAGGAATTAACGCCAGGGGTGGCGCTTCGGTTAGCGAAGTTTTTTGCTATGTCTGCTGATTTTTGGCTAACGCTACAGCTGCGGTGGGATCTCTACCAAGCCCAGCAAGAGGAGGCTGAAGCCTTGGCCCAAATTCATCCCTACCAGACCGCTTCTTGACAGCCTTACTTATGCATTCAGAACTTTAAACCTTACACTCAAGCAAAAAGGAGACGCCCTTTGGGGGTAGGAATAGGACGGCCCAGTTCCTGAGCGGTATCAATCCATTCTTGAATAACGACCTCCGCGTTAGCCACGGCTGCTTGGTAAGTTTCCCCATCGGCAGCACAGCCAGGAAGCTCAGGAACTTCAACAATGAAGGCTTGATCCTCTTCGCTCCAGTAGATAATTAGTTCGTACTTAATGGACATATTATTCCCCGAGTTTGTATTTCAAGACAATAATTCTTACCTGCTTAACCTGGTAGGCTTTGGCTTTTCCCTGTTTTGGCTGGAGATTAAGAATTTCCTCTACACCATCCTTCGAGAAGATGTGGTGGCTGCCTCTAATGCGCTCCTCAAATCCCAACCACCTAAGCAACTGACATAGAGGCTCAAAGGGAATACTGGCATCCGACTTGCCCCTGAGGATTTTAAGTAAGAGCTTGTCCTGCTGGGTCGTTGGTGGAAGGCTTGGTATTGACGGCTGTTGCTGATGAAGAAGTGGCTCATTCAAATCTAAACAGTCATCTGCGACTATTGAAGCATCTACACAGTGTAGTCTGTTGCCATGACTCAGCCAGGGACTGTTTATATTGTTGGGGCCGGGCCAGGGGCCATCGACTACCTCACCGTGCGGGGGTACGACCTGTTGCAGCGGGCCGAGTGCCTGGTCTACGACGCCCTGGTGGATGAGGCGCTGTTGAACCTTCTGCCAGTGGGGAGCGATCGCATCCACGTCGGCAAACGCGGCGGCCTGCCCAGCCCTCCCCAGGCCGAAATCACTCAGCTCTTGGTCAAGCTGGCTCTAGAAGGGCGTCAGGTAGTGCGGCTCAAAAGCGGCGACCCCTTTATCTTTGGTCGCACCGCCGCCGAAATTCAGGCTCTGCGAGAGGCGGGCTGCCCAGTCGAAGTCGTACCCGGCGTTTCGTCGGCGCTGGCGGCCCCATTGCTGGAGGGCATTCCCCTCACCGACCCGGTGTGGAGTCACGGTTTTGGCGTCTTTACCGCCCACGATCTCGACCTGCTCGACTGGCCCACTTTGGCTCGCCTGCGCACCCTGGTACTGCTCATGGGCAGCCGCCACCTCGAAGAAATCGTCCATCGGCTGCGGCAAAACGGTTGTCGAGGCGACATGCCCGTGGCGATCGTTCGCTGGGGAGGCCACCCTCAGCAGCAGGTGTGGGAAGGCACTCTGCTCACCATCGGCCAGGTGACGCGGGGAGAAACGCTGTCGCCCTGCGTGATTGTGT